>CAMPKP010000254.1 GCA_946887295.1 uncultured Gemmatimonadota bacterium | reverse complement strand
CGGGCGATCCCGAGTCCATGATCGAGGCGGTGCGGGAGGCGATCTGGGCGGTGGACCGGGACCAGCCGGTCTGGAAGATCCGCCCGATGACGGCGCTGCTCGACCGCGACCTCGCGCCGCGGCGGTTCACCGCCCGGCTCACCGCCGGGTTCGCGGTGCTGGCGCTGATCGGCGTGTACGGGGTGATGTCGTACGTGGTGGCGCAGCGGACGCGGGAGATCGGAATCCGGATGGCGCTGGGCGCGGCGCGGGGCGAGGTGGTGCGCCTAGTCCTCGGCCGCGGGCTTCGGATCGTCGCGGCGGGCGCCGGGCTGGGGCTGGTGGCGGCGTACGCAGGCGCGAAGGCGATCGAGGCGCAGTTGTTCGGGGTGACGGCGGCGTTCGTGTCGCGGCTGGCCGCGCGGGTGGATCCGGCGATCGCGTTGTCGGCCGAGTAGAGTAGGGCCTTTTTGTCACCCTGAGCGAAGCGAAGGGGGCCATGTCCGGACATGGCCCCCTTCGCTTCGCTCAGGGTGACACCGTGACACCGTGACACCGTGACACCGTGCCTACACCCATCACGGCCCGTCCACCGGCAGCCCGCTCGGCACGCTCGCCGGCACGATGGCGCTCAGGTCCCGCGCCGCCGGATCGGTCAGCGCCTTCATGAACTCGGTCACCTCGTCGATCGTCACGTCGTCGAACACCACCCCGTCCAGCAGCGGGTCCCGGGTCGCGAGGATGGCCTCGACGTTCGCGAGCAGCGTGCCCCGCAGCGCCGGCTCCAGCTCGCTCCCGTCGAAGCTCCGCAGCTTGAGGTCCGATTCGCTGTAGTGCGCGACGAACTCCCGCAGACTGAAGAACGCGCCATCATGGCCATAGGGCGCCGTCAGCTCGACGTTGCGGAGCGGCGGCGTCCGAAAGGCGTACCGGTCCTCGGCCCGGCCGGTCTCCCGCATCCGGCCGAAGTCGTCGCGGCCGGAGGCCCCGTCGCCCTTGCCCGGCCCGAACTGGGCGACGGCGACGTTGTGGAACCGGTTGTCGGTGAATGCGGGCCCGTTGTGACAGATCGAGCACCGGGCCGTGAGGAAGTTCCGCGCCCCTCTGAGCTGCACCTCGGTCAGCGCTCCGTCGTCCCCCGCGAGGAAGCGGTCCCAGGGCGAGTCGTTGAACGCCAGCCGGTCGGTGAGGAACGCCGCGATGGCGTTGCTCGCGTGCCCGAAGTTCATCCGGGGGAAGCTGGTCCCCGGGTACGCCGCCTCGAACATCCGGCGGTACTCCCGGATCCGGCCGAGCCGGTCCATGAGGCGGTTCCAGACCTGCTGGGGCTGCTTATCGCTGACGGCCCCCAGCTCGTTGCCGCGGTCCGCCCGCATCTCCTCGCGCGAGAGCACCGGGAAGAGCGGCAGCGCCGAGAGCGCCCCGAACTCGAAGGCGCGGGTCATGTGGGGGCTCACCCGCTGCTTCGCCGGCGTGAGGAAGTGGCCCGCCGCGTCCCGCACCACACGGCCATCCCAGAACAGCGGATCGATGGCGTGCAGGTTGAAGGCCGGCGGGGCGTTCCGGGGAATGAAGGCGCCGTCGGGGTGCACCCGGGCGGAGCCCAGCCCCGTGGCGCCCTGGCCGATCGAGAGGCTGCGGCCGTCGCCGGTGCCGAGCGACGCCACATGGCAGGTCATGCAGGAAATGTCACGGTTGCCGCTCAGGATCTTGTCGAAGGCCAGCACCTGCCCCAGCCGGACCAGCTCGGGCCGGACCGGAGCCGGCCTCGCCAGCGGCCCGATGCCGCGCTCGGCGGCGCGCTCCCTGACCTCCTGGACCAGCGCCTCGATGCTCCCCTCGACGAGCGCCGGCCCTCCGGGCGCCGGCCGCCCGGGGGAGGTGGGTGCAGTCGATTCGTCGGCGGCGCACCCGGAGAGCGCGATTCCGAGGACGGCGAGGATGACCAGGCCACGGGGAAGCATGGGAGACTCCTGTCGGAGGACGCGCGGGGACGGCATGCGCTGTTGATTCATACGGAATTCCGGGCCCTGTTGCGACATGCCCTCGACGCCCGAGGCACCCGGCCATAGGTTATCGGCGTGGACGAGCCCGCCCCAGACCCCTCCACCACCGATACGCTCTTTCCGCTGGTCTACGAAGAGCTCAAGCACCTCGCTCATCGCGAACTTCGTGCCCGCGGACCCGACACGCTTTGCACCACGGACCTGGTGCACGAGGCCTTTCTCAAGCTGGCGGCCCCGCGCCGCGAGGCCTGGGACGACCGGGCGCACTTCTTCGGCGCGGCGGCGCGCGCCATGCGCCAGGTCCTGGTGGACTTCGCGCGCAGCCGGGCCGCGCTCAAGCGCGGAGGTGGATGGCGACTCGTGTCGCTCGATGATGGTGCGGCCCCGCTCGAGCTGGAGCTGGACGAGCTGGTGGCGCTCGACGACGCGCTGAACCAGCTCGACCGGGCGAGTCCGCGGCTCCGCCGGCTGGTCGAGCTCCGCTTCTTCGCCGGCCTGCCCACCACGGAGGTCGCGG
>CAMPKP010000253.1 GCA_946887295.1 uncultured Gemmatimonadota bacterium | reverse complement strand
GCCGGGATCAGGGATCGGGCTCCTGGCGCATGATCCCCATGGAATCTCGCCGCTCATTCCCAGTGCAGAAACAGGCTTCCGTCTTCAGCCATCTCCACCCATGTTCCGAAACCCGGACTGACGCGGCCGAGCCTGGTCGCCAGCCAGCTGGCATCGTGCGGTGACGCCCGGCTCAGTCTCATCCTGCGGATCTGCATCGGCACCATGCGGAGCCGGACCAGGTCGCCGCCGGCAGGATCCAGCGTGACGAAATACATGAGAGCCAGGTCGGCCCTGAACTGCTCGAACCCGCTGATGCCCTCGTAGTCATTGAGGAAATCCCCGCAGCCATAGAAGATGACCCGCCTTCGATAGACTTCGATCGGGCGAGGATGATGGGACGAGTGGCCGTGGACGATGTCCACGCCGCCATCGATCAGCCGGTGCGCGAACCTGATCTGCGCGGACGGCACTTCGTATCCCCAGTTGCTTCCCCAATGCACCGAGGCGATCGCCACGTCCCGGGGCCGTTTGACTGCTCGGACGCGCTGCTCGATCGCCTCGGCCGTGCGCTCCGACAGATCGACGAGGAAGTCGACGCCGGGGCGGTCTTCGGCCGCGGCCCAGCTCCGGGGAATACCGCTGGTATGTGTGCCGAAGCCGTACACGACGACTCGGGAGTCGCCCGTGGTTTCGGCGATGGCCGGCTGCCGCGCCTCGGCGAGGGTCCGGCCGGCGCCCGCGGTCTTCAGGCCGGACCGCTCGAGCGTCTCCAGCGTCTCGACCAGCCCCGCATGGGTGAAGTCGAGCACATGGTTGTTCGCGAGAACGCAGACGTCGATCCCGGCCGCGGCAAGGCACCCCACGTTCGCCGGGTTCATCCGGTAGTTGATGCCCTTGGGCCAGCGCCTGCCGGTGCGCGTCACGCTGGTCTCGAGGTTGACGACGCGCGCATCGGGCGCGACGTGCTGCAGCTCGGCGAGCGCATCGCCCCAGATGTAGGACAGGTTCACCGGCCTCGGGATGGGGCCGTTCACTTCCTCCGCGAGCTCGATGTACGTGCGAGCATCCGACACGGCCTCCTCGTATATCCGCGGGTCGCTGGGATGGGGCAGGATCTGATCCATGGCGCGTCCGGTCATGACGTCGCCGCAGAGAAAGATCGTGACGAGCCCGTCGCCGACGGTATTCATGCGGACCTCCCGCTGGCGCACGAGGCGCCGGTGCCTCTGTGGTGTATTCTAGCGAGGCCGATGTGGCGGGACACCGGTACGGCTTGGCTCGAGACGGCGGCCCTGACCCGCCATGTGATCGGCGGCACGGCATACTCCCCGCACCGCCCAGATCCTCAGTGCCATGTGGTGCTGCGAGCCGGATCCGTCGAGATGAGCATCGTCGTCGTGGGTGGGGCGAACACCGATTACATCGCCCGCGGTCCCCGGCTCCCCGCCGGGGACTCCGTGGAGGGGAGCGAGTTCGTCGAGGCATCCGGCGGCAAGGGGCTCAACCAGGCTGTCGCCGCGGCTCGGCTTGGCGCCAGCGCGGAGCTGGTGGGACGTGTGGGGAACGATGGGCGCGGCCGCGCCATCCTTGCGTATCTCAGGCGCGAGGGGGTCGAGGCACGCCACGTCGGCCGGGACGCCGCAGCGATCACGGGCGCCGCCGTGATCCACGTGGATCGGTCGGGCCACAAGCAGAGCATGGCCGCACCGGGGGCCAACCTGCGCCTCGGCGCACGGGACGTCCGCCGCGCGGGGTCGGCGTTGCGTGGCGCGAGGGTGCTCGTGACCCAGCTCGAGCCGCCGCTCGGGGCGATCGCCGAGGCGGTGCGCATCGCCAAGGCGGCGCACGTGCCGGTCGTCCTCGACGCGGGCCCGGCGCGTCCGCTGCCGGCCGGGCTGCTCCGAGGCCTGGCGATCGTCCGAGCCAACGCTCTCGAAGCCGAGGCCTTGACCGGCGTCCACGTCACCGGCTACCGGAGCGCACGGCGTGCGGCCGAAGCGCTGCTCGCCCGCGGCGCAGGAGCCGCCGCCGTCCAGGCGGGTGACGAGGGCGATCTCATCGTGTGGCGGGATGGGGAGTGCTGGCTGCCGCGCCTCGATGTGCCGGCCGTGGACTCGACTGGTGCCGGCGACGCATTCACCGCGGCGCTGGCCGTGCGGCTCGCCGAAGGCTGCTCGCTCGCCGAAGCCGGCCCGTTCGCCAGCGCCGCCGCCGCACTGACGACCACGCGCCTCGGCGCGGCGGTGGCGCTGCCCCGCCGCGATGAGGTGCTGGCCCTGCTCGAGCGGGTGGCCGGCGTGGGCGCTCCTAGCGAATCCGGTCAGTCCTAGTCAATGGCGAAGAGCGGCGGCACGTGCTGACGCAGTGCGGGGCATAGGTCTAGCCTGGCCACTGTGCTCGGGGCGTATGACAGCGACGTCGGGGGCGCAACTCGGTCCGGACGGGGCGAGAGTCTGGCAACGGCGGGTCGGCCTGGGACCTTCGGACAGCCAATGGCCCGGGGGTTCTACCCCGGGCCGTCGGTAAATG
>CAMPKP010000252.1 GCA_946887295.1 uncultured Gemmatimonadota bacterium | reverse complement strand
CGCGCGTGATCACCACCTCGGACCAGGTGCTCGAGGAGCTCGTCAACATCAAGCGATAACCCCGCCCTGTTGACCCGCGGCGCCCCGGCCTTCCCGGCCGGGGCGCCGTTGGTTTGCGGCCCGCCGGTCGGTCGAAATCCACCAATCGGAAGAACCCGAGTTCTTCTGTGGGAAATGGGTTGGAGGAGGCATTTCCATCCCCTGAACGTCTGCGTTTACTGCGTTCATCGCCGCCGATCCTCGACCGGTTGCAGATGGTGCCGGGTCGGCCAGCAGGCACAGGGGGATGTCATGTCACGACGCCGCGTATCGCGCTTCACCGCCGGTCTCGTCGTCGGGCCGCCTGCCTCGGCGGCACCACCCCTGGTCGTCTCGCTCACCTTCGACGACGGACTCTCCTCGCAGCACCGGCTGCTGCCCCTCCTCGCGGAGCACGACGCCTCCGCCACCTTCTACATCAACAGCGGGACCGTGGGCGGTGGTCCCGGGACCATGACGTGGGCACAGGTCCACGATCTCGCGGACGCCGGGCACGACGTGGGCGGGCACGGGTTCGCCCACCTCAGCCTCCTGGACCCGAACACCTCGATCGAGAGCAAGTGGGCAGAGGTCTGTCAGGACCGGGAGACCCTGTTCGAGCAGGGGTTCAACCCGGTCAGCTACGCCTACCCGTTCGGAGACATGGACCCCTCGGTCGAGGAGATCCCACGCGGCTGCGGCTACCAGTCGGCTCGCAAGGCGGGCACGATCACGACTGACGGTCCGATCTACCGGGAGACCATCCCGCCGACCGAGAACAACTACGGCATCCGGATCCACGGTCGATCGGGCGACGGCCCGGAGACCCTCGAGGCTCTCCAGGCCGCGGTCAACGCGGCGATCGCGAACGGCGGCGGCTGGCTGCCCTTCCTTTTCCACCAGATCTGCTACACCGACGACCCCGGCTTCCAGGCGTGCATGGACGAGAGCTACCGGCCTGTCAGCGACGCCACGCTGGACGCCTTCCTGACCTGGCTGGTCACACTCCCGGACACGTCGGTCCAGAACATCGCCCAGGTCCTGGGCGGCACGAACGCGCCCAGGGTCGCGGTGACGACCCCGACCGCGGGCACCCTGAATGAGCAGCCGGTCGTCCTGTCCGGGACGTCGAGCGTGGCCGGGACGATCACGGTCCGGCTCTACCGCGGCAACCGCCCGGTGTTCTCGGGCACGCCTCCGACAGGGGAGGAGCCTGGTTCTCCCACCTCCGGGTGGGATCCCGCCCCCTTCCTGAGCACGACGGCCACCGCGAGCGGTGGAACCTGGAGCACGACGCTCCCGGCCGACCTCGATGCGGGCACCTGGACGGCGCAAGCCTCGGCGGGGAGCGGCAACGGCACCGGAACCAGCACGCCGGTCACCTTCAGCGTGAACGCGCCGCCGCCGGACACCACCGCTCCGGAACCGACCATCACCGCACCGGCGCCCGGGGCGACGCTGTCCTCGGACACACCCGAGGTGCGGGGCACCGCGGGTACGGCGCCGGGCGACGCCGGCACCGTGACGGTCCGCTGGTTCGAGGGCCCGACGGTCAACGACGACGTCGTGATCACCACCGAGGCGACCGTCGAGACCAACGGGTCGTGGAGCTCCACACCTCCGGCGCCGCTGGCCGACGGCACCTGGACAGTCCAGGCTGTGCAGGCCGACGCAGCCGGGAACGTCGGGACGAGTGGCCTGGTGACCTTCACGGTGCGACGGCCCGACACGACCCCGCCCACACCGAGGATCACCGCACCGGCCGTCGGGGCCGAGGTGGCCGAGGGTGCGGTGACCATCCGGGGGACCGCCGGCGCCGCCCCCGGCGACGAGGCCGCGGTCACCGTGACGCTCTGGTCCGGGGCCAACGCCTCGGGAGCTCCGGCCTGGCTGCCTTCGCGCTCTGCATCACCGGACGCGAGCTCGTGGTCGACAACCCCTCAGCCACCGTCGGCCAGGGCGCGCGGCATCGGCGGATGCGTCTGACCGGGTCCGGCTTCGGCCCGCAGACCCGGGTCGCGGCAAGCGGACGTGGTGTGACGGTGACCGTGCGGCGCAGCACCTCGGAAAGGCTGGTGCTCAGTGTCGACGTCCGACCCCGTGCGGCCACGGGCGCGCGAGACCTCGTCGTCACCGACGGCGGAGGCCACGTAGTCTGCGTCGGCTGTCTTCGAGTGGCTCCTGGCCCGAAGCTGGACAGGGTGACACCGCGCCAGCTGCACCGGAGGAGCACCACGAAGGTGACGCTGCACGGGACGAGCTTCGACGCCGGGACCAAGGTGCGGATCGGCGGCCCCGGCGTCAAGGTCCGGCGGGTGCGACTGGTCGACGACCAGACCCTCGAGGTGACCGTCCGGGTGACCAAGGGGGCGCCGCGCACAGCACGGACCGTGCGGGTGGTCAGCGCCGACACCGGCGGGCGCGACACGGTCGAGCGCGCGGTGAAGATCCGCCGCTGAGGAGCCACGGGTCCACTCGCCGCGAAATCGGACAAAAAGGCACGCCCGGGCCCTCAGGTCGACGCGGCGGCAGCCGAAGTAACTCGTGCAGGCCACGGACGGCATGCATGTTC
>CAMPKP010000251.1 GCA_946887295.1 uncultured Gemmatimonadota bacterium | reverse complement strand
TGATCGCCTGTGCCGTGCGACCGGTGAACGGCGGCTCGCCGGCGAGCATCTCGTATAGGACGCAGCCCAGGGAGTAGATGTCGCTCCGGCCGTCGAGCCGCCGCTCGGCGCTCGCCTGCTCCGGGCTCATGTACAACGGGGTGCCGAACGTCATGCCGGTCCCCGTGAGCCGCTCGCCGCCTGCTGCGTCGAGCGCCTGGGCCACGCCGAAGTCCGCGAGGAGACAGTGATCGCCCGAGAGCAGGATGTTCTCCGGCTTGACGTCACGGTGGACGATACCCTGCCCATGCGCGTAGCCCAGGGCATCGGCGACCTCGAGCGTGACCCGGACGGCATCTCGCAGCGGGAGCTGCGGTTCACGGGCGAGTCGCTGCCTGAGCGACTCGCCCGTGACATATGGCATCGTGTACCACAGGGACTCCACCGCACTGCCAGGCTGCTGCGCTGTCCCGCTATCGAAGACCGGCAGGATGTGGGGGTGCTGGAGGCGGGCGGCGATCTTGATCTCTTGCACAAAGCGCTCGGGGCCGAGCGCATGGGCCAGCTCCTGGTGCAGGACCTTGAGGGCGACAGCGCGATCGTGCCGGAGATCGCGCGCCTGGTAGACGGTAGCCATGCCGCCCCGGCCGAGCTCGCGCTCGAGCAGGTAGCGGTCGCGGAGGGCATCCGCCAGTGGTGAGTCGCCTGGGATCACGGAGATGCCTGTGGCGGAAGTGTCAGAACGTCGTGAGCGCCCCCAGCTCCGTCTCGATATTCGAGATCGGACTGAAAATGTAGAGGGTGCTCCCGTCGGAAAGAGTGCTCCCGCCCCAGAGGATCCCCAGCAGCGTGACATTGCTGCCGGTGCCTTGCCGCCGAAAGACGGGTGAGCCGCTGTCGCCCCCACCTGCGCCCGCCGAGACCCAACCCTGGCAAAGCTGGGTGATGTTGGTCCCAGCGACGTTGGTGTTGACACAGGTGCCCCTGACGGACCCCCGGGTCCAGCCGGTTGTCCGCCCGATCTTGTGCACCTGTTGCCCGAAAACGGTGCTGCCTTCAGCCGTGATCGTGAACCTGCCGGTGATGGTGAGCGAGCCGCTGTTCGCGCCTCTGGTCCGCGCGATCCTGCCGAGCGTCGAGGCGGTGCCGCTGGCGTACCGGGCTCGCGCGGCGTCGCTGCGGCGGCAGCGGCGGCCCGGCGGGCAGCTGCCTCCGGTGGTGTACGCCGGATCGGCCACCTCGCTCGCGATCCGTGTCGGCGCCGCGCCTTGGGTCGGCTGCCAGTACGGCGTTGACTCGTTGCCGCCCTGGGAGTTCGTGCAATGCGAGTTGGTGATGAACGATCGCTGGCCGCTCCGGGTCGCGTTGAAGCCGATGGTGCACACAAGACTTCCGGACGCGCCCGGGTCGGGATCGAAGTTGATCTGGAGGGCTCCCACGCCCGGCCGGACACGGTCCTGCAACGTTGCGACCAGTCTCACCGGCGCCACCTCCTCGACCACGACGGCGGCCGACGGAACCCCGAGCCGCGCCACCGCTGATCGCACCTGCGCCGCAGGCATTCCGCGCTCCACGCCGATCGCCACCCGGTTCCGGGCTTCGTCCGCGTCCACTGAGACAGCGCCCCGCATCGCCAGCGCCGTGACGGTCGCCCGGCCCTGCCAGCGTTCCAGCGAAGCCCAGTCGTAGTCCGCCCGGCGCACCCGAAGTGCGGCGGCCCGGTACCCCTGCCCGGCGAGCCAGGGTCCCAAGGCACGCTCCACCTGCGCCCGCGCGGACACGTCACGCAGGTAGACCGTCGGAACACCTTCCCGATCGAAGAAGAAGCCGCCGAACCCCGGGATGTTGCGGACGAGGGCGACGGGATCGTCGGGTTGCTGGCGGGGATCGAAACCTACCTTGTCGTCGGATGCCGGCGTGGGCTGGGTGGTGTCGGAGCAGGCATTGAAGAGAGCCGTTCCGGCGACCAGGCTCACGAATAGGACCGTGCGCTGGCGCATGGGGACCTCAGGGGGAGGGAGTGCTCCTGTGCTGCGGAACTCGCATGTGGCCGTTGAGGAGGGGTAAGGCCACGCTCTCCAATGTGGCCGCGGGTACAGGGTGGCGCCAGATCGAGTTGGCCTGCTTGAAGGATCGGCTCGGCTTGTGGTTTTGGCACCCCGAACGACACCGGCGACAGGGCAGGGTCCAGGAACAAAGAACCCCGCGACACCGAAGTATCGACGGGGGCAGATCTTCCAGAGTGGGCCCGGCGCGACTCGAACGCGCGACCTCTTGCTCCGGAGGCAAGCGCTCTATCCAACTGAGCTACCGACCCGTATGTGGGAGGCGAAAAGTGGACCGCCGGGCCCCTTTTCGCAACTGCCTGCCCCGCAACGTCGAGGCCCTGAATCGGCTGGCTCAACTGCTCCCTTCGCCGAATCCGAGCGGCCACGGCGGAGCGCCTGCTGACCCACTCCACCTCGGCGTAGCAGCTCAGGGCAGGGTGCCGGTGTAGCAAAACCCTCTTGCGGCCCGACCCGCGGTTTCTTAGCTTACCGCTCTTAACTAACCGGATAGTTAAAGTGTCTGGTAAAGCCAGGCCCCCCCCCCCCCCCCCCACCAACAGCCCTAACCCGCGCCCGCTCCCCGCCCCCCCCCACACCGC
>CAMPKP010000250.1 GCA_946887295.1 uncultured Gemmatimonadota bacterium | reverse complement strand
GTGTCGGCCGCCCTGGGCGTTGACGTGGTATCCTGCGCTCCTGCGGGCGTGGCGCCGAGACACGCGACCGCGAGGAAACCGAGCCAGCGATTCATGGACTTGCCCTTTGTGCTGGGGACGTGACCGGGGCCAATACGGCAGCCTCGCCGCTGAGGTTTCAGGTTGCGACGATGGTCGGCTTCGAGGCTGTCGGTGAACGACTTGTGAGGGAGGGCTACTCCGCCCGCGAAACGATCTTGTTCTGCGCCGGCAGCTCCAGGCGACGAAGTCGACCCTGGGCATCCGTCTGCATGGTGCCGGCGATGTCTCCGGCCAGGGTGATGCGTCTGGTGTCGCCCTGGCCGTCGCTCTCGAGCCGCGCCGTGAACGACGCGCGCCTCCCGGTGCGTGGAAAGATTCCGGTCAGCCGCTTGCCCGCCGGCGTCGCCAGGTCGGCCACGGCCGTGTAGAGCGAGTGCACATCGTCGTCGAGCAGCACGACGTCGGGGCCGCCGGGCAGCTCCCGCCCCGACTCGGAGCCCGTCGCCACGGTCCGAACCACCAGCCGGGCGCCGGAGCCGGCGGCGAGAATCACCGTCGATCCGCTGGGGCTGTCCACGTCGAGCTGAAACTTGGCGATCGCGAAATCGGCCGTGCGCTCGAGCAGCGCGGTGAGCCGCGTCGTGGGGACCGTGGCCGGATACCGGGCGGTCGCGCTCAGGGTACTGCCCGGGGCGCCGCGCCCCCTGCCCTGGGTGAGCGTGAAGCTCTCCCGCCCGATCTCCTTGCCACCCTGCTGGATGATCAGGGTGATTTCAGCGGCGGCCTGGGCCGCGGCAGGAGATGCCTGGGGTGCCAGCAGGAGGAGCAGCGCCGCAGCGCGTAGGCCCATTCGGCTCACCTCAGTTACCGGCCAGGTAGCTGCTGATTCGGTCGAGAATGAATTTATACAGAACCTCGCCCTTTTGGGCGGAGGCGAGACTGGGGTAGCCCACCGAGCCGGGCGATCCAGGGGGGAGCCGCCGGGTGTGGCCGGGCCGATAGCGGGCCAGCATCTTGGGCGTCAGGGCGAAGTCCGTGGCGAGCTCCATGTGGACCACCTCGGGGGCGAGGTAGAGCAGCAGCGAGGTATCGAGCTCGCCCCCCTGGACCGGCGCGCCGGGCTGATCGAGCAGCGGACCGAAGTCGAGGCCGAAGACGTCCACTACGTTGACGGTGGCCTGCTCGGTCCGGATGGTGCTGAGCGCCTCCAGGTGCGCCTCGCTCGCCTGCGCGGTCAGGATCACGAACTCGCGAACGCCTGCCCCCTCCTCCCAGGACTCGATAAGTTCGTTCATGACACGGTGCAAAGTCCGATGCCTCAGCGCGGCCCCTCCGGGAAAGGGTCGGGAGATGGCGTGCACTCCGAACTCGACGGTGGGAGCCCGCAGGACGGTGAACGCGGCCGAGAGATCGTCCGAGAGGCGCTCGACGATCATCGTGTCGCAGCCCAGCGGGAGGTGGGGGCCGTGTTGCTCGGTGGTGCCGGCCGGCACGATGAGGGTGGGACGGCGGAGCAGCAGCTCCCCGATCGCCACCGGGGTCATCTCCTTCATCCGCCAGGGGCGTCCGGCTTGAGTCATCGTCCGCCATGGTGGCTGTTGTTGACGCTCGCGGCCGGCGTGGCCGCAGCGGAGTGGCTGCGGCGCCCGTCGCTGCCCTGGGTGGTGGTCGGCGGGCTCGCCGTCGCCGGCTGTCTGGCCGCCCTGTTCCCCTACCGGGGATGGCGCCGCCGGGGACTCGCCGCCGCTCTCGTCGGCCTGATCGGGACGATCGCCGTGACGCAGGCGCGGCTCTCCGCGATCGAGACCCGTTGGGCCGAGCAGCGCGAGCGTCGGGTGCAGGCGGCGTCCGAGCGGCTGTCGGGCGACCTGCACGCGGCCCTGCACCGGGCGGACCGTCTCGCGCTCTCGGCGCTGGCCACGCCGGAGGAGGACCGCGGCGCGACGCTCCGCCTCCTCCAGCGCCTGGTGCCCGTCCGCGGCACCGAGATGAGTGTCACCCTGTTCGATCCCGAAGGCGATCTCCGGGCCTGGGCGGGGCGCCACCGGCTGCCACCCGCTCCCAGGGGCGACTCCATCGGCTCTCGTGCGACTGGATATTACGTGGTGCTCGAGGCGCGGCGCCACTCCGCCGACGGGCGCGCCGCGGTCGCCAGTGTGCTGGTATGGGCCCATCCTGCGGTGCCCGACCGCTCCCGCAGCCTGGCGGAGCTGTTCCGCGAGAGCACCGAAGTCGGGCTCACGGTGTACCCGCCGGGCTCCGCTCCGGACAGCGTGGATGTCTTCGACTACGAGGAGCCCACGACCGCCGGGCCACGGCTGCTGTTCAGCGTCCGGCCGGTGCCGCCGGAACAGGGCACCGCCAAGCAGCGGGCCTATGCCGGGGGCAGCGGGATGGCCACCTGGCTGATTCTCCTCGTCACCGGCCTCGCGCTGTCGCTCACCGCCCGGCCCGTGGAGCGGTTCGCCACGCTCGGCGTGTTGCTCTGGCTGGCGATTCGAGCCCCGGTCGGCGGCGCGCTCAACCTCCAGCCGTTCTGCTCCCCGGCGACGTGCTTCCGTCCACTGTTGGGTCCGCTCTCGGGGTCGGCCGGAGCGCTCGCGGTGGCGGGCGCGCGGGGGGCCTGCG
>CAMPKP010000249.1 GCA_946887295.1 uncultured Gemmatimonadota bacterium | reverse complement strand
CCGGGCGAGCTGGAAGTCGGACGGACCGCGTAGGCGGCGAAACCGGCTCAGCGCCCGCCCTCTGCCAGCCGCTGGAACCGGGGATGCTCCCGGATGGGATCGAAGGCGGGATCGATGCGGAGCCAGCCGGGCGAGAGGTAATAGGGAATTTTGAGCAGCGGCTCCAGCCGGTCCAGCGCCTTCTCCGGCTCTCCCGTCAGGATATAGATCCGGACCAGCAGGTGCTGGAGGTATGGACCGATGTAGGCATCCCGGTCGGCCGGCGCCTCCGACATGGCCTTCTCTCCCTCCCGGATCGCGTCGGTCTTGCGGCCGAGGATGGCCAGCTGGACTCCGAGCAGGAGCCGGCTCTGGGCGTCGTCGGGAATGCTCCGCAGCAGGACTTCGGATTCCATGCGAGCCGAGTCGGCATAGGCCCGAGCCCGGGCCGCGTCCCCCCGGAGATGATAGGCATTGGCGAGGACGGTGGCCCAGACACGTCGACTGTTGAACGCGGCGGGCGTCAGCCGGAGCAGGAGTGCCTGAAGATGTTCCGGCAGCGCCCAGGAAAGTTCGTAGAACTGGCCGAAGTTTGCCGCGAGCATGGTCGGGTCCAACGCGGAGGGCGCCTCGTCAATGGTCCTTCGAGCCCCCTCGAGATCGCCCTGGGCCAGCAGCGTCATGACCTTGTTCATGAATGAGCCCAGGTTGCTCGAGTCCAGCGCGACCCCGTAGTCGGACGCGGCCATCGATTCGGCGTAGCGGCGGAGCCGCAGCAGAATGAAGGAGCGCCGTCGCGCGGTCACCACCGATCGCGGATCGAGCGTCTGGGCCCGGTTGAGCTGTGTCAGCCCTTCCTCCCAGTGCCCGGTACTGATCTGGACCAGGGCGCTGCCCTGGAGCAGATCGGGATCGTCGGGCGCGAGGCGAAGTCCGTCGGCGTACGCCCGGCTCGCACCCTCGAAGTCCCCCGCGATGTATTGCTGGTAATCACCCTCCGCCAGGTGGGGCGCGGGGTGACTGGGCGCCAGCCGTAGCGCCCGCTCGCCGGCCTCCCGTGCCCGGCGCTGGCCCTCGACACTCGGCGCTCCGTTGGCGTAAAGGAGCGAATGGGCCCTGGCCAACCGCGCCCAGGCTTCGGCAAATCCGGAGTCGAGCGCGACCGCCCGCTCGTAGAAGCCAATCGCCGTTCGCAGCTGGTCCGGTACGCCGGTACCCATGCCGAGCGATGCCGCTTCGCCCCGGAGGTAGGCGTCGTACGCCGCGGGGTTGGCGGTAGGCTTCTCGGCCAGCGCGGCCTGCTGGCGCTCGCCCAGGGCCAGGTTCAGTGCCCGGGCGACCCGCGCGGCGACCTCCGCCTGCACCTCGAACACCTCGGTGAGCTCCGCGTCGAACGGCTCCTGCCACTCGGTGGAGCCGGTCGCCACCCGTATCAGCTCGGGGCTCACCCGCACCCGGCTTCCGCCGTCGCTCCTGTCCCAGCGCACCGTGCCGGTGAGCAGGTAGTCCACCCCCAGCTCCCGGCCGATCTCCTCCGGGCTCTTGTCGGTCTGCTTGTAGTGGTTGGAGCTGCTTCGCGCGGTGACCCGGAGGCCGGTGAGGCCGGCCAGCTTGCCCCGAACCTCGTCGCTCACCCCGTCGGCGAAGTACTCGTCCTCGGCGCTGCCCAGATTCTCGAAGGGGAGCACGGCCAGCAACCTGGAGGTGCCGGAGCCCGTCGCCGAGCGGTCTCCCTGGGAGCGGAGCCAGCCGAAGAGCACGCCGAGGCCGAGCACGAATCCCACCGCGAGCACCAGCGTCATGGGGACGTGGCGGCGACCTCGTGCGGCGGGGACGGGCTGCGCCGGAACCAGGGGTGTGGTCGCCGGGTTCGGCTCCGCGCCGGTCACAGCGCCGGTGCCGGCCTCCTCCAGCGCCCGGGCGAACTCGGCCGCGGAGGAGAACCGGTCGGCCGGCGCTTTGGCGAGGGCCCGGTTGACGGCCCGGGAGATTCCCTCGGGCACCGTCTCCCGGATCAGTCGCAGCGGACGCGGGGCCTCGGTCAGCCGCCGCGCGATCATCGCCTGCGGGGAAGCGGCCGCGAAGGGGATTTCTCCCGCCAGCATCTCGTACAGCATGATGCCGAGGCTGTAGACGTCGGTGCGGGCATCGAGCGCATGGTCACCCGCCGCCTGCTCGGGGCTCATGTAGGCGGGCGTGCCGATCGCGAATCCGGTCTCGGTCAGGCGCTGTTCCTCCCCGCCCAGGGCTCGCGCGATCCCGAAGTCCGCGACCAGTGCCTGCCCGTCCACCAGCAGGATGTTCTCCGGCTTGATGTCGCGATGGACCGCCCCGTGCCGGTGGGCGAAGTCGAGCGCCAGCGCCACTTCCCGGGTGAGCCGCACGGCGTCGGAGACGGAGAGCTGGCGCTCCCGCACCAGACGGTCCCGCAGGCTCTCCCCCTCGATGTAGGGCATGGTGAACCAGAGCCGCCCCGCGGTCTCGCCCGAGTCGTATACGGTGAGGATGTGGGGATGCTGCAGGCGGGCCGAGAGCCGGATCTCGCGGAGGAACCGCTCCGGGCCGAGCGTGGCGGCGAGCTCGGGGTGGAGGACCTTGAGGGCGACGGGACGGTCGTGGCGAAGATCGCGGGCGAGATAGACCGTAGCCATGCCGCCGCGGCCGAGCTCGCGCTCGGTCTCGTACCGGTCGCGCAGCCCCTCGCGAAGTGCCGCCAGTGGATCGGTCACGGTGCTCGCAATGGGAGACGGG
>CAMPKP010000248.1 GCA_946887295.1 uncultured Gemmatimonadota bacterium | reverse complement strand
ACGTAGATCACGTCGTGGATGTCGATCGTGAACTCGACCCACGAGCCCCGGAAGGGAATGATCCGCGCCGAGAACAGCCGCTGCCCGTTGGGGTGGGTGTCCTCCTCGAAGACGACGCCCGGCGAGCGGTGCAGCTGGCTCACCACGACTCGCTCGGCCCCGTTGATCACGAAGGTCCCCAGCGGGGTCATGATGGGCAGCTCGCCCAGGTAGACTTCCTTCTCGATGGCGTTCTTCAGCCGCTTCTGTCCTTCGACCTCTTCGTAGACGTCGAGGCGGAGCTTGGCCTTGAGCGGCGCCGCGTAGGTCATGTCGCGCTCGATGCACTCCTCGACCGCGTACTTGGCCTCGCCCAGCGAATAGCCCAGGAACTCGAGCTTGTACTTCTCGTTCACGTCCGTGATCGGGAACAGGTCCCGGAAGACGCGCTCGAGGCTGACGTCCTGTCGCTCGCCGTGGACGTCGTCGGGGACCAGCAGCGTCTCGAACGCCGCGGTCTGGATGTCGAGCAGGTGCGGCATCGGCATGCCGCCCTCTCGCTTGCTGAACGTGATTACGGATCGGGTCTGAGGCATCAGTCGCTCACTCTCGCGCCAGGCGCGCAACACAAATGGCCCCAACGCGGATCCCCCGCTCGAAGGCGGGGTAACCTGCGGGGCTCGGCAAAATCGGGAACGTCCGAAAAGCGTCGAGCGTGCATTCGTCTCACTGAAATAGGGTGCGAGGCTCCACTCCTTCGTCGGCCGGAGCCCGGCGGGCTCCGGTCCGGCTCAGGATAGGGCTGCACCCTACTTCAGCTCGACGACCGCACCCTGCTCTTCCAGTTTCTTCTTGATCTCTTCCGCCTCCGCCTTGGACACGCCTTCCTTGATGTTGCTCGGAACGTTGTCCACGGCATCCTTGGCTTCCTTCAGGCCCAGGCTGGTCACTTCGCGCACCGCCTTGATGACCTGAATCTTCTTGGCGCCGCCCTCCTTGAGGACGACGGTCCACTCGGTCTGCTCCTCGGCCGGCGCCGCCGCGGCAGCCCCGCCGCCGCCGCCCGCACCGCCCGCAGCCGGGGCCGCGGCGGCGATGGTGACGTTGAACTTGCTCTTGAACGCCTCGATCAGCTCCGCCAGCTCGACGACGGTCTTGTTGCCGATCGCATCGAGGATCTCTTCGTTACTCAGCGTGGTGGTGGCCATGGTCTCGGTCTCTCTCCGTCCGGTTAAGAAGCAGCACTACGCTGCGCGCGAAGCGCCTCGAGGGCGCCGATCATCTGGTACATCATTGCGTTCATGGCGCCGGCGAACTGGGCCATCGGCGCCTGCATGTAGCCCGCGAGCTGGGACAGCAGCACGTCCCGCGACGGCAGCTCCGCCAGGCGCTTGACCTGGTCCGCCGTGAGGGGCTTGCCGTCGACCAGCCCGATCTTGATGGCCGGCTTCTCGAATTCCCTCGCGAAATCGGCCAGCACCTTGGCTCCGGCCACCGGATCCCCGCCCGAGAGGACCAGGCCGGTCGGACCGGCGAGGTGGTCGTCCAGCGCGCTCACGCCGTTGGCGGCGAAGGCGCGCTGGGCCAGGGTGTTCTTCACCACCACGTAGTCGATGCCCGCGCCCCGGAGTCGGCGGCGCAGCTCGGTCATTCGCAGGACGTTCAGTCCCGTGAAATCGGTGACGAAGACGTTGGGGGAGCCCCTGAGCTGCTCGGTCAGGGTCTCCACCGTCGCTTGGCGCTCGGTCTTGCTCATCGGTACACCGCCGTCTCGAGCCGGACGCCCGGCCCCATGGTGCTCGACAGCGTGGCCGAGCGGATGTAGGTGCCCTTGGCCGCCGACGGCTTGGCCCGGACGATGGTGTCCATGAAGGCCTGGACGTTGGCGGCGAGCTGGTCCGGGCTGAACGACACCTTGCCGACCGGGGCGTGCACGTTCCCGGTCTTGTCCACCCGGAACTCGATCTTGCCGGCCTTGATCTCCCGGACCGCCTTGGCGACGTCCATGGTGACCGTGCCGGCCTTCGGGTTCGGCATCAGCCCCCGGGGACCCAGCACCTTGCCGAGCTGCCCCAGCTGGCCCATGACGTCCGGCGTGGCGACGATCACGTCGCACTCCAGCCAGCCGTCCTTGATCTTCTGGACGTATTCGATGCCCACGAAGTCGGCGCCCGCCGCTTCGGCCTCGCGGACCCGCTCACCCTGGGTGATGACCAACACGCGAACCGACTTCCCGGTTCCGTGCGGCAGGACCACCGTGCCGCGCACGACCTGGTCGGCGTGCCGCGGGTCCACACCCAGCCGAACCGCCACGTCCACCGTCTCGTCGAACTTGGCGAACGCGGTCCCCTTCACCAGGGAGACCGCCTCCGGAATCGGGTACTCCCTGGCGCGGTCCACCTTGGTGGCCGCGGCGCGGAACTTCTTCCCCTGTACCGGCATCAGTCCACCACCTCCAGCCCCATGGACCGGGCGGTGCCCGCGATCATCTTCATCGCGCTGTCGAGATCGGACGCGTTGAGATCGGCCATCTTGATCTCCGCGATCTTCCTGACCTGCGCCCGGCTGACCTTGCCCACCTTGTTGCGGTTGGGGTTGCCGCTCCCCTTCTCGACACCCGCCTCCTTGAGCAGGAGATTGGGGGCCGGCGGGGTCTTGGTGATGAAGGTGAAGGTCCGGTCGGCGTAGATGGTGACCACGCAGGGGATCACCATCCCACTCTGGCTCTGCGTCCGCGCGTTGAACTGCTTCACGAACTCCATGATGTTCACGCCGTGCGGACC
>CAMPKP010000247.1 GCA_946887295.1 uncultured Gemmatimonadota bacterium | reverse complement strand
GCTCGCCGAGCTGCCGACCAACCACCACCCGCACTTCGCGCCGATCCTGCACCCTACCCTCGAGACAGGGGTTGAGACGCTGGTGGTCGCCGGCGGAGCGTGGCTGACCTGAGGCGCCCGCTGCCGCCATGCCACTCCGCTACGATCCGGCGCTGATCGCCGGCTGGCTCGTCGTCCTCGACCTGACAGGTACTTTCGTCTTTGCACTGAGCGGTGCAATGGCGGGGATCAAGCACCGGCTCGATCTCTTCGGGGTGCTGGTGCTGGCGTTCGCGGCGGGCAACGCCGGCGGCCTCACCCGCGACGTCCTCCTCGGCGCCACGCCCCCGCCGGGCATCAGCGACTGGCGCTACATCGGCGTCTCGCTCGTCGCGGGGCTCGTCACGTTCTCATGGTCATCGGTCATCGACCGGCTGCGCAGCTCGGTGCTGGTGCTCGACGCCGCCGGTCTGGCGCTGTTCGCCGTCTCGGGCACGCTGAAGGCGCTGGCCGCCGGGCTCAATCCGGTCGCGGCGATGCTGCTCGGTGTCCTGACCGGCGTGGGCGGCGGCATGGTGCGGGACGTGCTCGTCGCGGAGGTGCCCGCGGTCCTCAGGGGAGAGCTGTACGCATCCGCCGCCCTGGCCGGCACGGCCGTGGTCGTCCTCGCACGTCTGTTCCACCTCCCCGGCACCGCAAGCGCGATCGCTGGTGCGGTGCTCTGCTTCGTCCTCCGGTATCTGGCCATCCGGCGCGGGTGGCGGCTGCCGGTCGCCCCGCATCTTTCGCGGCGACGAACGGATCAGCGCGCCGATCGACACGGAGCCGGAGGGAGCGGTCACCCGGACTGAATCACGCCCGCCCCCGCAACGGCGAGGGCAGGGAGAACCCGGGGTCACCCCGTCAGCGGCGCTTCTGAAAGAGGCGAGTCGCCAGAATACCGGCACCGGCGATGGCGGTGGCACGGAGAAACGGGTTAGGTATCGCCCGGCCAAGGGGCCCGGCAACGCGGCGGGTGAGCCAACCGGCTGCAAGCAAGCGGAACATTGTCATATCCTTTGTCGGGGTCGCCGTAGGTTTTTTCCAACCCGGGGATCGTTACACTCCTCGGCCACGTCCCGGCGTGACGCTCGTCACCTGCCCCGCTGGTTCGGATCCAGGAGGCCCGCAACTGCCTTTCCCAGACGCCTCCGACCCACCGAGCGAATCGCACCTCCGGATCTTCCTCCGCTTCCTGCGCTTCGGCCTGCTGGCCTGGGGCGGGCCGGTCGCCCAGATCGCGATGCTCCGCCGCGAGCTGGTGGACGAGGAGCACTGGGTCACGCCCGACCAGTTCAATGCCATCTTCGCGGTCTACCAGGTCCTTCCCGGTCCCGAGGCCAGCGAGCTGTGCGTGTACTTCGGCATGCGCGCCGGGGGTCGCATCGGGGGTCTGCTCGCCGGCCTGGGATTCATGCTCCCCGGCCTGGTTCTCATGCTCATCCTGAGCTGGGCCTACGTCGCGGTCGGCGTGGATGCCGCGGTCCTCGGGGCGGTGTTCTACGGGACCCAGCCGGCCGTCGCGGCCGTAGTGGCTCGGGCGGTGCACCGGATCGGAGAGCCGGTGCTGAGCGACCGCTGGCTCTGGGCCATCGCCGGCGCGGCGGCGCTCGGCGAAGTCGCGCGGGTGCCGTTTCTTCTATCGCTACCGGTGCTCGGAGCGGCGTACCTCCTTGCGCGCGCCGGGCGGCGCGCCGCCGCCGGGGCGATCATCGGGTCCGTCGCCGCGGTGTCGCTCGTGCTCCTCGCGTCGCCGGCGCCATTCGCATCGGCGGACCTCCAGCTGCCGGGCGCGCCGAGGAGCGGCGCGCCGTCACTGGGCGCGCTCTTCATCTCCGGACTGCGCACCGGCCTGCTCACGTTCGGAGGCGCGTATACCGCCATTCCCTTCCTGCGGAACGACGCGGTGAACGTCGGCCGCTGGATGACGGACGACCAGTTCCTCGACGGCCTGGCGCTCACCGGCATCCTGCCCGCACCGCTCGTCATCTTCGGGACGTTCGTGGGCTATGTGGGCGGCGGGCTGCCTGGAGCGCTGGTGCTGACCGCCGGGATCTTCCTCCCCGCGTTCGGCTTCACGCTGGTGGCCCACGAGCAGCTGGAGCGGCTCGTGATGCGCCCGGCAGTGCACACCTTCCTCCTCGGGGTGACGGGGGCCGTGATCGGGTTGATTGCGGTCGCCGCGATCGGTCTGGCCCGCGCCGCACTGGTCGATGGATGGACCGTCGCCATCGCCGTCGTGGCGCTCGTGCTGCTGTACCGCTGGCATGCGAGGCTCGCCGTCCCCATCGTGGTGATCGGTGCCGGCCTGGCGGGCTGGATCGTTCAGCGGGTGCTGAACGCGTCCTGAAGACGGTCCCCACTCTCATATCCGGAGCTTGCCATGAAGCATCCTCTCCCGACCCTCATGCTCCTGCTCTCCGCGGCGGCGCTTCTCCCCGCCCGGGCAGAGGCCCAGATGCTCGATGCCAAGGTGATCAGCCTCGACGCCGCCAGGAAGATGGCCGCGGCCGCCGAGGCGGAGGCCAGGAAGCAGGGATGGACGGTCGCGATCGCGGTGGTCGACGTGACCGGCGGCCTCATTCTCTTCCATCGCCTCGACGACGTCCAGGCTGCGAGCCTCGACCTGGCGATCGCCAAGGCCCGCACGTCCGCCCGCTTTCGGCGGCCGACCAAGGCCCTGTCGGACGGGATCGCCGGCGGGCGGTTGGCGCTGCTCGCCGCCGACGGCTATCTGCCGCTCGAAGGTGGGGTGCCCGTGACAGTGGGAGGGAAGGTCGTGGGGGCGGTGGGAG
>CAMPKP010000246.1 GCA_946887295.1 uncultured Gemmatimonadota bacterium | reverse complement strand
CCCCTACATCCCCACCGCCAGCGGCTTCACGTCCGCCTTGTCCCAGATCTTCCGGTATTGCGCGTCCACCTTTGCCGCCTCCGCGGTCTTCTTCTGCGCCTCGAGGCTCCTGGCCAACCCATACAGCGACCACCCGTTGTTCGGATTGTGCACCAGGTCCTCCCGGTACAGCTTCTCCGCCACCTTGGCGTGACCCGACGCGAGGTGCACTCCGGCCAGCTCCTGCCGGATCGGATGGTACCAAGCGGGCGGCTCGTCGTAGAGCAGCTTGTCCTCGTGCTCGACTGCCTGCTGCAGCGTGCCGATTGCCGCCGCGGTGTCGCCCCTGGCCAGGGCGAGCCTCCCGGCCAGGTGCCGCTCGGCGAGGGAGAGCAGCGTCTTCTGCAGGTTGATCCCGGCCGGCGCGTCGGGCGGAGTCGCGGCGGTGATCGCGACCACGCTGTCGAGCTCGGCCTGTGCCTCAACGGGCCTGTCGCGCGCGGCCAGCGCGATGCCCCGGGCATAGTGCCACATCCCCGTGGTGTACTTCAGCGAGGCCGCCGGCGCCGGCTCGGCCAGCAGCTCGTCGTACTTCCCGAACCGCACCAGCGTCCAGTACGGGGCGGGGAAGAAGTACTCCAGCGGCGGGACGGTGGCGACCACGTCCACCGGCACCACCTTCACCAGCTCGCGCGACGCGTCGATCGCCTCGGCCCCGCGGCCGAGCTGAATCAGGCCGGCCCACAGCATGTGCCAGTTGTGGGGGTAGTAGGTGTACTTGTAGAACCCGGCCGGCTTCCGGTCCTGGATGTAGGACTGGTCCTCCGCCACCGCGTCGTGGTTGTGCTCGGCCACGAGGTCGTAGCGTCCGGTGCGCATGTAGATGTGCGACGGCATGTGCACCAGGTGTCCGGCGCCCGGCATCAGCCTGGCCAGCCGGTCGGCACAGGGGAGGGCGCGCTCCGGCGTGGTCGAAGCCTCCACGATGTGGATGTAGAAGTGGCAGGCGCCGGCGTGGTTCGGCACGCGCTCGATGGTCCTCTCCAGCGTGGCGATGGTCTCCAGGGTTCCCGGGCGCGGCTTGGTGCCGCGATTCTCCCAGTAGTTCCATGGAGTGAGATCCATCAGCGCCTCGGCGTAGAGCGTCTGCGCCTCGGGATCGGCGGGATACTTCCTGGCGACGGCCTTCATCGCCCGGGCGTAGGCCGAGTCGAGCGAGACGCGGCTGGCGACGGGCTCGGGGCCGTAACGCTCGGCCATCGCGGCGATCAGGTCGCGCTCGTAGGGCGTCGCCCCGGCCGCCAGCTGCACCGCCTTCTGAATCGCCGCGTAGGCCGGCCGGTAGACCGAGGTGTCCATCGGGGCGTTGATGTTGGGCCCCATGGCATAGGCGATCCCCCACCAGCACATGGCGCAGGTGGAGTCCTCGCGGGTGCCGGCGGTGTACGAGGCGATCGCCTCGTAGTGATTGAAGGCGTAGGTGAGCCGGAGGCCCTGGTCGAAGTACCGCTGGGCCGCCGCGGAGGCGGTGGTGACCTTGTGGCTCAGGCCGCCGAGATTGTCGTAGAGGGGCACGCCGCTGCCGTCCGCGGCGGTGGTGGGCATGCCCGATTGATGCTGGTGCTGGTGACCCGGCTCCTGGGCGAAGGCCGGCCCGGCGGCGAGGGCAGCCACCGCGATTCCGGCGGCGAGGCACCGCCCGAGCGACCGGCGGAACGTCGTATCCCGCATACCGTCTCCTTGGGAAAGTTACGCGTCCACAACGACTTCCCGTGCGGCGGCCTGCCGTGCCGCCGGCGAGACGCTCCGGGACGCACCGGGTATAGCGTGAGGCGACGGGGAAACCGGACATCCGGTGCTCAGGGAGTCGGGGCCGGAGGTTGGCTCCCGGTGGGCCCAATCTAAGGATCGGGACCCGGAAGCGCTCTAGGTCGGTTGATGGGAGGGGGTTGGGGTGCTACTTTTCCGGTCCTTCGGGGCTGTAGCTCAGCTGGGAGAGCGCTGCAATCGCACTGCAGAGGTCAGGGGTTCGATCCCCCTCAGCTCCATGGCGTCGTCCAGAGACGTCACGATTTTCGCATTCTCTGCCCCTTGGTGTAACTGGCAACACGCCTGACTCTGGATCAGGAGAGTCCTGGTTCGAGCCCAGGAGGGGCAACTCGAAGGTCCGATACCACTTCAGTGGGTCGGGCCTTTTCGTTTCTGCGCCCGCTGCTACCGTTTCTGCTACAGTTTCTCGAGCGAACCACCAGCCCGGCGACTCACCAGCTTCGTCGGCGCCTGCATCACCTTGAGCATCGTCGCCTCGTCGGCGTACTGGTAGCACGTCAGCAAGGTCGTCACGTCCTTCCAGCCACCGGCAGCAGCCACGTCCTTGAGCGGCAGCTCCTTCCGCTCCGTGGCCCACTTCCGACGATAGGCGTGCCAGAGACCGCCGTCGAGGTTTTCGACCCCCGCAGCGGCCTCGGCCTGCCGGAGGTAGTCCTGGCACTGGGCTGGCGCCCAAGGTGCATCCTTGGAGGCCTGCTTGAAAATCCAGCCGTCGCCTACCACGCCAAGCCGTGCCTGTGATGCCCTGATCTCAGCGGCGAGGGTCTCCGGGATCGGGACCAGTTGCTCCCGGTGACGCTTGTCGAACTCCGCCCGCCAGTGGATCGCCGGTGGATCGTAGCTGATGTCGCACCACCGGAGCCGAGGATGGCCCCGATCCGAAGGCGAGGAGCAGGAACCCGGGTGCCGCCTCGCATGGGCAGCCCTCCGGCCGGTCCGACCATCAGCGGCAGTTTACTGCCGTTCCCACGACCTACTCCGGATCGGCCACGGGCACTGGCGTGAGTCGAGGGGCTATCTGACTCGATGTGCCGTCTCCGAATCTCCCTTCTGAGTTGTCACCCCTGCATTAGTCCCTGCCGGCCGGGTCCCTGCCGCACGTGTGGGCGCTCCCGGCACTCAGCTGGC
>CAMPKP010000245.1 GCA_946887295.1 uncultured Gemmatimonadota bacterium | reverse complement strand
CGAGTATGCCGATCGGCTCCGGCCGGAGCTCGAGGGCTTCATGTCCCGTCTCCGGAAGCTCGACCTGCACCGGGTGATGCTGCTGTCGGGCGACGACCAGGCGAATACCGACGCCGTGGCTCGCGAGATGGGAATCGCGGAGGCCCATGGGGACCTGCTCCCGGCCGACAAAGTGGCCCATGTCCAGCGGCTGGTCGCGGCGGGAGAGAAGGTGTTCATGGTAGGGGATGGGACCAACGACGCTCCGGCGCTGAGCACCGCCACCGTGGGGATCGCGCTCGCGTCGGGTGGTGGCGGAATCACGGCCGAGGCGGCCGATGCCGTGATCCTCACCGACGACCCGTCCCGGGTAGAGACTGCGATCGCCATCAGCCGGCGGACGGTCCGGCTGGCGCGGGAGAGCATCTGGGCGGGCCTTGGGCTGAGCGGGATCGGCATGATCGCGGCCGGCCTCGGCTGGCTGCCGCCGGTCGCCGGCGCGCTGACTCAGGAGGCGATCGACGTGGCAGTCATCCTCAACGCGCTGCGCGCGAGCTTTCCGCCGAGGTCATAGGCCGAGCGAGCCTCGAGCCCGCTACCTTGCGCGAGCCACCCACCAGGTACCGAGGCGGACCGCCCGGGCAGTGTCGGAGGGATGGGAGAAGTACATGCCGTCCAGGGTGTCCCCCCTGATCGTGCCCTCGAACCAGGTATCCGTCGAGCACCCGAACTCCGGATCGGGGTAGGGCCGGAGCCACCCACCGACGCTGCGACCTCCGACGTTCACGTGGGCGATGGTCAGCACGATCTCCCCTTCGACCCGCGACTCGGTCGCCTCGGAGACCGGGTCGGTGCACCCCTGCGGCGGAGTCGGCCCGCGCAGCACGACGCGGCCGTAGGCGCTGTCGCGGCCGCCGAGAAGGCTGAAGGCGATCGCGCCGCGATGCGCGCCGCGGGAGCTCACGAACTCACCTTCCCAGTCGCCGACCAGCGCACGAACGTCGCGGGCGCCGCCCTGGACCGGCACGGCGGTGCCCGCGACGGGGCCCGATCCCGCACCGCACGCGGCGAGCAGGACGAGCACGACCACGAGGGACGCGGGCCGGACGGGCCGGAGAATGCTCACTTCAGAAACACGGTCTCGGCCTGCAGTTGACGGAGGAGGCGCCTGGCCCGCGGCGGCAGCTCTTCTTGGTCCAGGTGAGCCGTGGCCGATTCGAGCTGGCCCCACCAACGGCCCAACTCTGCGAGCAGCCGCTGGACCAGGCCCGCCGTCAGCATCGCGACGCCCCGACGGCCTCCTATCGCCATCAGTGCTCCGGCCGTGCGCTCCACGTCAGCGCGAGCCGCCGACAGGCGCGCACCCGACTCCGGAGCAAGCCGCGGCCGGAGCTCGTCCACCAGGGCGCCCTCGAGCTGAAAGCGCTCTGCGAACTGGTCACCCAGAAATCGCACGGCACCCCAGCGATCCGAGAACCCGGCACGGAGGTCGGTCGCCGGATCCAGGAAGAACCGCACCTGGCCGGCCCAGTGATCGTGAACGGGCTCGAGGACCGTCCCTACCGAGCGAGTCGTGGTGGGTGTTGCCATGGACGCTGTCATGCGTTCCTCCTTCGAGCCGTCCCGCATCCGAGTACCGCTCCCCCACCATCAATCTGCTCGCCGGTGCACAACCGACCGTGAAGCGCCCATGAAGATTTCTTGGACTTGTGGGGCGCAGCCGGGTGTGGCACTCTCACCCCATGCTGGCCATGCTCCTCGATGCCCCGGGCAAGCCGCTTCGCCCTGCCTCCGTCGCCGTTCCCACCCCCGGCCCCGGTCAGCTGCTCCTCCGTGTGCATGCCTGTGGCATCTGCCGCACCGATCTCCACGTCGCGGACGGTGAGCTGCCCCACCCCAAGCTGCCGCTGGTGATGGGTCACGAGATCGTCGGCGAGGTTGTGTCCATGGGGCCGGGCGCAAGGCGCTTCAGGGAGGGGGAGCGGCTCGGCGTCCCCTGGCTCGGCTGGACCTGCGGACAGTGTGTCTACTGCCGCACGGGGCGCGAGAACCTGTGCGATCGGGCTGGGTTCACGGGCTACCAGATCGACGGGGGGTACGCGGAGTACACCGTCGCGGACGAGCGGTACTGCCTGGCGCTGCCGGCGTCGCGCTCCGACCACGAGTGTGCCCCGCTTCTCTGCGCCGGACTGATCGGTCATCGCGCGCTTCGTGCCGCCGGCGACCCGGCGCGACTCGGGATCTACGGCTTCGGCGCCGCCGCCCACATCATCGCCCAGGTGTCGCGGCAGGAGGGCCGCCGCGTGTTCGCCTTCACCCGGCCCGGTGACGCCGAGGCTCAGACCTTCGCACGCGCGCTGGGCGCCGAGTGGGCGGGCCCTTCCACGGCTCCGGCTCCGGAGCCGCTCGATGCCGCGATCATCTTCGCACCGGTCGGCGACCTGGTGCCGGCGGCACTGCGCGCCGTGGCAAAAGGGGGCACCGTCGTCTGCGCCGGAATCCACATGAGCCCGATTCCATCGTTCCCCTACGAGATCCTCTGGGGCGAGCGGGTGGTCCGCTCGGTGGCGAATCTCACCCGGCGCGACGGCGAGGACTTCCTCCGACTGGCCGGGCGCCTGAGGCTGGAGATAGCGGCGGAGCCATTGGCACTCGAGCAGGCCGACGAGGGGCTCCAACGGCTCCGGAGCGGCCGGGTGCGCGGAGCGATCGTCCTGGTTCCGCCGGCGTCGCCGTCGTAGCTCCCGCCGGTCGCGGCGTCAGGACCGGAGGAGCAGCATGGTCTCGCGCGCGATCAGCCGCTCCTCGTCGGTGGGAATGGCGTAGGCCGCGAGCGGCGAGCCGTCGGCCGATATCCGTAGCTCGTTGCGCGCGTTGCGCTCCGAATCGAGCTGCAGGCCGGCCCACAGGGAAGAGATCTTACTCAGCCTGCTCGCGGTGCGGGCCTATCAGCGCCACTGA
>CAMPKP010000244.1 GCA_946887295.1 uncultured Gemmatimonadota bacterium | reverse complement strand
GCCGTCCCCCTTCACGGATTCCGCCGTTCGCCCTTCCGCTGTTCCGCCGTTCCGCCGTTCCGCCGTTCCACCGTTCCGCCGTTCCGCCGTTCCGCCGTTCCGCCTTTCCGCCGTTCCGCTGTTCCGCCTGCTAGATTCCCCCCATGCCCTTCCGGCTGCCCATCTTTCCACTGTCCGTCGTCCTCTTTCCCGGCACGCCGCTTCCGCTGCACATCTTCGAGCCGCGGTACCGGCGGATGCTGGCGGACTGCCTGGAGGGCGACCGGCGCTTCGGCATCACGCCGCCGGGCGGGAACGATGCGATGCCGGAGCCGGGCACCGTCGGGTGCGTCGCCGAGATCCGGGTGAACCAGGAGCTGCCCGACGGCCGCTCCAACGTCGTCGTGCTCGGCGGCGAGCGGTTCGTCCTGACGCGCGCGGTGGCGGACGACGCGCCCTATTTCGTCGCCCTGGTGCAGCCGTTCGACGACGAGCCGGGAAGCGACCCGCCGGCCGACGCGGCCGCGCGCCTGCGCGAGGTCTTCATCGGCTACTACGCCCTGCTGCGCCAGCTCAACGACGTGGAGCCCGAGGAGCCCAGCCTGCCCGGCGACTCCCTCGGGCTCTCCTTTCACGTCGCCGCGGCGATCGAGTGCGATCCCGGCGTGAAGCAGCGGCTCCTGGTCGAGCGCTCCACCGCACGCCGGGTCGAAGCGCTGCTGATGCTGGTGCCCATTCTCACCGCCAGCGTCGAGTCCGCGCTCCGGATCCATCGCCGGGCCCACACCAACGGGCGCGGCGGCGCGCGGCCCGACGTGATCACCGGACCATGACGCCGGAGATGGCGGACGCGCTGAGCCGCATCGTCGGCCCCCGGTGGGTGCGCCACCGGCGGGCCGAGCTGGCGACCTACACGATGGACGGCCTCCCGACGAGGGAGTCGTACCCGGGGATCGTGGTGATGCCGGGGTCGGCCGCCGAGGTGCGCGAGGTCGTGCGGCTGCTGCATCTCACCGACACGCCGTTCGTAGCCCGCGGGGCCGGCACCGGCCTGTCGGGCGGCGCGGTGGCGGATTCCGACGCGGTGCTGATCGCGCTCACCCGGATGAACCGCATCCTGAGAGTCGATCCGGTCCGCCGCCGCGCCACGGTCCAGCCCGGCGTGGTGAACGCCCGCCTCTCCGAGGCGGCCTCGCCGCACGGCCTGCACTACGTGCCCGATCCCTCCAGCCAGGCGGCCTGCACCGTGGGCGGCAACGTCGCCGAGAACGCGGGCGGCCCGCATTGCCTCAAGTACGGGGTGACCACCAATCACGTCGTCGAGCTCGAGGTGGTGCTGCCCGACGCGACGGTGGTGCGGCTCGGCTCGGGCCAGGGCGAGCCGTGGGGCCCCGACCTGGTGGGGCTCTTCGTGGGGAGCGAGGGCATGTTCGGCATCGCGACCGAGATCGTCGTCCGGCTCGAGCCGATCCCGCCCGGCGTGCGCACGATGCTGGCGGACTTCCCCACGGTGCGCGGGGCCAGCGAGGCGGTGTCCGCCATCATCGGCGCCGGGATCGTCCCCGCGGCGCTGGAGATGATGGACCAGGCGTGCGTCGAGGCGGTCGAGGCCTCGATCTACGCCGCGGGCTATCCCACCGATGCGGCGGCGGTGCTGCTGGTCGAGCTGGACGGCGGCATCGACGCGGTCGAGGCCGAGGCCGCCACCGTGGCCTCCATCCTGCGCGAGCGCGGGGCCCGCGAGGTCCGGAGCGCGTCCACGCCGGCCGACCGGGCACGACTCTGGCAGGGCCGGAAGAAGGCGTTCGGCGCCATGGGACGGATCGCGCCGGATCTCGCGGTGCAGGACGCCGTGGTCCCCCGCTCGGCGCTGCCCGACATCATGGACCGCATCGGGGAGATCCGCGAGCGCCACCGGCTCGCCATCAGCAACGTCTTCCACGCCGGGGACGGCAATCTGCATCCCAACATCAGCTTCGACCGCCGGGACCCCGACCTCGCCGACCGGGTGCAGGTCGCCTGCCGCGAGATCATGACCGCCTGCGTCGAGGCGGGCGGCAGCATCACCGGGGAGCACGGCGTGGGCTCCGACAAGATCGACTACATGCCTCTCATCTTCGACGGCGAGACGCTGGCCGCCATGCGTGCCGTGCGCCGCGCCTTCGATCCCCGCGAGCGGGCCAACCCGGGCAAGGTCGTGCCGCTGCACGCCTGCCGCGAGTGGCGCGCCACCCCGGCGGCGCGATGAGCGACGTCATCTTCGGCCGGCTCCGCGCGCTGCTCGGCACTGCCGGGGTGGAGCGCGATGCGTCGGGCCAGCCGCGGGCGACCCCGGAGTCCCCCGACGCGCTGTCGCTGGTCTGCCGGCTGGCGCACGACGAGGGCTGGAAGATCCGGGTCGAGGGCAACGGTACCTGGCTGCCCCCCGACGCGCCGGCCGACCTGGCGGTGAGCACCCGCGCGCTCGACCGCGTGCTCACGGTGAGTCCGGCCGATCTCGTGGCGACGGTCCAGGCCGGGACGCCGCTGGAGGCGCTGCGCCGCCGGCTGGCGGAGGAGGGAATGTGGCTGGCCCTCGATCCGCCGGGCCGGCCGGAGCGGAGTCTCGGCTCCGTCGTCGCGACCGGCACGTCGGGCCCGCTCCGCCACGGCTTCGGGCCGGTCCGCGACCACGTGCTCGGCTGCACCGTGGCGACCGGCGACGGGCGCCTGGTGCACGCCGGCGGTCGGGTGGTGAAGAACGTGGCCGGCTACGATCTCACCAAGCTCCAGGTGGGCGGCTTCGGGGGCTTCGGCATCATCGCCGAAGTGCACCTGAGGCTCCGCGCGCTGCCTCGCGCCGACGTCACCATGATCGCCCGGGGCCCGCGCGACACGCTCACCTCGGCCGCGCGGGATCTGCTGGCCGAGCAGCTGCTCCCGGCCACGCTCGAGCTGCTGTCGCCCGCGCTCGCGGGCGAGTCCGACTGGACCCTCGCCGCC
>CAMPKP010000243.1 GCA_946887295.1 uncultured Gemmatimonadota bacterium | reverse complement strand
TGCAGGCGCTCGAAGGCGGCGGGCTCGAGGCGGGGGTTCTTCTCCCACCAGATCCTGTCGCCGCCGCCCGGCTCCTCGATGACGAACTTGTCCTTGGCGGAGCGGCCGGTGTGCGGGGAAGTCACGGCGCAGAAGGCGCCGTGGTCGGTCAGCATGCCCTCGCCGCGGGAGATGGCGTGCTCGATCAGCGCAGCGGGAGTGAGGTTGGCGTGGATCCGAATCGGAAACAGGCCGTGCTCCACGAGAGTGAGGCTCTCACGCGGGACTGCGGTCGTCTCGGTCATATCTCCCATGCGCGTGACGGCGCGGAAAGAGTGCGCGGCGGCCGCCCGGCCGCCTCCGGCGGAGCGGGAAAGATCGGCACAGCGACCGTCCGTGGCAACCGGGCCCGGGGGATCACCCGTATCCCCGATTCGGAGTTGATTTTAACCCCCGATGGGGGGCTCCCGGCCCGGGGCTAGGGCCGCACCGCCCGGAGGGTAGGGGGGGTATGGTAGACCGCTTCCGCGGTGCGGCGGTCCCGCGCGCTCGGCAGGTCGACCTCGGGGTCCGCGAACATGATGTCCTCGGGATCCGGAGAATGGGCGAAGATGCCGAGGGCGTGTCCCATCTCGTGGATGCTGGTGAGGGCGAGACAGCTCTCGATACCGGGATCGTCGGGCAGCGATCGGGGATCGATGAACACCCGGATGGGCAGCCGCAGCTCGGTGTTGGCGACGTCGATGTCGAGATCGGTGGCGCCGGCGCACTCGGGAGCGAGGGCGCTGTTGAGCCGCTTCATGCGCAGCTTGGGGACGGCGGCCCCCCGCAGGACGATCACGTCGGCGGCGGTCGAGTCGCTTACCAGCGTCGCCGCGAACTCGCGGTACAGAAACGCGGCCTCCCACACGTCGATCGCGCGGGCGATGTGGGCCGGGAGCCCGTCGGCGTCCTCGACCCACACCTTCACCGGCAGATCGCTCCGGTCCCAGTGGAAGCCCAGCGTGTCGAGGCCGGGCCCCGGGATGGCGGGAGCCTCCAGACGCCACTCGTAGAGATCGCCGCGCACCGGGGCGGCGATGTCGCCGCAGGCGAGGGCGATCAGGGCCGCGAGCACGGCCGAAAGTCGGCGCCAGGGCGCGGTCATCGAATACCTCGGGCGATCCCGACGCTCAGCGAGACGCGGCTCACTCCCTGGGCCTGGGAGAAGCCCCGCCGCTCCAGCTCGTCGGTGGTGAAGCGATGGAAGTCGTACCGGGCGGAGACCATGAGATCCCAGCTCGGCAGGACCGGGTGGCGCCAGTCGGCGCCGGCGCCGGCGAGAAACCGGACCGGACCGCCCTGCAGGAAGATCCCCTGGTCCTCGGATGGCCAGTAGAGGATCCCGCCGAGTCCGGCGCGCCATCGCACGGACTTCCAGATCGGCCCGTCGAGGCCGACCAGCACCGAGGCGGTCCGCACCGTGCCCAGGTCGGTCGAGCCGCCATCCTGCTCGGCATCGAATCCACCCGAGGCGAGCGACGCCTCGACGCCGGCGCGGTAGCCGGGGGAGATCGGCATCGCGGCGCCGGCCGTCACCATGGGGGCCAGCGACTGCCGCACCGTGATCTCGGTGCCGAGCACGTCGCGCACCAGGGTGCTGGCTCCCACTACGCCCAGACGGGCGTAGTAGTCCGTCTGGGCGCGGAGCGCCCCGGGACCGGCCGCCAGCAGCAGCGCCGGAATCAACAATGGTCTCAGCATCGGTGGAAAATGCTCGGCTCTCTCGGGAGGGTCAACGCGCGACGCGGCCGTAGGCGCGGAGCCGTCGCAACATGCGACGATCGAACGTCACTTCGTCGTCCCCCTTCGGCGTCTCGATCACCTTCATCACGGAGCGAAAGCGGGGATCGCGCATGATCCGGCGGAACGGCTCCGGTCCCAGCGATCCCTCGGCGACCAGCTCGTGGCGGTCGCGTCGCGAGCCGAACGGCGTCTTGGAGTCGTTGAGATGGAGGCAGCGGAGGTGCGCGAAGCCGATGGTCTCCTCCCAGCGCCGCCACACGGCGTCGTACTCGCGGACCAGGTCGTAGCCGGCGGAGTAGAGATGGCAGGTGTCGGCGCAGAAGGCGACGCGGTGGCGCACGCTCCCGGCGACCGCGTCCCGCAGCGCGGCCAGCTCCTCGAAAGTCGCGCCGAGCGCGGTGCCGGTCCCCGCCGTGGTCTCCAGCAGGATCATCACCTCGCCGGGCACCTCCTGGAGACAGCGAGTGATCGCCGCGGCGTTGCGCCGCAGCCCGGCCTCGCGGTCGTCGATGAAGTTGCCCGGATGGGAGACCACGGCCGCGATGCCGAGCCGGTCGCAGCGGCGCAGCTCGGCGGTGAACGACTCCGCGGAACGGGCGGCCAGGACCGGATCGGGGGAGGCGAGGTTGATTAGGTAGGAGTCATGCGCCACTATACTGGCTATCTCGCACCGGTCGCATTCGCGCCGGAACGCCGTCCGGGACTCTTCCGACAGCACGGGCTCGCGCCACTGGTTGGGGGTCTTCGTGAACACCTGGATCGCCGTGGCACCGATCGCCTTCCCGCGTGCCAGCGCCGTCTGCACGCCACCCTGGGTCGACACATGCGCGCCAAGCAGGTCGGCGGCTTTCGTCTGATGCATTCCACTCACTCCCTCGCGTGACGATCGGCAACCGGGTGCTGCTCGCGGGCGACGCCTCGGCGCGTCCCCAGGGGCTGGAGCGCGCCCTCACCCGTGCCGGCTTCACGGTGACGGAGTCGCCGCCGGGCAACGAGGACCGCGAGCCGGACGCGATCCTCGTCACCCTCGCCGCCGTCGGCGACCTCGAGACGCGCGCGCCGCGCGAATCGGGCGGCGCCGACTCGCCCCCGGTCGTCGTGCTCATCGCCGCCCCCGACCCCGACGCTCCCGCCGCCGCCCTCACGCTCGGCGCGGACGACGCGCTGTCCGCGCCGATTCACCTCCCGGAGCTCTGCGCCCGGCTGCAGGCCC
>CAMPKP010000242.1 GCA_946887295.1 uncultured Gemmatimonadota bacterium | reverse complement strand
GTAGCGGGTAGCGGGTAGCGGGTAGCGGGTAGCGGGTAGCGGGCAGCGGGTAGCGGGTGGTGGTGCGCAATGGCAAGCATTGTCATCCTGAGCGAAGCGAAGGAGCCGAAACTGCGCTATGGCTCCTTCGCTTCGCTCAGGATGACAAGAAATGCTCGCTTCTGTCCCCTTCCCTCCCCTTCGCGTTCCGCCCTTCCGGTGCGCTAGCCCTGCCTCCGCACCCTCGACAGGATCCGCTCGTACTCCGCCCTCGACCCCGGCGTCAGCCGCAGCCGCCCGAACCCGGTCTCGTCCTGGAAGTAGATCTCCAGCCGATACGTCAGATACGTCCACCGGATGATCCGGCTCGACGTCCCCGGCGTGCTCTCGACGCTCTCGTCCGGCGGCCCGAGGGTGATGAAGACCTCGCCGCGATCGGTGCGCCAGCCGGGGATGCCTTCGTCCTTGAACCGCTGGTTCGCCGCGTTGACCCGGCTGAAGTACTGGTTCAGCGCCTCGTTCTCGGGGGTGGCGGTGTTGGGATCCGTGGCCTCGTAGAAGTCGCGCCAGAGGCGGGCGCGCTCGCTCTCCGGGGCCCGGCGCATCGCGGCGATCTCCTCGTCGCGGCCGAAGTAGCGGAGCAGGTCGAGCATCTCGTCGAAATTGGTCACCACCCAGGCCTGAGTGAACGAGACCAGCGCCGAGGCGCTGCGCTCGGGCTTGCTGCCGACCACGATCCTGAGCTCGCCGAGGGAGACGCTGTCGGGGGCGAGCCGGACCACCTGGCTCTCCACTTCCCTCCCCCCGCGGAACCGGAGCGAGTCGCTGTAGATGGTGTGCTCCTGCTCGTCGAGCACCTCGAATGGCACCCTGGTCGCCTCGGCGAAGCCGTAGCCCTCGACGTAGGCGAGCAGCGTGTCGCTGCCGTAGCCCACGGCGCCCCTGGGGTTGAGCACCAGGGAAAGCGGATCGCGCAGGCTTCCCCGCCCCGTCGCCTGATACGTGAGGATCGGCGCCGAGTAGGTCGCCTTCCCGAACCTGGGCGCGGTATACTCGGCGGTGGCGCTGCTCTCCGAGGTGGACGAGGCGTCGCGCACGGTGGCGGTCACCTTGTAGGTGCCGGGGACCATCCGCAGCACCTGCTGGAAGAGGACGCTCTCGTCGGCACGCTGGGTCTCCTGGAAGGTGGCGACCCGGACCAGCTCCTCGCGGGCCAGGTCCACCGGCGGCGCGCCGTCGCGCTTGAAGGAGATGCTCACCCGGTAGCGGGCGACGAACGAGTTCCCTTCCCTCTGGAACGCGAAGGCGCGATTCTCGAGCGAGAGGCCGAGGACGGCGATGACCGAGTCGGCGGGTCCGGCGGCGAAGGCGACCGTGCCGACGAACGGCATCGGGTCTCCGGCGGCGAGGCGGCCGAGGCGCTGGTAGAACTGCGTGGTGTTGAGGAGACGGGTGAGCGTCTCGGTCGGCTTCGGCTGCTCGTCGCTGCCGACCCGTTTCCAACTCCCGCAGCCGAAGGCGGAGGCCGCCAAAGCCGCCATGAGAACGAGCCGACGCATCTATGACACTCCCCGGGCAGAGCCGATTGGACCCGCGAACGCGCGGTGCGGGCGCGGCGGGTGGCGAACGTTAGTGGCGGCGGACGAGGAGCGTCAAGCGTCCAACTTGCTGCGTGATGCGAGATTAACTAGCTTGGCGGTCTCATGAGCGCTGACAATCTGGTCGGTCGGACTGTGGCCGGTTACCACCTCGCCAAGTATATCGGCGAGGGTGGCACCGCTACGGTGTATCGCGCGGATCACCCCGAGCGCGGCGAGGCCGCGGTCAAAATCCTTCGCAACCGCCTGGCCACCGACCCGATTGCGGTGAAGCGGTTCCTCCGCGAGGCCGAGTTCGGCACCAGGGTGAGCCATCCCAACATCATCCGTACGTATGATTACGGCGAATCGGATGGACTCCATTACATGGCGCTGGAATGGGCCCGCGGCGAGCCGCTGGCGGAGTTCGTCAGCCGCTCGGGCCGGCTGGCCCCGCCTCTGGTCGCCAAGATCATCGAGCAGCTCGGCGCGGCGCTCACCGTGGCCCATCGCGCGGGGATCATCCACCGCGACCTCAAGCCCGCCAACATCATGTACGACCCGGAGACCCAGACGGCCAAGCTGCTGGACTTCGGCATCGCCCGGGACTCGGACGCGGCGCCGGAGGAGCGTCTCACGCGGGCCGGTTTCTTCGTGGGCACCCTCCAGTACGTGGCTCCGGAAACCCTTAGCGGAGAGTTGGTTAGCGAGCAGGCCGACGTCTACAGCCTGGCTACGATCACTTACTATCTGCTGACTCAGGAGCACCCTTTCACGGGGAAGAATCCGAGGGAGTTGTTCCAGCAACTACTAACCCAGCCACCGGTGCCGCTGAACCAGGCGGTGAAGGGTATGAAGTTTACGGCGGCCGTCGAGGCCGCCGTCATGCACGGGCTGGAGCGGGATCTCGGCAAGCGCTGCAAGACGGTGGACGAATTCGCCCGAGGCTACTGCACGGCGGCCCAGACGGACGTGCCGGCGAAGAAGTCGGGGTTCCTGTCGTCCCTCTTCAGGAAGGGCGGGGCAGGGACCTGATGGTGGGCGGCGACCTGGAGCGTCTGCGCCGGCTGCTGGTCGAGCGGTCGGTGCGGCGTGGGGATTTCGTGCTCTCGTCGGGCCAGCGCTCTTCCTATTACATAGACTGCCGGCTGACGACGATGAGCGCCGAAGGGCAGGGAGTCATCGGGCGCCTGGGCTGGCGGGCAATAAAGGAGAAGGGCTGGCGGCCGAAGACGGTCGGCGGGCTCACGATGGGCGCGGACCCGGTGGCGTACGCGATCGCCGCGGCGAGCTGGGGGACCGACCTGGTGATGGACGCGTTCAGCGTGCGGAAGGAGGCGAAGGAGCACGGGACCGGGCGGGTAATCGAGGGATCTTTCTCGGTCGGCGACGAGGTAGTGATCGTGGAGGACGTGATCACGACCGGCGGCTCGGCGCAGCGGGCGATCGAAGCGGTCACGCTGGCGGGT
>CAMPKP010000241.1 GCA_946887295.1 uncultured Gemmatimonadota bacterium | reverse complement strand
CCAGGTTCATGACTCCGGCGACGAACAGCAGCACCATGAGGGCCCAGCAGCAGCCGAGGCAGAAGAGCCCGTGCCGTAGGCCCATCACCAGCGCGCCCCTCCGGCCCTCGCGCCACTCGCTGCTGAGGAAGCCCAGCGGCGACCGGCAGGTGCCGAGGCAGGCCTGCTTGAGCGGCATCCACTGGTAGACCCCCGCGAGGATCAGGAGGAGGCCGCCGAGCAGCGGTGTGGTGGTGGCCATGGCGGGGGAGAGGAGCGCCGCCTCGTGGAGTGCGGTCTGGGCCAGCGCGGCGGCCGCGCTGAAGCCGGCCCAGACGAGCAGGTAGCCGGCCACGAAGAGCGAGGTCGGTACCATCGGGCTCGCGCGCTGCCCGCGACGGCGGTTCACGGAGGAGAACAGCAGGATCATCGGGGCGGCGGAGGGGAGCATCATCGCCGCCATCATCACCACCCACATCAGAAAGAGCAGCGCTACATCCGGGAGCGCCCAGGGATGCGCCGCGGGCATCGCCATCCCCGGCATCATGCCCGGCATCATCGCCGCGCGCATTCTGAGGAGGACGATCCACGCCGCCGCGACCAGGATGCCCAGGGCCAGTGCGGCGACCAGGCGGTCGTGCCGCAGCACCCGCTCCAGCGTCAGGCCCCGTTGCTCCAGTTCACCTCGGCCGTCGAGGCGTACTTCGCGGGCCACTCCATCCGGAGCGACTCGTGGGTCACCCGCATCGTGCGGGTGGTGACCACGTTGCCGTCGTTCCAGAAGAAGCCACCCTTGGGATAGACGATGTGGACCTCCTTCTCCGCGCCGGTGACCGGGTCCTTGAGCGGCGTGGTCTCCAGCTCGATCGTGCCCGGAATCCGGACGTGCGCCTTCTGCCCGGCGACGGAGATGTCGATGGACGCCGGGATCGGGCCCTCGAACCGCTCGATGGTGCCGGCGAGGGCCTCCCAGGGCATGCCGCCGGCCTTGCCCGAGAGGATGGTGGCGAAGGCCTCGACCTGCTCCGGCCGGGCCCGCTCGTCCACGAAGAGGGCGACGTGGCCGTGCCCCTCGTGGATGGCGTTGGGGTACTTGGCGGCGACCACGCCGCGGAACCCGCGCAGGTCCACGTCGCCGAAGCGGCCCTCCTCCACGAGATAGCCGATCACGAACTCACACATGCCTTCGGTCGGGGTGCCGGTGAACTGGCAGTTGCAGCCGTGGGCGCAACTACACGCCTCGACGCTCTGGGCACGGACCCGGTAGGGGGTGGTAGCGGCCTGGGTCATGGCACTCTCCTGTTGGGTGTATCACAAGTTCGAGACGGATCCGCGAACTCGCAAGCGCGCTCGGGGCGACACCAGGGAGGCCGAGCTCTCGGTCGGCCCGGCGGGCCCTCGCCGGTAGCTCCGATCCAGGAATCCGGGCATTTTCCCACCCGTGCCCTACCTCCTCGCGCTCGCGGCGGCGCTCTTCTACGGCGCCGGTGACTTCACCGGCGGACTCGCCACCCGGCGTGCCGCCACCCTGCCGGTCGTCCTGCTCTCCCAGCTCAGCGGGCTCGTGCTCCTGGCGGTGCTGCTGCCCGTGCTGCCGGCGGCGTCCCCGTCGGGCACCGACTTCCTCTGGGGCGCCCTCGCAGGCGTGACCGGAGGCATCGGCGTGGCCCTGCTCTACCGCGCGCTCGCGATCGGACGCATGGCGGTGATCGCGCCGACCACGGCCGTCTGCGCCGTCGCGCTGCCGGTGATGGTGTCCGTCGCCCTGGGCGAGCGGCCCGGCATCGTGGCGGCGGTGGGCATCGCCGTGGGTCTCGCGGCGATCGTGCTGGTGAGCCAGGAGACCGCCCCCGCCGGGGCCGGCGCGCCGGCGGCTCGCGGCCGGTTCCCGCCCGGCGTGGGCATCGCGCTGATCTCGGGGGTGGCGATCGGCTGTTTCTTCCTGGCGTTGGCCCGCAGCAGCCCCGGCGCGGGGATGTGGCCGATCCTGGCCGCGCGAGCCACGTCCGTGCTGCTCTTCGGCGCTGCCGTGGCGGCGCGCCGGGAGTCGGTCCGGTTGCCCGGGGTTCTCGGGCTCACCTTGCTCTGCGGCGCGCTCGACATGCTGGCCAACGCGCTCTACCTGCTGGCCTCGCGGGCCGGACCGCTGAGCGTCATGGTGACGCTCGCGTCGCTCTATCCGGCGAGCACCGTGCTGCTGGCGAGGGTCGTCCTGCACGAGCGGCTCAACCCGCGCCAGATCGCCGGCGTCGCCTGCGCGCTCGCCGCCATCCTGCTGATCGTGGGGGGCGGCAGACCCTGAGCATGGAGCTTGACCAAGTTGGTCAAGCGGGCGAGATTGACGTCATGACGCGCAAGCCGGTGGTCCGCGAGACGGTCAGCCTCTACCAGGCCAAGACTCAATTGTCCCGTCTGGTCGATCGCGCGGCCGGGGGCGAGGAGATCGTCATCTCCAAGTCGGGTCGCCCGTGTGCCCGTCTGGTTCCGCTCGAGGATACCCGCGCCCTGCGGGTGCCGGGCAGGGGCAAAGGGAAGTGGCGCATCGGCAGGAACTTCGACGCGCCACTGCCCGACGCGGTGGTTCGGGACTTCGAAGGCGACCGGTGAACCTGCTGCTGGATACCCACGTCCTCATCTGGTGGGACGAGGGGCGCCGGCTTCGCAGCGACGGTCGCCGAGCGATCGAGGCTGCCGACAGCGTGTACGTGAGTGCCGCCTCCGCCTGGGAGGTCGCGATCAAGATCGGGCTCGGCCGCCTGCGGCCTGCCCGCACGGTCGAGGAGGCCACCGAGGAATCCGGCTTCCTGGAGCTTCCGGTCATGTTTCGCCACGCCCAGCGTGTGGCGGGCCTTCCGGCGCATCATCGCGATCCCTTCGACCGCCTTCTCATCGCCCAGGCCGAGGCTGAGGGTCTCACGCTGGTGACTCGGGACCCGGTGTTCGAGCGGTACGGCGTCGACTGCATCCTGGCCTAGCGCCCCGGTACCCGCGCCGCCCGGACTACTCCGCCGACAGCGCGGTCGCCGGATCCACCCGCGCCGCGCGCCGCGCCGGCACCCAGCACGCCACCGCCGCGAC
>CAMPKP010000240.1 GCA_946887295.1 uncultured Gemmatimonadota bacterium | reverse complement strand
GCTCGCCCATCGCCTGCTCCGGCGACATGTAGTGCGGCGTGCCGAGGCTCATGCCGGTCTCGGTCATCCGGGCGCCACCCCCCTTGCTGGCGGCGAGCGCGATGCCGAAGTCGGCGACCAGCGCAGCGCCGTCGTGCAGCAGAATGTTCTCCGGCTTGATGTCGCGGTGGATGACGCCGTGCCGGTGCGCATAGTCGAGCGCAGCAGCCACCTCGGTGGCGATCCGCACGGCGTCCGCGATCGGGAGATGCTTCTCCCGTGCCAGCCGGTCGCGGAGCGATTCACCCTCCACGAACGGCATGACGTAATACGCGGTGCCGTCCACCACCCCGCTGTCGATGAGGCCGAGGATATGGGGATGCTGGAGCGTGGCGACAGTCTTGATCTCGCGCAGGAACCGCTCGGCCCCGATGACGGCGGCGAGCTCGGGGCGCAGGACCTTGACCGCGACCTTGCGGTCGTGCTTCAGGTCCTGGGCCAGGTAGACCGTGGCCATGCCGCCCTGGCCGAGCTCCCGCTCGACGCGGTAATGCTCGGCGAGCGCTCCCTGCAGTCGGGTTGCCGGCTCGGTCATGTCTGGGGGTTGTGAGGGTGGTGGAAGATGGGGGGAAACACCGCTCGGGGCCAGCGTGGAGCTCGGGAGGCATTGGTGATCGTTCGGGTGAGATCGGGGCAGGGGGCCCAATGGCGACAGGATGGCGCCGCCGGGCACCGTACCGCTGCCGATGCGCCTCGGCGGCGCCACCCTGCCGCCATTGGGCCCGGGGAAGATCGCTGAAGGCGGGACAACCATTGGCGGCTTTTCGGGGAGCAGGTTGCCCAACAGCCGAGGGGCGGCGCCGCCGGGGCGCATCGGCCACGGTACGGTGCCCGGCGGCTCCGCCCCTCGGCTGTTGGGCGATACGCCAGGTCCAGGCGAGCGACGCCAAGGATCCCGACGCCCGGGGCGATGCAGCGATCTAGACCCTCAGCGAGCCCCGGAACCCCCTGGCGGCATAGTAGGACTCCGCACCGTTGTGATACAGGAAGACGGTGTCGTAGCGACGATCGCAAAAGAGCGCGCCGCCGAGTGCTCTGATCCTGGCAGGTGTGCTCACCCAGCTCGACGTCGTCGTATCGAACTCGCCGAGTTTCTGCAGCTCCCGGTATTGCTCCTCCGTGAGGAGCTCGATGCCCATGGCTGCCGCCATGTCGAGAGCATTGTTCTTCGGCGGATGTTCTTTCCTCGACCGCTGGGCATCCCCGTCGTAGCAAAGACTTCTGCGACCCTTGGGACTCTGCGCCGAGCAATCGACAAACGTGTACTCGCCCGTCTTCTTGTCATGGCCAACGACGTCCGGCTCGCCGCCGGTTGTCTCCATCTCGTTGAGCGACCACAGCTTTTCAGGCTCGGCTTCGAGCCTGGTCTGGACCTTGGCCCATACGAGACCTTCGTGGCGGGTCATGTGCTTCTCGAAGCGGCTCTTCAGCGTCCCGAGCAGGCTCTCGCGCGGCTTCGCTTTCAGCTCTTTCTCTCGTGGCATTCGCTGTCCTCGAGTCTCGGCGCAGGCAGGATTCGGTTGACCGCGCTTGCGGCAGGGATCGCGATGTGGGCCGAATAGCGGTACGGTGCCCGGCGGCTCCGCCCCTCGGCTATCGGGCATGGCCACCCGACCGTGCCGTACTGCGATGTCAGCCGAACGGCTGGTCGATCGCCGGGCTCTGCGGTGAAAAGAAGCGCGGCCCCTGCTCCGTAATGTAGAGGCAGTCCTCCAGCCGGATGCCGAACTCGCCGTAGATGGCGATCATCGGCTCGTCGCTGAAGCACATCCCCGGCGCGAGCGGCGTGGTGTTGCCGCGCACGAAGTTGGTCCACTCGTGCCCGTCGAGTCCGATTCCGTGCCCGGTGCGATGCGGCAGACCCGGGAGCCGATAGTCGGGCCCGAAGCCGGCATCGGTGATCACCTTTCGCGCGGCCGCATCGACCGCCTCGCACGGCACGCCGACCTGGGCGGCGGCAAAGGCGGCATCCTGCGCCTCCCGCTCCAGGTTCCAGACTTCCGTCTGGCGCCGAGTCGGGCGGCCGAAGACGGTCGTCCGGGTCATGTCCGACTGGTAGCCTTCCACCGCGCAGCCCGTATCCAGGAGGACGATGTCGCCGCGCTGGAGGCGCTGCGGCTGCACGGTGCCGTGGGGAAAGGCCGAGTACTGGCCGAAGCCCACGAGCGCCCACGGGTCGCTGCCGCCGAGCCGGGTCAGGGCCGCGGTCACGTTCGCGCCCAGGTCGTACTGGGTCATCCCCGCCTTCAGCGTGGCGAGCCCCGCCTTGATGGCGAGGATGGTGATATCGGTCGCGCGCTGCATCAGCGCCAGCTCGGCGGGGGACTTGATCATCCGGCACCCGGCCGTCACCGCCGTGGCGGAGGCCAGCTCGGCCGCCGGCGCGGCCTGGCGGAGGCCGTCCATCACGAAGAAGCGCACCTGCTCCTCCACACCGACCCTCCCGCTCGCGGCGCCTTTGTCCTTCAGAATGGCGGCGATCAGAGCGAATGGGCTCTCCTCCTCCTGCCAGAGCCGGATGTCGTCGCCGAAGCGGATCAGCTCCCGGGCTCTCGCTTCCTCGAACGCGGGACAGACCCAGGCCGGCGACCCGGACGCCGGGATCACCGTCGCGAAGGTTCTCTCGGACGGCCACCAGCTCACCCCGGTGTAGTATCGCATGCTCGATCCCGGCTCAATCAGGATCGCGGCGATCCCTTGCTCCCGCATGAGTCGCTGCGCCCGGGCGATTCGCGCGCGGCGCTCGTCGTCGGTGATGGGAGTGATGTCGCCTGTCTTCGGTGTGAGCGCCTGAATGGGCCCCGGCAGGTTGCACGGGTCTCCGCCCAGCGGAGGGGTCACGGCCCACCCCAGCGTGGTGGCGCCTACGACGCCCGTGACCGCCCCGGCGAACTCACGGCGGGTCATCTTCATGCAAGCTCCTTTGGTAGTCGAGTCGCGGCGGAGAGGTGTTGAGCCCCAGGGGAGCGCGCGCGCCCACAATGTGCTCGCCGTCAGGCCGGTCGCGCCAGAGCTGCACC
>CAMPKP010000239.1 GCA_946887295.1 uncultured Gemmatimonadota bacterium | reverse complement strand
CGGTTATTACCGGGTGCTCCAGCGGGTCGCGCAGCACGAGGTCCCTCCGGATACCGGGGACTTCTGCCTGATGGACCGCCGGATCGTGGATCTCCTGAATGCGATGCCCGAGCGCAACCGGTACATACGCGGGCTGCGCGCCTGGCTGGGCTTTCGTCAGACGGCCGTGGAGTTCGATCGGCCGGGCCGCTTCGCGGGGGAGGCCAAGTACACGTACGCGAGATCGCTCGCCCTGGCGGTCAACGGCATCGTCTCGCTCTCAAAGGCACCTCTCCGCGTCGCCACCTGGTTCGGGCTGATCGTATCAGCCGCCAGCTTCCTCCTGGCGGTCTTCTATGTGATCAGGAAGCTCACCGTCGGGTTCCCGATCCGCGGCTGGGCCTCCACCGTGGTGATCATGCTCTTCCTCGGCGGGGTCCAGCTGCTGACGATCGGCATCATCGGCGAGTACATCAGTCGCATCTACGATGAGGTCAAACGGCGCCCCTTGTACGTGGTGCGCGAGCTCGACAATCTCGAGACCCAGCCGGCGCGAGACCTTCCTGGCTCGTACCAGGAATAGCATGGTCCGCCGCCGCGCTCACCCCATCGGCATCCGCACGAACGCCGTGCTCGCGAGCCCGATCACCATGAACAGCACGATCGCGGCGAGAATCACCACCACCGTATAGCTGAGCGCCTTCTCCGGGGGGGTCTTCATCAGCACCGGCAGCCCGAGGTACAGCAGATAGAGGCTGTACACGCCGAGGATCGAGAGCATGCTGAGCGCCGGGATCAGCTGGAAGATCCCCGCCACCCAGCTCGCCGTGGAGGAGTACGCCGCGACCTTCAGCGCCTGGATCTGGCTCGGGGTGCCGTTGAAGGTGGGCGCGAGCTTGTCGATGATGATCGCCAGGACGTACACCGCGGCCAGGGTCAGGAGGTAGGTCACCAGGGCACTGACGAGCGCCGTGCCGATCGGCGTGCGGTAGGTCCCCAGGAACGGTACCCGCAGCCCGAAAACCGTCCACCCGACCGCCTGCGCGATGGGTCCGATCGCGGCCAGGGGCATGATGTACCCCTTGTACAGGTCCGCGACGGTGGTGGGCTCGGCGTCGATCACCGGCCATTCGGTCTTGGGCGTAAGCAGGATGTTCTTGACGCGGTCCGCGAGGGCCATGATCGGTCTCCTGGAGCGAGGAAAGGCGAAGGCAGGCGGACATATAGTGCGCGCACAAGTGCCGCCCGTAAAGGGGGCCTCCCGCGCCCCGAAACCCCGCCGTTGTACCCGGCGTAGGTTCGAGCGAGCTTTCCCGGTCCTCCAACCACTGCCGGAGATATTGCCAGTGCCCCGTCCCCCGTTCCGGGTCGCTCCCGTCGCGGCCGCCATCCTGCTCGCCTCGCTCGGCTGCGGTTCCCCGGCCGGGACCTCGACGCCGACGGCGCCCTCGGCCACCTCGCCCTCGATCACCGCCGCCGACGCCCGATCCCGGCTGTACGCCTTCGCCGCGGACTCGATGCAGGGTCGCCGCTCCGGCACCCCCGGCGACCTGAAGGCGACCGACTGGATCGCCGCGGAGGCCCGGCGCATCGGCCTCGAGCCGGCCGGCGAGAACGGGTCCTGGTTTCAGACGGTGCCGATCGTCCGGCGGACCCTCGATCCCGCCACCGCGCTGGCGGTGGACGGCACCAGGCTCGAGGCGTGGGACGACCTGATCCCCCGCGACCAGGGCAAGGGCGCGCGCGCGGTGGACGGAGCCCGGGCGATCTACGGCGGCACCTGGGGCGGCGACCTCATCTCCCTGGACCAGGCCGCCGGCAGGCTCGTCATCGTCACCTTTCCCCCGGTGAACGGGGTGCCGGTCGGCAGCGTCAACCGGGCGCAGACCACCGAGCGCTTCCGCACGGCGGCCGGCATCGTGGTGGCGACCCTCGACGCGGCGGGCCCCTCCGAGCGGCTCGATCTTCAGAAGGCCGGCGCGCAGCTCGCCGGCAGTGTCGGCGGGCACGAGACGCCGGCCTTCATGTACGCCACCAGGCGCGCGGCCGAGGCGCTGCTGGGTGCACCGCTCGCCGGCGCGCGGCCGGGCGCCGACGGCCGTACGGTCTCGGGCACGGTGCGGTTCGTGGACACGCCCGTCGCGAGCCCGGCCCGGAACGTGGTGGCGCTGCTGCGCGGCAGCGACCCCTCGCTCCGCGGCCAGATCGTGGCGGTCGGGGCGCACAACGACCACGAGGGCATCGGCCCCGAGACGCTGGACCACGACTCGGTCCGCGCCTTCAACCGGGTGATGCGCCCCGAGGGCGCCAACAGCACCGCCGGTGTGCCGACGGCGGAGCAGGCGGCCCGGATCCGCATCCTCCTCGACAGCCTGCGCCGCGAGCGGAAGCCGCGGCCCGACTCGGTGTTCAACGGCGCGGACGACGACGGGAGCGGCACCGTGGGCGTGCTGGAGATCGCCGAGCTGCTGGCGAAGGGGCCCTCGCGCCCGAGGCGCTCGGTGCTCTTCGTCTGGCACACCGCGGAGGAGCTGGGCCTCCTCGGCTCGAACTGGTTCACCCGGCATCCCACCGTGCCGCGCGACTCGATCGTGGCGCAGCTCAACGTGGACATGATCGGACGGGGCACGGCGGCGGACCGGCCCGGCGGCGGGCCGGGGTACCTCCAGCTCATCGGCTCCCGCCGGCTCTCCACGGAGCTGGGCGACCTGGTGGACCGGCGGAACGTCGAGGGGAAGCACGGGTTCGAGTACGACTACAGCTACGACGCCGACGGGCACCCGGACAACTACTACTGCCGCAGCGACCACTACATGTACGCCCGGTTCGGGATCCCCATCGCGTTCTTCACCACCGGGAGCCACGTGGACTACCACCAGCTCACCGACGAGCCGCAGTACATCGACTACGACAAGCTGGCCCGGGTGGCCGGGCTGATCGCCGATGTCGCGCTCGCGGTGGCCGACCTGGATCACCGGGTCGTGGTGGACAAGCCAAAGCCCGATCCGGAGGGGGTGTGTAAGCAGTAAAAGCGGGAGTGACCTGGCTCACCCCTCGCCCGCGACCCGGGCGCGCGCCGCGAGCGGGGTGGGGC
>CAMPKP010000238.1 GCA_946887295.1 uncultured Gemmatimonadota bacterium | reverse complement strand
CGGCGTAGACCAGGGGCAGCTCCACGTTGTGGAGCGCCGTGGCGCGGGGCAGCAGATTGAAGGTCTGGAACACGAAGCCGATCTCGCGGTTGCGCACCCGCGCGAGCGCGTCGTCGGTCAGGCGGGAGACCTCCTCGCCGTTCAGCCAGTACTCGCCGTCCGTCGGCGTATCGAGGCACCCGAGCAGGTTCATCATGGTGGACTTGCCGGAGCCCGACGGGCCCATGATCGCGACGTACTCGTTGCGATCGATGTCGAGCGTCACCCCGCGGAGTGCCAGGATGCGCTCCGAGCCCATGCGGTACTCCCGCGTGAGATCGCGGATCCGGATGATGGCGGTCACGAGGCGGACTCGCGCGGGGTGCTCTGCTGCTTGGTGCTGTCCGCCGCCCGCACCCGCGCGCCGTCCTTGAGGTCGCGGATCGCCTGGTAGGTGCCCGCCACGATGGTCTCGCCGCCCTGCAGGCCGTCCACGACCTCGAAGTACTCGTCCCCCGCGATGCCCACCTTCACCGGCCGGAAGCTCGCCACTCCGTTCTGGACCAGGAACACGCCTTCCTCCTCCCGCGCCGCGTTGGGACGGCGGGACATCGTGTCGAGCGCGGGATTGTTCTCGTTCGGCAGCCGCTCGTGGTCGCGGACCGTGAGCGCGATGATCGGAATGCTCAGCGCGTTCTCCCGCGTGTCGGTGACGATCCGGGCGGTGCAGCTGAGGTCCGGGCGGATGTCCGCCGGGGGAGCTTCCAGGGTGATCTCGACGTCGAAATCCACGGCACGGTCGTTGGAGCCTGACGCGGTCTCGGTGCTGGTGAGCTTGGCGCTGTTGCTCACCTTGGTGACCCGGCCGGTGAAGCTGGAGTCGGGATAGGCGTCGATCGTCACCTCGACCGAGTCGTTGTGGCTGAGGCGCACGACGTCGGTCTCGTCCACCTGCACCTTCGCCAGGATCACCGACAGGTCGGCGATGGTGAGCAGGAGGCCGGTCTCCCGCGAGAACGTGCCCGGCACCGCCACCTCGCCCTCCTCGACCGCGAGCCGGACCACGCGGCCCGCGATGGGCGACACCAGGCGCGTCTTCGCCAGGTTGTCCCTGGCCTCCTGCAGACTGGCCCGCGACTGATCGAGCTGGGCCCTCGTGGCCTGGTAGGTGGCTTCGGCCACATCGAGCGCGGTGCGGGCCTCCTCCGCCGTGGCGGGCGCGATGAGGTTGGGGCCCAGCCTGGTCAGCTCGTTCGCGCGCTTCCAGGCGCGCTCGGCCTGATCGCGGCTGGCCCGGGTCTGGAGCAGGGTGGCCTGGGTGGAGGAGACCACGCCCTCGGCCCGTGCGACGGCGGCCTGGTACTGAGCCGGGTCGATCTGCACCAGGAACTGACCCTTCTTCACGACGTCGCCTTCCTCGACCGCGATCCGGATGATGCGCCCGGTGATGTCCGCGGAGATGTCCACCGAGGTCTGCGGCTCGATCTTGCCGCTCGCGGTGACGGCGCTGACCAGGTCCCGGCGGCGCACCTGCTCCATCCGGACCTCGGTGCCGGCGTTCTTCTTCTTGTTCATGCTGTAGGCGATCCCGCCGCCCGCCGCCACCGCCAGGAGTCCGACGACCAGCCCGACCTTCATCCCACGCGACATGTGCGTTCCTCGCTCAGCGAAGTGGTCGCCCGACGGCCGCTTCGAGCGCGGCGACGGCCTTGTGGTAATCGTACACGGCGTTCACGTAATCGCCCTCGGCCTGCTGTACGGCGTTCTGGGCGTCCGAGACCTCGAGCGACGTGCCGGCCCCGAGACGGTAGCGGTCCTGCGCCAGCCGGAGCTGATCCCGGGCCGACGCCCGGTTCGCCTCCTGCACCGCGATCGCCTGATAGGAGGTCTGCATCGCGAGAAAGCGCGCGTGCACGTCGCTGCGGACCTGGAGCCGCCGGGCCCGCACGTCCTCGTCGGCGTCCAGCTCCTGAGCCCGCGCCTGGGACACGCGGAGCGAGCGGGAGAAGCCCGTGAAGATGGGGAGGGAGATTGTCAGGTTGGCCCGGAACGGCTGCCCGGTATAATCGAAGGGGAAGACGTCGTTGGCGCTCCGGATCTGCTGCGAGACCCGGTCGTCGAGCGCCGTCCCGGAGCCGTTGAGCCCGAATGCCCCGAAGCAGTCCGCAGTCTGCCCGCCCAGATTCAGCGCGGTCCGCACCTGGTTGTCGTAGCTGCAGCGGGCGGCATCCGCCTGGGCGGACTGCAATTGGCCGCCCAGCAGCAGGCCCTCGTCGGTGAACTCCTGGGTGAAGCCGCTCCAGCCGGCCTGCACCGACAGCGAGGGCAGGAACTCGGATCGCGCGGCCCGCACGTTCCAGGTGGACGCATCCTGGCGGGCTCGAAGCGAGCGGAGCAGGGGATTCTGCTCGTCCGCCATGGCTTGGAGATCCTTGAGCTGGACCTCGGGCGGCGTGACCGGAAACGAATCGCTGAGCCCGATCTGCTCGATCGCGACCGGCGGCTCGACGCCCATCCGGCGCAGCAGCTCGAGCTTCGCCTCGTTCTCCGCCTGGTTGGCGCGGAGCAACGCGACGTCCGACTGCCCCTTGATGACTTCGGCCTGGCGAACGTCCAGCAGCGTGGCCTGCCCGACCTTGTAGCGCGCCTGCGCCAGCGTGAGGAAGTCCAGGTTGCGAACCACCTGCTGCCGGGCGACGCCCACCTGCGCGTTCGCCTGGAGCGCGTTCAAATACTGGGTGGTGATATCGGCCCGGAGATTGATGCCGGCGCCGCTGATGTCCTCCTCGGTGGCCTTCTGCAGGGCCTTCTGCTGCCCCGGCCCCGAGAGCACCCGGCCGTCGAGCTGCCAGTTCAGGCCGAGGCTGTAGCCCGAGGTCAGGAAGGCCGACGTGGGTTGAATGAACCCGCCGCCGAAGTTGGTCTGGCCCGAGCCGGTGTACCCCAGGTCGCCGGCCGCCGTCACCGTCGGGAGGAAGCTCGCGTACGCGTTCCTCACGCCCCACTTCGCAGGGGCGGCGTCGTTCAGGATCTGGCGGAAGGCCGGACTGTTGGCGCGGGCCTGCTGGATGGCGTCCTGCAGCGAGAGAGTCACGGCAGGGGCCGGGCTGCTGACACCGGCGGTGTCGGCCGCTTGGCGGGTTGACG
>CAMPKP010000237.1 GCA_946887295.1 uncultured Gemmatimonadota bacterium | reverse complement strand
GGAGCCGCCGGTGTCGGGAGACTCGACCCTGAGCGCCACCGCGCCGACCGCGGCGAGCCTGTGGAGGGCGTCCCATACCGGCTTGCGCAGCGCCCGCGCGAGCGTCGCGACCGCCGCCTCGCCGCCGCGGGCCTCGAGCCAGTCGAGGATCTCGCCGGCGAACCCGCCCACCTTCCACTTCCCCGCGGCGCGGGTGGCGATCACCTGCGACTCGCCCCACAGTCCGCCCGGCAGCATGGCCTTGAGGGTGAGGCCGAGGGGAGAGCCGTAGTAGTCGGCGATCCAGCGTCCGGTCGCCAGCAGTCCGGCCGGGACGGCGGGCCGATCGTCCGGCGCGGCGAGGATGTCACGCGCGGCGGCCTGGGGCGCGACGGTATCCGTCTCCGCTACGATTCCGATCAGCTCCCGGCGGCGCACCGGCACGACGACGCGTGCGCCGGGGGCGACCCGGTCGGCCAGCGTCTCGGGAATGCGGTAGGTGTACGAGGAGGCGAGCGGGAGCGGAAGGGCGACGGTGGCGAAGCGCTCGGTCATCTCCGCCGGAGGCCGAGCCCCGGTGCCGCAGGGAGCGAGACCTGGCCGCCGTCGATGCCGGCCCCGACGAACGGGTCGCTCTCCAGAAGGGCGGCGCCGTCCAGGTCCACGATGTCCACCAGGGGCGTGAAGTGGGCCGCGGCGGTGATGCCGATCGAGCTCTCGATCATGCAGCCCACCATCACCGTGAGGCCGTGGGCCCGCGCCACGGCGACCATGCGGATGGCCTCCCGGAGGCTGCCGCACTTGGCCAGCTTGATGTTGATCCCGTCCACCTTGCCGACCAGGGGTGGGATGTCGGTCGCCGTCTCGCAGCTCTCGTCGGCGATGACCGGGATCTCGGACCGCCGGGTCACCTCCGCCAGGCCGTCGAGCTCGCTGGGCGGGAGCGGCTGCTCCAGGACGGTCACTCCGTACTCCTTCAGCACCGGCAGCATCTGGATGGTCCGCTTCACCGTCCAGCCGCAATTGGCATCCACCCGGATCTCCTTGTCGGTGGCGTCGCGGATGGTCCGGAGAATCTCCTCGTCCCGATCGGTGCCGAGCTTGATCTTGAGGATCGGGTACTGTGCGGCCTCCGCCACCTTCGCGCGGATCTTCTCAGGCGTGTCGAGGCCGATGGTGAAGGTCGAGCGGGGGGCCTTGGCGGGATCCAGGCCCCAGAGGCGGTAGACCGGAATGCCGAGCCGCTTGCCGACGAGGTCGTGCAGCGCGGAGGAGAGTGCGGCCCGCGCCGCGGGATTCCGCCGCAGAAGCAGCGCCCATCGCATCTCGGTCTCTTCCAGGTCGAACGGATCGGCGGGCAGCAGCCCGGCGTAGCGGTCGAGGGCCGCGAGCACCGTCTCCGTCGTCTCGCCGTAGAACTTCGTCGGTGCCGCCTCGCCCCAGCCCTCATGGCCGTCCGAGTCGCGCAGCCGCACCCACACCGTGCGGTAGTCGCTCTGGCCGCCCCGCGCGATGATGAACGGGTGCCGGGTGCGAAGCTGGAGCACCTCCGTTTCCATGCGGAGCTGATGGCTCAAGGGTCCCTCGAATGGTTGGAGGACATCAGGTCAGGGCCTCGATGTGCGCGAGCGCGCCTCGCGCCACGCGAGCCGGGGCGTACCCGCCCTCCAGCAGCCCCACGATCGGGGCACCCGGAAGGCGCTCCCGCAGCCGTTCGGTGAGGTCGGCGTAGTGTTCCGGCTCGAGCGTGAACCCGCCGAGCGGATCGCCGGCCATCGCGTCGAACCCGGCGGACACGAGCACGATGTCGGGATCCCAGCCGGTGGTGGCGGCCACGATAGCCGCCCACAGGTCGGCGACGTACAGGGACGCGGGGAGGCCCGGGCCGCGCGGCACGTTGAAGATGTTGCCGACCCCCCGCTCGCCCGCCATACCGGTCCCCGGATACCACGGATGCTGGTGCAGCGAGACGTAGCGCACGCTCGGGTCCGCCTCCACCAGGGCCTGGGTCCCGTTGCCGTGATGGACGTCCCAGTCGACGATGAGCACCCTCGCCCGTCCGGCCCGCTGCGCGTGACGCGCGCCGACGACCACGTTGTTCACCAGGCAGAAGCCCATGCCCTTGCCGGCGAGCGCGTGGTGGCCGGGGGGTCGCACCGCGGCGAAGGCATGCCCTCGCCCCGCGTGCGCGTGATCCACGGCCGCGAGCACCGCGCCCGTCGTCCCGAGGACCGCGTCCCAGCTGGCTCGATTGAGAATGGTATCGAGGAAGAGCACGCCGCCGCCGCGCGCGCTCAGGGACTCGAGATTCGCCAGGTACGGCTCGGGGTGCACGGCGAGAAGCGGCTCCCGGGTCGCGGGCGGGGCCTCCACCACGCTCACGGCGTCCGTCGCCCTCGCCTGCTCCAGCAGGACCCGCAGCCGGGCGGGAGTCTCGGGATGGCCGGTCCCGGGATCGTGCCGGAGGCAGTCGGGATGGGTGAAGACGGGAACGGCCATGCTATCCGCGCAGGAGCCGGCGCAGCTCCTCGGCCTCGTCCCGCAGGCCGCGGCGAGCCTCGTCGATCTGCGCGAGGCGCCGGAGGTGCCTGCGCCAGAACAGCAGCACCAGCCCCGCGGAGAGGACCAGAGCGGCACCCACCACGAGAAGCACGCGGCGGCCGGACCAGGCGCCGAGCCCGATCAGCGCGGCGCCGTCGAATGCGAGGAAGCCCGCGGCGGCGAGCGTGAGCGAGCGGTGGGCGAGCGGGGAGGAGGCCGCCACGAGCCCGGCTATCGCACGGGGCGGCGCCGCCGGGGAAGCGCGATCACCGCAGCGTTGGGCACGAGTCCGGCGTCCGCCAGGGACCGGGACTCGTCGTACAGCTCGGCCCCCCGGAACTTCAGCACGTACTCGTCGGGATCGCGCACCACCTTGGTCTCGGACAGCGCGCGACGCTTGAGCTCGGCCAGCGAGGTGTCGGCCGGAAGGTCGAGCGGCACCTCGTCCCAGACATCCTGTACCGTGACGCGAACACGCAGATTCGAGCTCACGCGACTTCCTCGGCGGGAGGCGGCAGCGTCGAGAGGAAGCGGTCCACCGCCTGATCGAAGAAGAGGGTGCCGGCCCGGATCAGCGTGCCTCCGGGCCCGGCGCGGACCGCGAACGCGACCTCCTCCCCGCCCTGCCCCCGCAGGGTGAGGTAGGTGGGACCCTCCTTCTCGGGGAACGCGGCCTGCATC
>CAMPKP010000236.1 GCA_946887295.1 uncultured Gemmatimonadota bacterium | reverse complement strand
CGCGCGTCCTCCATGTCGGTGGTGAAGCCGACCTGGTTGTTGGTGATGATGTGGAGCGTGCCGCCGGTGCGGTATCCCTTGAGCGAGCCCAGGTTGAGCGTCTCGGCCACGACGCCCTGGCCCGCGAACGCCGCGTCGCCGTGGATCGCGACCGGGAGCGCGGCGCTCGGATCGTGGTGCGCGTCCCGGCCGCGGCGCTGGGTCTGCTTTGCGCGGGCGCGGCCGTCCACCACCGGGGTGACGAACTCCAGGTGGCTCGGATTGGGCGAGAGCGAGACCGTGATCGCCGTGCCCTTCGCGGTCTTGTAGGCCCCTTCCGCGCCGTGGTGGTACTTCACGTCGCCGGTGCCCCCTTCCGGCGTGAGCTGTCCGCCCTCGACCAGGCGGCCGCCCTCGAACTCGGCGAAGATCGTCTCGTAGGGACGGCCGATGGTATGGGCGAGCACGTTGAGCCTGCCGCGGTGCGCCATGCCGATGACCACGTCACGCGCGCCGGACTCGGCGGCCCGCTCGATCGTGAGATCGAGCATCGGGACCAGCATGTCCACGCCCTCGATCGAGAAGCGCTTCTGCCCCAGGTACGCCTTGTGGAGGAACTTCTCCAGCGCCTGCACCTCGGTCAGCCGGCGGAGCAGGGCACGCCGCTCCTCGGCCGGAAGCGGCTGCCGGTAGGCGCCCGACTCGATCTTCTCCCTCAGCCAGACCCGCTCCTCGTGGGTCGAGATGTGCTCGATCTCGTAGGCCATCGTTCCGCAGTACGTGGCCTGGAGGTAGGGCAGCGACTCGGCCAGCGTCCGCCCCGGCACGGCGATTCGCAGCACCTTCGACGGGATCGCGGCCATGACCTCGGGCGTGAGGCCGAGCGGGCCGGGGTCGAGCGCCGGATCGCCGATCGGCGGCGTGCCGAGGGGATCGAGGTGCGCCGCCAGGTGCCCGTGCATCCTGAATGCCTTCACCAGTGCCATCGCGGCGGCGACGTGGTAGAGCATCTCGGGCGCCACCGGGCCGGCCGCCTCCTCGCGCCTGGCCGCCGGCGCCGCCTTCACCAGCTTGTAGCTCACCGCGGTGAGCTGGAGGCTCTCCTCGATGAGCTCGTAGAAGCCCTCGTCCCCCTGCAGCAGGTGCTCGACGGTCGCGAGGAAGTCCCCCGACTCCGCGCCCTGGATCACGCGGTGGTCGTAGGTGCTGGTGACGGTCATGACCTTGCTGATCCCGAACTCCCGCAGCCGCTCCTCGTCCACGCCGGAGAACTCCCGGGGATAGCCGATCGCCCCGACCGCGATGATGCTGCCTTGCCCGGCCATCAGCCGCGGCACCGAGGCCACCGTGCCGAGGCCGCCGGGGTTGGTCAGCGACATCGTCGCGCCCGCGAAATCGTCGGGCATGAGACGGTTGGTGCGGGCCTTCTCGACCAGTCCCTCGTAGGCGGCGTGAAAGGCGGCGAAGTCCATGGTCTCGGCGCGCTTGATGACGGGGACCACGAGCCCGCGGCTCCCGTCCTTCCGCTGCACGTCCACCGCGAGGCCCAGCCCGATCCCTTCGGGCACGACCCGGTAGGGCGCTCCCTCGTGCGTCACCAGCGTGTGTCCCATGACCGGGTGCCGCTTGGTGGCCTGCACCAGGGCATAGGCGATGAGATGGGTGAAGGAGATCTTGTCCCGCCGGCCGGCCGCCTGGAGCGCGGCGTTGATGGCTCGGCGCCGCTCCTCGAGCACCCCCACGGGCACCACCCGGAAGGTGGTCGCCGTCGGCACGGTGAGGCTCTGCTCCATGTTGGCGACGAGCCTGGCGGCAGGACCCTTGATCGGGTTGGCGCCGGGCGGGAGCGCCGCTCCGGCGGACGGGCGGACCGGCGCTCGGGCCGACGGCTCCGTGGGCCGGGCAACGGCCGCGTCACCGGCGCCGGCTTCCGCCCGTCCGCCCGCCCCATTCGGGCTCGGCCCCTCTCCCACCACCCCGCACGCGAACAGACGCCGCCACTCGGGGCCTACCGCCGCCGGGTCGCGGAGGAATTCCTCGTACATGGCCTGCGCGAAGCCCGCGTTGGCCGTCTCGAATACGTTGGGGTCCACGAAGCTCACCGTCTGAGTGGCTGAGGTGCGCGTGAATGGGGGCTCCGGGTGCTTCCGGAGCCCCCCGTTCCGCATGGTCTAAGATAATGGCCAGCCCCACCCGCCGCAGGCGCGGCGTCCACCAATGGGCTTGCCGCACGTCCTATATGTTGTAGGCTCCAATCCGGGACGTCGCCCGGAGCGTCGGGGCCCATCTTCTCCTCGAAACCAGTTGCAGTCGGAGGCTTTGCATGCGTCGGACCGGAATCGGTATGCTCGCCGTCGGAATGTCGTTCGCGGTGCTGGGGGGTGCCTGCGGTGGCGACGACCAGGGGCCGGGACTGTCCCCGCTGGTCATAGAGAAGCCCGCCACCAAGAGCGGCGATCTGCAGACCGGGCCGGTCGGCACCGCCCTCGGCAACCCCCTGCGGGTGCTGGTCACGCGGGACGGCGAGCCGGTCGAGGACGTGAACGTGGACTGGTCCGCGGGGCAGGGCGGGACCCTGAGCCTGGAGCAGGACAGCGACGAAGAGGGCATCGCCTCGGTGGTATGGACGCTGGGACCCGACATCGGCACTCACGCGGCGACCGCCACGGTGACCGGCGCGGAGGGCTCGCCTCTCACCTACACGGCGACTGCCACGCTGGATAACGAGCCGCCTCTGGCACCGACCATTCAGGTGCTGGGGGGTGCGGGCGAAGGCAACCGGTTCGAGCCGGCCGTCATCAACGTCACGGTCGGCCAGACCGTGGTCTGGAGCTGGCCCGCCGGGAGCATCGGTCACAATGTGGTGGCCGACGACAAGATCCACCCGCCTCGCAGCGGCCAGCTGGCGAACGGTCCCAACACCTTCTCCTTCCGGTTCGACGACGTCGGCACCTTCCGCTACTACTGCGAGAACCACGGAGGCGCGAACGGCGTGGGCATGTCGGGCCAGGTGGTCGTGAGCGCCATCCAGCCCTAGGGCGCGCGCCGGGTGAACTCGACGTATCGCGCGGCCTCCGCCTCGATCCGTGCTTCGTCCCAACCCCGCTCCCGCCCCATCAGCTCGGCCACCCGGGTGGCCGCGGCGACCCCGCGCCCTGGGTGCTCGAAGTAGAGGTGGATGCGCCGCACCATCACGTCCTCGACCGTCTGCGCCAGCTCCCGCCGCCCCGCGTG
>CAMPKP010000235.1 GCA_946887295.1 uncultured Gemmatimonadota bacterium | reverse complement strand
GCCTTCGCCCGAGCCCGGTCCGATGCCCCTGCCCGGCCCGCCTCCGGCTCCACCGCCGGCTCCGGCACCGGCTCCCGGCCCGCTCCCGCTTTCCGGCGCCGTTCGCGCCGTCGGCGTGGTGTCGGCGGAGGCCACCGCCGGCATGGTGTCCACCGGCTGCGTCAGCTCGGGCTGAGGCACCACCGTCTCCTCGACCGGCGGTGGGGCCACTTCGGGAGGGGTCTCCGGCGGAGGCACCGGCGCTGGAGGCGGCTCGGGCCTGGGACTCGGAGGCAGGATAATATATGCCGTCCGATTGCCGCCGCCACCGCCACCGCCACCCTGTATAAGGAAGAGGCTCGGCGCACCGGGATCGGGGACCCGCCTCCAGAGCCGGTCGCCGTGAAACACGATGAGGGCGAGGAGCGCCGAGTGCAGGGCGACCGACAGCACCCAGCCGACATGGCGCCGGCGGGGCGAAGGGAACGACAGGTTCGGCGACAGCCGGGGCTCGCGCGTGGTATCCTCCTGCGGTGCGGCCGGGACCAGACGAAACATAGCGGCCCGCTTACCTCAGACGCCGCCGGCGCCACGCAAAGCACGCGCGGGAACCCGAGGGCCCCCGCGCGCGACTGCATCCGGCAAACCGTCCTCGCCCGCTACTGCTCGCGGTTCGCTTCCTGGGGGGTGAAGCCGATGATCTGGACTCCCGCACCCCTGGCCACATCCATCGCCTCGACCACGTCCTGGTAGATCCGGTTCGACCCCGCCTTGATGAACAGCAGCTTGGCCGGCCTCGGATCGAAGATCGCGTGGATCTGGGTGTCCAGCTGGTCCTTGGGGACCGGCTGACCGTTGATGGCGTAACCGCCGTCGTCGGCCAGCTCCAGCACGATCTGGTTGTTGGCCTGCTGGGTCGTCGTGGTCTGTTCGGGCGGCGGGACCTGGACGTCCATCGCCATCCGCGACAACGGCTGGGTGATCATGAAGATGATCAGCAGCACCAGCAGGATGTCGATCATGGGAACGACATTCGGCTCGGACGCGACTTCGCCCCGCGCCTGTCCGGTTCCTCCCGCCATGTCAGTTCTCCTTCTTTTCGAGATCGCCGAACAGGGCCTCCTGCGCGGTCGGCTCCGTGATGGCCGCCATCACCCGCACGCCGGCCCGCCGCGCGGTCTCCACCGCTTCCTGGATCTTGCCGTACTTCAGCTTGTTGTCGGCCTTGAAGTAGAGGATCTTGTCCTCGGTCCGGGCCGCGAAGATCGAGCGAAGCTGGTCCTCCAGCGTGCCCTCGGGCAGGGCACGGCCATCGAGAAAGTACCGGCCCGACTCGTCGATCCCCAATACCACCTCGTTCTCGCCTTCGGGACGGGGATCGAGGTTCTTGCCCTTGGGCAAGGTGGCCTTGAATCCCGCCGCGATCAGCGGTGTCACGATCATGAAGATGATCAGCAGCACCAGCATGATGTCGATCATCGGTACCACATTGGGCTCGGACTTGACCGCGGTCTGTCCGGTCCTGCCGACTGCCATTGCCATGGCCCTTACCTCCGCTCGGGGTTACTGATGGGCGCCGGCGTTCAGCCGGACACGTGCCCGCTGCCCGTAACCGCCTTCTGGGCCTGGAATTCCTTGGTGAAGATCGAGCGGCCGAACTCGCTGCCGACGCTCTTGATGAGGTAGTCGATCAGCTCCTTGGAGGTGTACGTCATCTCCACGGAGAGGTTCTCGATCTTGGTGGCGAAGTAGTTGTACGCCCACACCGCCGGGATGGCGACCATGAGGCCGAACGCCGTCGTGATGAGCGCCTCGGCGATACCGGCCGAGATGCCGGCCAGGCCGCCCGACGCACCCGCCTGGGCCATGCCGGTGAAGGCGTTCACGATGCCCATCGTGGTGCCGAGCAGGCCGACGAACGGGGCCGTGGAGCCCACGGTCGCGAGAATGCCGGTGCCCCGCTTGAACTCGGAGAGGACGATCAGCATCTGACGCTCCACCGCGCGCTCGGCCGAGTTGATGTCGGCGGCCGTGATGGTCGCGCGGTCGCGCAGGAGCGGCTTCACTTCGGCCAGCGCTTCACCCAGCACGCGGGAGACGTGGCTCTTCTTGTTCTTCTCGGCCAGCGCGATGGCCTGGTCGAGGTTCTCCTCCTGGATCGCCCGGGAGAACTGGGGCGCGAACTTGCGGGTCTCCGCCTGGCTCCGCTGGAACTGGAAGAACTTCTGGATCATGATCGTCAGCGACCAGATCGACATGAACGCCATGACGATGACGACGCCCTTGGCGAACCAGCCCATCGTACCCCAGAGGTGAATCAGGTCAACGCTCATCTGGAATTCTCTCCTGTCGGATTATTGGCCGACCTTGAACGAAATACGCTGTTGGACCAGCTGCCGTACCGGCTGACCCTTGAACTTGGCCGGCTTGAACACGCCCTTCGCGATCGCCTCCTTCGCCGGCTCCGCGAACGCGGGGTGCGTCGTCTTCATCACCTTGAAGGAATTGGGCTCCGCGTGGCCCGTGGTATCCACCACGTACTGCAGGTCCACCGCTCCCGCGATCCCGGCGCTCTGGAGTACCGGCGGGTAGCGCGGCTGCGGAATGGAGATCGGCTGGACCGGATCGTCCAGCTGCGCCTCCAGGAAGACCTCGCCCGACACATCCACCGGACCGGTCCCGCCGACGATACCGGAGGCGATGCCGCCCTCCACGCCCTTCCCGGTGAAGTCCTTCGGGTCGAAGGGCTTCTCGTTCAGGTCGATGGGTGGGATGTCCTTGGGGATGTCGGTCGGCGCCACCACCGTCTGGAACCCCTTGGGTGGGGGGTTCTGGGCCACCACGACATCGGGCGGCGGTTGATCGGGCGGCGGCGGTGGAGGCGGAGGCGGCTTCAGGAACACCATGGTCGTGTCGGCCACGATGTCCTTGATCGTCTCGGCCGCTCCGGCGGTGACCTTCACGGCCGCGAAGATCACGGCCGCATGCACCAGGAGCGAGACGAAGGACTGCGCCAGTGACTTCCTGGCCTTGGGTTTGGACTCGATCAGATTCTCGAACACGCAACTACCTCCAGGGGAGGGTCATCGTGCCGGTGAAGCTAGCACCGGCTCGATAGCGCGCCCTTTGCCTGAAGATGACAATTCGGTGACAAGGGGATTAGGTGTCCACGAGGCTGGCGCATGGAGCAGCGAAGGGGTGCTGCCGCTCATGGAGCAGCGAAGGGGTGCTGCCGC
>CAMPKP010000234.1 GCA_946887295.1 uncultured Gemmatimonadota bacterium | reverse complement strand
GCCGTCCGCCAATCCGATGACCCCCTGGCCCGCGGTTTCGACGACACCGCTCGGCACCGGCGGCGCGATGCCCCGGGACCTGGCTTCCTCCACCACGGTGCGGGCCAGCAGATGGCCGGACCCCTGTTCGACCCCGGCCGCCAGCGCGAGCAGCTCCGAATCCGTGAGTGGAGGCGCCGCCAGCACCCGTGCCACGCTCGGTCGCCCGAGCGTCACGGTGCCGGTCTTGTCGAACACGCCCACCGTGACCTGCCCCAGCTGCTCGAGGGCCGTGCCGTTGCGGAAGATGATGCCGTGGCGGGCCGCGCGGTTGACGCCGCCGATGATGGCGACGGGCGTGGCGATGATCAACGGGCATGGCGTGGCGACGACGAGCACGGCGAGAGCGCGAACCGGATCCCCCGAGGCGGCCCAGGCGATGCCGCAGACGGCCAGCGTCACCGGCGTGAACCAGACGGCGTAGCGGTCCGCCATGCGCTGCAGCGGCGACTTGCTCGCCTGGGCGGTCCGCACCAGCTGTACGATGCGGGCGTACTGGCTCTGTCCCGCGGGCGCCGTGACGCGGATCCGGAGCGGGCCGTCCACGTTCAGGCTCCCGCTGAGGAATCTCACCCCCGGGCCTGCGACGACGGGGATCGGCTCGCCGGTGAGCCGGGAAGTGTCCACGCTGGAAGTGCCGTCCACCACCACGGAGTCGCAGGGAATCAGCTCCCCGGGCCGCACCAACAGCTCGTCGCCGGGGACGACCGCATCGACCTCGACATCCTCCACGCCCCCGACTCCGATCCTGTGGCCGATCCGTGGGGCGGCCGCCTCCAGCTCCCGTACCGCCTCGGAGGCCCGCCCTTCCGCGTAGCGCTCCAGCGCCTCGCCGCCGGTCTGCATCAGCACGACGATGAGACCGGCCAGCGGCTCGCTCAGCAGCAGGGCCGCGACGATCGCCAGCATCGCCACCAGGTCGGCGGCGAGACGCCCGGCCGCCACTCCGCGCAGGGTGTGCCAGACCACCGGCGTGCCGGTGATCACCAGGCCGACCAGCCAGACGCGTGACGCGGGGTCGGACCCGAGGCTGAACCGGGTCGCGAGCCCCGCGAGGATGAAGAGAAGGGCGCCGGCTGGAAGGATCGCTGCGCCTCGCGACATCAGGGCGCTTCGGCTTCGACCCCCGACCGGCCATCGTGGCGGAGGCTGAAGCCCACGCCCCGCACTGTGGTCAGTAGCTGCTCCCCGGCCGCCTGACTCAGCTTCCGCCGCAGGTTGCCGACGTGGACGTCGACCACGTTGCTCTCCGGATCGAAGTGCATGTCCCACACCTTCTCCAGAAGCGTGGTCCGGCGTACCACTTCTTCCGGGTGAAGCAGGAAGTACTCCAGCAGCTGAAATTCCTTGGGCGTGAGATCCAGCTTGCTCTCGTGGATCATGGCGTGATGCCGCAGCCGGTCCAGCGTGATCGGCCCGTAGCGAAGGACGTCCAGCCGCTCGGCGCCGCCACGGCGGTGCAGCGCCCGGATCCGGGCGAGGAGCTCGTCGAACTGGAACGGCTTGGCGAGGTAGTCGTCCGCACCCGCATCCAGGCCCCGGACCACGTCCTCGACCGCGTCTCGCGACGTGAGCATCAGGATGGGCGTGTTCCTTCCCTCCCGCCGCAGCTCGGTCGCCACCTGGAAGCCGTTCTTCTTGGGCAGCACGACGTCGAGGAGTATCACGTCGTACTCGTACACATGGGCGAGCAGGACGGCTTCGTCGCCGTCGGGGGCGACGTCCACCACGTAGCCCTCCTCGCGCAATCCCTGCTCGATGAATCCGGCGACCTTCCGGTCGTCCTCCACGACGAGAATCTTCATGGCAGCAATCTCGCTGGCGGGCGCTGAACGGTTAGGGAAGTAAGTCTGAAGGGTTCTTCATGATTCCTCCGAGGCCGGCAGCTCGAGCACGAACTCGCCGCCGGCTCCGGGATGTGAGAGGGCCCGCAGGTCTCCGCCGAGAAGCCTCGCCAGCCGGCGCGAGAGGGGAAGCCCGAGCCCTGCGCCGCGGAGGTCACCGTCCTTGTTCGTGGAATAGATGTCGAAGATCAGCTCGATTTCCTCCGGCGGGATCCCCGGCCCCTGGTCGCGAACCGTGTACACGATCGTACCATCGCCCGCGGAGATGCCCAGCCGGACCCTGCTGTGTTCCGGCGTGTGCTGGATCGCGTTGCCCAGCAGGTTCACCAGGATCTGCTCCACCCGGCTGGCGTCGGTATGGCAGGGCGGAAGTCCGGATTGCACCTCGATCTCGATCACCACGCTCCTCGTGCCGGCTGCGGGGGTCACTCGCCCGACCGCCCGCTTGGCGAGACTTCCCGGCTCGACCGCCCGAAACACCGGCTTGAGCCGGTCCTCGTCCAGGCGGCTCAGGTCGAGCAGGTCGTTGATGAGGCTCACCGCCTGCTGGGCCGAGTCGAGCACCTCGAACGCCGCGGGAGGCACGGTCGCGGGGTCCTTCTTCCGCACCAGCATCTCCGACCAGCCGTACACGGCGGCGAGGGCGTTCCGGAGCTCGTGGTTCACCATGGCGAAGAACCGCTCCCGGGTCCGGTGGAGCTGATGGACCTCTTCCAGCAGCCGTGCGCTCTCCTCGTGGAGCCGGGCATTTTCCACCACGGCGGCGATACTGCTCGCGAGCAGGACCGCGATGTACTCGTCCTCTTCGGTGAAGGGCTCCCCGCCGAGCTTTTCCGTGAGATAGAGGTTGCCGAAGACCCCACGCCGGCCCACGATCGGCACGCCGAGGAAGGAGCGCATCGGGGGGTGGCCGGGCGGAAACCCGTACGAGTCGGGATGGCGGGTGAGGTCCGGAAGGCGGATCGGGCGACCTTCCCGGATCACCAGTCCCAGGATCCCGTGCCCTCGAGGCGGAGCGCCGATGCGGGCCCGCTGCTCGGCGTCGATTCCGTGCGTGGTGAAGCTCTCCAGCAGGCGCCCTTCGGGCTCGAGCACCCCGATGGCCGCGTAATGCGCGCCGATCAGCCGCGCAGCCACCTCCACCACGTGCTGGAGGACGGCCTCGGTCGACACCTCGCCGATCAGGCCGGAGGTGGTGATGACGAGCTGCTCCAGGCGCTGCTGGGTGGTGATCGTCGTCGAGGTCGGCGCGGAGGGGTTCACGCGGCAAAATGTGCACGGCACGCCCGCGGCTCGGAACCCCCCGAGTCCTTCTCGGATGGTTCATCCTTCCTTCATGGTCGG
>CAMPKP010000233.1 GCA_946887295.1 uncultured Gemmatimonadota bacterium | reverse complement strand
TCCTTGGAGCGCGTGAGCATATTGGTCTCCACCAGCCCGGCGCCGCCCAAAGCCAACAACGCCAGCCGCATCGCCGTCAGCGCGTCCGATCCCTCCGCCGCGTTTTTCTCCCGCGCGGCGGCCTCCACGCCGGTGACCCGCTTGCCGTCGGTGAGGAGGCGGGTCACGACGGAGTCGGTCTCGAGCTGCAGGCCCTGCCGGACCAGAGGGCCGATGATCGTGGTGGCGAGGTCGTTCTTGGCGCCGACCGCGCAGGCGAAGCCGTCGCAGGTGCCGCAGGCCTGGCAGACCCCGCGCCCTTCGGCTTCGACCCGGTTGATCGCGAGGGGGAGCCGGAACGGCCGCAGGCCGAACTCGCGGGCGGCGCGGTCGATGCGCCGGGTGACCGGCGCCAGCTCCGCGGCGGGGTACGGGTAGGGCTCGCTGCGGGGCGGCTCGGTGGGGTCCTCGCCGGCGGCGCCCGAGACCCCCAGCAGCCGCTCGGCCGCCGTGTAGTAGGGCTCCAGCTCGGCGTAGTCGAGGGGCCATCGGGCGCCGGAGTCGCCGACGATGTCGCGGTCCACCTCGAAGTCCTGCTCCCGGAGCCGGAGCGACACTCCGCCGTAGAACACCGACGGTCCGCCGACGCAGAAGTAGGCGCCGAGGTCGCGGCCGCCGCGCAGCTGGCGGTACGGGGCCTCCCGCGAGTAGTGCCCGGTCAGCTCGCCGACGTTCTCCTGGGCCCAGTTCTCCGGGCCGCGGGGCACCCACCCCCCGCGCTCCAGCAGGAGCACCCGCCACCCGGCGTGCACCAGCACCCGGGCGGCCATGGCCCCGCCGAATCCACTGCCGACGACGATTGCGTCGAAGGTCACGAGCCTGCCGGAGAAGCCGTTTCCACGGCCACGAAGTTAGTCGGGGACGGCTCGGGAAGCAGCCTCGGGGGGCGGAACGGCGTTACTTTTCCCACCTTCCCATGATAGAGCTGCACACTCTCGGCGTGCTGGACCTTCGGGCCGCGGACGGCCGGGAGGTGCGAGCCGTGCTCCAGCAGCCCAAGCGGCTGGGCCTGCTCGCCTACCTCGCGGCCGACCCTCCGCGCCGCTTTCATCGCCGCGATTCGCTCCTGGCGCTCTTCTGGCCCGATCTCGACCAGGAGCACGCGCGCGCCGCCCTCCGGCGATCGCTCCATTTCCTCCGCGGCGCCCTCGGCGGCGAGGTGCCCGCCGGCCGGGGCGGCGAGGAGGTCGGGCTTCCGGACGCGGCGCTCTGGTGCGACGCGACCGCGCTCGACCAGACGCTTCAGGCCGGCGACCTCGAGCGCGCCGCCTCGCTCTACCGCGGCCCCTTTCTGGACGGGCTGCACGTGGAGGGTGCGTCGAGCGAGTTCCAGGACTGGCTGGACCGGGAGCGGGGCCGGCTCCGCCGCCAGGCGTCCTCCGCCGCGACGCTCCTGATGGAGCGGGCCGAGCGCGAGGGCCGCGCGGCCGACGCGGCGCGGTGGGGACACCGGGCGCTGGAGCTGTCGCCGGACGACGAGGCCGCGCTCCGGCGCCTCCTCGCACTGCTGGACCGGGCGGGCGACCGGCCCGGCGCGATGCAGGCCTTCGACCACTTCGCGCGCCGGATGGCGCAGGACCTCGACCTCGCGCCGTCTCCCGAGACGCGGGCCCTCGCCGAGAGCATCCGCTCCCGTGTGGGCCCGACCGACGACTCCGCGGGCACCATCGCGGTGCTGCCGTTCGCGCTGCGAGGAGACCCGAGGTTCGGCTACCTGGGAGAGGGGATGGTGGACCTGCTCGCGACCAAGCTCGACGGCGCGGGCGCCATCCGCACCGTCGACCCGCGCGCGCTTCTCCATTTTCTGGCGCGGAGCGGCCTGAGCCCCGCCGACGCGGCGGGCCCGCCGGGTGGCCGCGCGGCGGCGGAGCACTTCGGCGCCGGCCACTACCTGCTCGGGTCTCTGGTCGAGGCCGGAGGCAGGCTCGAGGCGGCGGTCACGCTCCATCGGCGGGACGGCGCGGCTGCCGCGTCCGCGCGCGCCACGGCCGCGAGCGAGGCCGAGCTGTTCGAGCTGGTGGACGAGATCGCCCGGCAGCTTCTCGCGTCACCGAAGATCGCGGCGGGCACGAGGCTGGGACGGATCGCCGCGCTCACCACCGGATCGCTGGACGCGCTCCGGGCCTACCTCCAGGGCGAGCGCGAGCTGCGGAGCGGGCGGTACTTCGACGCGCTGGAGCGCTTCCAGGCGGCGGTGGACGCCGATCCCTCGTTCGCGCTGGCGCACTACCGGCTGGCCGCGGCGGCGGCCGGGTGTGCCCTGCCCGACCTGGCGCGCGAGTCCGCCGACCGGAGCCAGGAGCACCGCGCCCGCCTCTCGCCGCACGACCAGCTGGTGCTGAGCGCCCAGCGCGCCTGGCTCGACGGCGCGGTGGGAGAGGCGGAGTCGCTCTACAACACCGTCACCGGGACCTATCCCGACGACGTCGAGGCCTGGTTCCACATGGGCGACCTCCTCTTCCACCTCAATCCGCTGCGCGGGCGGTCGGCGACGGAGGCCCGCAGGCCGTTCGAGCGGGTGGTGGCGCTGGAGCCGGACCACGTCGGGGCGATGGTCCACCTGGCGAGGATCGCGGCGCTCGAGGGGCGAAGGGACGCGATGCTGGAGCTGATCGGGGAGATCCTCCGGGTGAGCCCCGGCGGCGACCAGGCGCTCGCGATGCGGGCGCTCCGGGCCTACGCGGTGGAGGATCCGGCCGGGATGGAGACCGTCGCCCGGGAGCTGCAGTCGGCCCGGGCGATCACGGTGGCGATCGCGTTCGCCGACGTCGCGCTCTACTCGGGCAACCTCGACGGCGCCGACGCGCTGGCGCGCCAGTTCATCGAGGTGGCGCGCTCGCCCGAGCTGCGGGCCCTCTGCCACATCCAGCTGGCACACCTGGCCCTCGCTCGCGGACGGCGCGACGCGGCGCGGGACGAGCTCGCGCGCGCCGAGCGGCTGGACCGCGCCTGGGGGATCGAGAGCCGCGCGCTGCTGGCCACGCTGCCGTTCGCACAGGCCGACGAGCCGGAGCTCCGGGATCTGCGCGGCGAGCTGGCGGCCTGGGACGCGGCGTCGGTCGCGCCGAGCAGCTTCCTGATCTTCGCGATGCACAACGACCTCCATCCGGCGATCCGGGTCTACCTCCTGGGTATGGTCTCGGCCCGGCTGGGTGACGTCGCGGGAGCGGCCGCCCGCTCCGCCGAGCTGGCGCGAGTGGCTCCGGGAGACGGGGGGGGGGGC
>CAMPKP010000232.1 GCA_946887295.1 uncultured Gemmatimonadota bacterium | reverse complement strand
GCCGCGGGCCCCGGCGGCGCGGGCGGCCGGAACCACCAGCGCCACGTTGGTGCGGCCGCCCCCGATGGGATTGAGTCCCAGGTACCCGCGGCGCCCGACGAACATCTCGGCGCAGTCGCCCATGCCCTCGACGCCGTCCACGTGGGCGACGAAGGCCACGCGGCGGAGCCCGCCTTGCCGCCGCCTGCCCATCCTCCGTCCGACGATGGAGCGCAGGCCGTCGGCCCCGACGGTGAGCCGAGCCGGGATCGTGGCCCGGTCGCCTCCCGCCGTCCGGACCACAGCGCCCGCGATGCCGCCGGCATCCTGCGAGAGGCCCTCGACCGCCGTGCGCTCCAGCACGTGCGCACCCGCATCCCGCGCGGCCAGCAGCAGGACGTGGTCGAGGATCCGGCGCGAGACGGAGAGGCCGGTCGGACGGAAGGGGAGGTGCCCCGCGAGCGCGAAGCGGCCGTGGAGCCGGGCGCCGCGCGCCCCGGTGACCGAGGTGCCGGCGAGCGGCACCGCCCCTGACCGCTCCAGCGCGCTGACCACGCCGAGGCGGTCGAGGATGCGCACCGCCTCGGGGCTCATGTACTCGGAGCAGGCCTTGTCCCGGGGGAAGGACGCGCGGTCCACCAGCACGACGGAGTGGCCCGCGCTCGCCAGCAGGAGCGCGGCCGCGCTGCCCGCCGGCCCGCCGCCGACCACCAGCACGTCCGGTCGGGCGATCTCAGGCGACGCGATGGTATTCGAAGCCATCGAGGATCAGGCGATCGGTCGAGAAGTCCGCGAAGGAGTACTCCAGCACGATGGTGCCATCGCCGGTGAAGGTGATGCTCACGTCGAAGTCCCGTGCGGTGAAAGTGCAGGCCCGCTCGGTGACCCGGGGGAATCCCTCCGCCAGCGACTCGGTCTCCCTGGTCTGGAGGCAGTGGCCGTCGGGCTGGAATCGCCAGGTGGTCGTCGTGGTCTGGATGTCGCCGGGAACCTCGACGACGACCACGACCCTCCAGACGCCCACCAGTCGCTCGCTCGGGGCGTCACCGCGGGAGACGCCGCCGTTGTCGTTCGGCCTGTCCGTGCCGGTGAGGCCCCCGTCGCCGCATGCCGCCAGAAGTATCAGGAGCAGGAACCGAGCCAGCGCCAGGCCACCCACGCCATGGCGGCCGCGGCCACTCCGGCCGAGAGGTTCACCCCATCGTTGTCGAGCCATGCGAAGCCCCCCTCGTGAACCGTCGAGCTTCCACAGCGATGCCGCCGCCACTCGCTTCGCTCCCCGCACTCGGCGCATCGAAAGCGCCCCTGCGCCACGGCTCCCAGCAGCGAATCGAGCACCATCCCTCCGAAACCTATCAGTGCCGCGGCCGGAAGCAGCGACGGGAGCCCCGCGGCGATCGCTCCCGTCGCGGCGACCAGCGTCGCGCCGGCGGCGCCGCCGGCGGACCCCAGGGGAGTGATCCCTCCGCTGGTACCGGGTGGAACCACCCGCCCTCCGAATATCAGGCGAGGAGAGGCCGTGCTCCTGGCGCCAACCGCGGTGGCCCAGGTGTCGGCCGCCGCCGCCGCGAGCACCGCGGTCAGGAGCCAGAGTCCGAGCCGAATGTCGCGGAGCCCGGCGAGCGCCACGGCCGCGGCGACTGCGCCGTTGGCGAGGACCTGCCGGTGGTCCCGGCGCTCGCCCTTGGGATCGAGTCCGGCCGGTCGCGGCGCGCCGCGCGCCACCAGGATACTGGATACGAAGAAGGCGGCGAGAATTCCGCCGCCTTCCCACCCGGTGCCGTGGAGCACCGCGGTGCCCACCATCCATGCCGCGGCGGCGCCGCCGCCGGTGAGAGTCGCCGCCCGGTACGCCGCCAGCGCGACCGCGGCGGAGCCGACCGCGGCGACCGGCAGGGAGACCGGGCTCAGGTCTGGTCCGCCTCGGCGCGAAGCAGGGCGCGGATGCGCTCGCGCAGGGAGCTGGGGCAGGTCTCCCGCCGCGCGCGCGCCTCCATCAGCAGGAGCAGGTTCTCCTCGAACTGGGCGTGCCCGAAGCACCCGCGGCAGCGTATCAGGTGGTCGCGGACCTCGGCGGCGAGCTCGGGCGTCAGCTCGCGCTTCAGATAGTCCTGGAGGCGCGCCTCCGCTTCCCTGCAGTCGATCGGCTCACCCATCCGTAGCATTCCTCGGCTTGATGTAGCCCATCTCCACCGCGTACGAATAGAGCTGGGCCTGCAGCAGGCGCCGGGCACGGAACAGCCGCGACTTCACCGTGCCGACCGGCACCTGGAGCGCCTCCGCGATCTCGGCATACCTCATTCCTTCCATGTCGCTCAATACCAGCACCTCGCGAAAATCGGGCGGGAGCGCGTCCACCGCCTCCAGCACCTTTTCGTCCACCAGGCGTCCGAAGAAACTGCCCTCGGGATCGGCCGACTCGACCGCGCGGTACAGCGCGTGAGGCTCGATCGCCTCCAGGTCCATCGCCACCGGCTCCAGCTTCCGGCGCCGATAGGAGTTGATGAAGGTGTTCCGGAGGATCGTGAGGAGCCAGCCTTTGGCGTTGGTGCCGGGGCGGTACTGCCGCCACGAGCGGTAGGCCTTCAGCATGGTATCCTGCACCAGATCCTCGGCCTGCGCCGGATCGGCCGTGAGGCGGAGCGCCACCCGATAGAGCGCATCGAGATGGGGCAGCGCCTCGTCGTCGAACGAGCGCACGGCAGCGGCGGAGGGCTCGGCCATGTGGGAATGTCCCGGGGCCTCCACCGCGACGCAAGGACCCCTGGTTAGCAGTTTGGGGTCTCACTAAGTTCCCGCGGACCAACCGTGCCCACCTCCATCGGCGTCCCCGCCCTCATTCCCCTCAGCCTGCTCGAGGCGATCCGCAATCTCGACACGCCCGTCGAGGACGGACTGGACGAGCTGGCCGAGGAGATCGTCGTGCGCCGGCTGGGACTGAGCCCGACGGTGGCGGCGCAGATCCAGCGCTACAAGCACACCGCCGAGCGGGACGGTGCGGTGGAGGCCGACGAGGCGCTCTCGGTGCTGCGGCTGGTGGGCCGGCGGCCCGACGCCGCGCTGGTCTTCGCCGACGGGGGCCGGCGCGCGGCCCGCTACGCGGCCAGGGTCCATGCCCGGCCGGCATGGACCCTGGCGCGGGTGGCGGGCGGGGGGCTGAACCGCCGGCTGGCGCAGCGCTCCGCGGCGCACCTGGCGCGGCGGGCATTCGGGGGAGAGCTCCGAGCCGCCGCCGACGGCGTCCAGGTCCGCATGGCCGACCCGCTCTCGGTCCGGGCGTTCCCCGATGGATCGGCC
>CAMPKP010000231.1 GCA_946887295.1 uncultured Gemmatimonadota bacterium | reverse complement strand
CGCGGGTCCGCCTCGAGTCCCAACCCTGGCCCGGAGGTCCCCGATGCGCCGCGCACTGCTCTTCACGCTGGCTCTCGCACTCCCCAGCACCGGCTGTCTCGCTGCCGCCGCGGCGGGCGCCGCGGGAGGCATCTATCTCACGTCCCGGGGGGCGGAATCCGTCGTCGAAGGCTCGGTGGACCAGGTCGCCGGCCGGGCCGCCGCCGTGATGACCGAGCTTGGGATCGTGAAGCAGGGGGAGAGCACCGAGGACCAGGGAGACAAGCAGGTGCTGAAGGGCAAGAAGGGCGACCTGGACGTCGACATCGAGATCCGGCGCGAGTCGCCCACCACCACCAAGGTCGAGGTGACGGCGCGCAAGAACCTGGCGGAGTGGGACAAGGAGTACGCGAAGGAAGTGCTGAGCCGGATCGTGCAGCGGGGGTGAGTCGGGGAAGGGGCCGGCGCTCGCCGCCGGCCCCTTCACGACGCGCTCCGCGCCTCCGACGGCAGCACCGTTCCCCTGCATTCCCCGAAGCCGATGCGCATGGCCCCTTCGCGCTCGCAGTAGCCCCGCATGATCACCTCGTCCCCGTCCTCCAGGAACTTCCGGGTCTCCCCGCTCGGCAGCGCGAGCGGCTCCGCGCCGCGACGCGTCAGCTCGAGAAGGCAGCCCAGCGCATCCTTCGCCGGCCCCGAGATGGTGCCGCTCGCGAGCAGGTCGCCCGCACGGAGGTTGCAGCCGTTGCTGGTGTGATGGGCGACGAGCTGCGCCGGGGTCCAGTAGAGATCGGCGGCGCTGCCGCGGCTCAGCCGCACCGGCTCCATGCGCTGCTCCCGCATGCGGGCGGTGAGCAGGTGGACTTCCACCGTCACCGCCACCGCTCCCGCCTCGGCATTCCGCCTCGAGGCGAGATAGGGCAGCGGCGCGGGATCGCCCGGCGGTCTCGCGAGCGCCGGCGCGCGGAACGGCGCGAGGGCCTCGAGGGTCACGACCCACGGCGAGACGGTGGTGGCGAAGTTCTTGGACAGAAAGGGTCCCAGGGGCTGGTATTCCCAGGCCTGGACGTCGCGGGCCGACCAGTCGTTCACCAGGCAGAAGCCGAAGACCTGCTCCTCGGCCCGCTCCATCGCCACCGGCTCGCCGAGGCGATTGCCCGGGCCCACGAAGAGGCCCAGCTCCATCTCGTAATCCAGGGACCGGCTCGGTCCGAAGTCGGGCGCCGCCGCGTCGGGCCCCTTGCTCTGTCCCTGCGGCCGGATGACCGCGGTCCCGCTCGGCACGATGGACGAGGCACGGCCGTGATAGCCGATCGGCACCCACTTGTAGTTGGGGAGCAGCGGATTGTCGGGACGGAACATGCTGCCGACGTTGGTGGCGTGGTGCACCGAGGCATAGAAATCGGTGTAGTCTCCGATCTCCGCCGGCAGCAGCATCTCGGCGTCGCGCTGCGCGACGAGGATGCGCTCGCCGAGCCGCGGGTCGGCGCGCGCGGCGGGAGAGTCGGCGCTCAGGAGCGCGCTCACCTGGCGCCGCAGCTCCTTCCTGGGCTCGGCGCCGAGCCGCATCAGGGCATTCAGCGCCGGAGCCGCGCACGCCTCCGAGGCGCGCTCGGCCAGGCCGGTGAATCGCCCGGCGTCGCGGCAGGCGGTGACGTCGAGGATCATGTCCCCGATCGCGATCCCCACCCGGCCCGGTCCGGCCTCTCCCCGGCGGCGGAACACGCCGAGCGGGAGGTTCTGAATGGGGAAGTCGCCGCCCCGGTTGGCGGACTCGATCCAGGAGGTGAGCGACGGCTCGTGGGTCCAGTCCACGCCGGTCCTAGAGCAGGCCCAGCGACTGGAGGTCGCCGATCGGCTCGGTGAAGGAGCAGGAGCCGAACGAGACGATGCCCTGCTCGCGCGACCGCTGGATCGCGTCGGGCCCCAGCCGCCGGCCGTTCCATTCGACGCCCTCGGCGTCGAAGCGGATCGCGCTCCGGTCGCGCTCCTCCAGCAGCAGGACCGCGGCCTGGTCGTCGAGCCCGGCCGCCATGAACGCGGTGGCGAGGAACAGGTTGAGGAACCCGAACATGGTGCCGCGAGGGCTGTCGGGCTCGTAGGTGAGCCGATAGTCGGCGCGAAGTGGATGGTGCAGGCCGGCGGTAGCCTTGAACGGCACCCGCGCCGAGAGGCAGGCGCGGACGAAGCGGATCACATCCGCGGCGGACGGGAAGGCGTCGGCGGTGATCCCTCCGGTGCGGACCTTGGCGCGTCCGCCGGCCCGGCCGATCGCGGCGACGAGCGGCGCGGGGTCGCCGCCGATGGGGATCTCGACGTAGGCCTGTAGGTACCGCGGTGTCGCGGCGAGCAGCCGCTCGACGGATTCGACCGAGTCGGCCTTTGCCTCCACCACGTCGGCCACGAGCGCGCCCGCTCCCTCGGCCGCGCGACTGCAGTTGAGCTCACCCAGGGCCCGCATGTCCGCCGCCGCGTCGGCGCCGAGGAGCACGGCCAGCCGCCAGGGTGCGGGCGACGGGGCCGGCGGTAGCAGGCCGGCGGCGGCCGACTCGAGCTCCGCGATCCGGCTCGCCGGCACCACGAACCGCCCCAGCGCCCATGCGTGGGCGCCCTTCCGGTAGGTGTCGTAGCTCGCCACCGCGGTCGCCATGTCCAGCCCCGCCGGCGGAAACAGCCCCGCGTAGTCGATGCTGCCTCGGAGGAGGGTGTGGAGAGCGGACATGGCCGGAATCTTAGCGGGCGAGGGAGGAGTGCGAAACGGTGGACGGACGGAAGCAGTCGGCCGTTCCGCCCTTCCGTCCGTCCGTCCCTCCACCCACACTTCTCTCATGCCCATCGTCTCCGCCAACCCGGCCACCGGGAAGGTCGTCCGGACCTTCGAGCCCCTCAGCGAGAGCCAGCTCGAGAGCCGGCTGCAGTGCGCCGCCGACGCGTACCTCCGTCATCGACGCACCGCGTTCGCCGACCGCTCGAGGATGATGCTTCGGGCCGCGGAGATCCTGGAAGCGGAGAAGGAGGCGCTCGGCCGGCTGATGGTCGAGGAGATGGGCAAGACCCTCAAGTCGGCGGTGGACGAGGCGGCGAAGTCCGCCTGGGGCTGCCGCTACTACGCCGAGCATGCGGAGCGCTTCCTGGCGGACGAGCCGGTGCAGACCACGGCCTCGCGGAGCTACGTGACCTTCCAGCCGCTCGGTCCCGTCCTTGCCATCATGCCGTGGAACTTTCCCTTCTGGCAGGTGTTCCGCTTCGCCGCGCCGGCGCTGATGGCGGGGAACGTGGGTCTCCTCAAGCACGCCTCCAACGTGCCCCGGTGCGCGCTCGCGATCGAAGACATCTTCCGCCGCGCCGGC
>CAMPKP010000230.1 GCA_946887295.1 uncultured Gemmatimonadota bacterium | reverse complement strand
CTCAGTTTCGAGAATGGCCGTCATAAGGCGATGGAGGTTGCACGCTGCCTAACGAAATGCGCATCAGCTGCGGGCCCTCAAGCAAGCCCGCGCATAAACCTACGTTCCACAGCGCGCTCTGGGTGCACGGTGGCCGAGCGGAGCGTCGTGCCATCTCCGGCCCGTCGGCTGCATGCGCGGGTTAGACAGCGGCCCCAGCCTGACGTATATTGTACACGTACCCTGTACGTCAGGAGCCGACATGCAGACCAAGCTCACCCTCCGCCTCGAGCAGCGACTGATCCGCCGGGCTAAGGCCTACGCCCGGCGCACCGGCAAGTCGGTGTCGGAGCTGGTGGCCGACTTCTTTGGGCGCCTCGAGGCCCCAGCGGGCGAGAAGCCGCCGCGCGTGGTAGCGCAGTCGCCGGCCGTGCAGTCGCTGGTGGGCGCCCTGGCCGGGGCTCGCCTCGACGAGGCGGACTACCGGGCACATCTGGTCGAGAAGCACCGGTGAGGGTGCTCTTCGATACCAACATCATCCTTGACGTTCTCCTCGGGCGCGCCCCGCATGTGGCGCCCGCCACGGTGCTCCTGGACCGGGTGGCCGCGAAGACCCTCGATGGGCTCCTCGGGGCCACGACTTTGACTACCATCCATTACCTAGCCACCAAGGCCGTGGGTACCCGGACCGCGCAGGGGCACATCCGAACCCTGTTGGGTCTGTTCGAGGTGGCGCCGGTGACGCGCGCCGTGCTGACCGACGCCCTGGACCTCGATCTCGCCGACTATGAGGATGCCGTCCTGCACGAAGCCGCTCGGCACGCGGGCGCCGAGGCGATTGTGACTCGGGATCCGAAGGGGTTCGCAGCGGCCCGTCTCAAGCTGTACGCCCCGGATGAGCTCGTGCGCTTTCTGGCCGCTGCTCCCGAGGGCTAGCCTCGCTGACGCCGCTGTCTAACGACATGCGCATCAGCTGCGGGCCCTCCATGCCGGCGCCCGCACAAACCTACGCTTCCCTTAGTGGCACTCTAGGAGGGCGCCGCCCGAGCGGCGCCCCGCGCCCCTCCGGCCCGTCAGCTGCATGCGCGGGTTAGGCGGCAGCGAAGCGGAGTCGCTCGCCACTTACCACAGGCTGATGCCCGGCTTAAGCAGCGCAACGAGCCGCTCGACCTCGCCTAGCGAGTCGATATCAAGTTTGAGTGCACCGACGCTGATCGGGTGCTCCGACTCTTCGTCGAAGTAGCGGTTGTCTTCTGGCTCCATCTGGCGATCAAGGGCTTCGAGATAGACCCCGTTGAACGAGTACGAGCAGAGGTCCGGGTAGTCGTAGCCCACATCATCTGAGATCGCCAGCTCGAAGTGGATCTGCACCAGGAGCTTCAGCTGGGACTCGTCCGAGCAGATCGCTTTTTCATAGACGACGGCACGCAGGGTGTCTGTCGTAGTCTCGTCCCGACGGATGTACCCGGCATCCAGCAATCGGTCGGGGTTTTCCGCTACATCTCGCAAATCCAGCCGCCGTGGAGTCATGGGCTCTTTAGGATGTTAGGTGCTGCCGCCTAACGGAATGCAAATCAGCTGCAGGCCCTCAAGCCCGCGGGCGCACAACTTTCCGTTCCGCTGCTCGCCAGCGGCGAGCAGCACCCGAGCGGAGCTCGGGACGGTCCGGCCTGTCGGCTGCATTTGCGGGTTAGGCGGCTCGCAGGTCCGGTCTAAATACATGGGTAACACTTAAGTCGCAGGACATAGGTGACACTATCGCCAGGTTTCGGGCTCCTCAAGGAGGGTCCGATGCCGTGGCAGGAGGTGGTCACCGTGGAGCTCCGCCAGCAATTCATCCAGGACGCCCTGCGTGGGGTCGTGCCCATGGCCGAGCTCTGTGCCGGCTACGGGATCAGCCGGAAGACCGGATACAAGTTCCTGGCGCGCTATCGGGCCTTCGGGGCCTCGGGCCTCGCCGATCGGTCGCGGCGGCCGCATCGCTCGCCCACCGCGCTGGACCCCGTGCTGCTCCAGCGGCTCCTCGAAGCCCACCAGCGCCATCCCTACTGGGGGCCGCGGAAGCTGCTGCGCGTGGTGAGCCAGCGCTGGCCGACGGCGCCGTGGCCCGTGCGCTCCACCGTCGCCCGCTGCTTCCAGCATCTGGGGCTGGTGACCGCGCGGCGCCGGGTCCGCCGCCCCGGGACGGCCGGCCCGCCCACCGCCGCGATGGACGCCCCCAATGCGGTGTGGACCACCGACTACAAGGGCCAGTTCAAGCTCGGCGATGGCCAGTACTGCTTCCCGCTCACCGTGGCCGATGGCTGCAGTCGCCTGCTGCTCGCCTGTCAGGCGCTCACCAGCACGCGCCTGGTTGAGGCCCGACCGGTCTTCGAGCGCCTCTTTCGCACCTACGGCCTCCCCCAGCGGATTCGCTCCGATAACGGGGTGCCCTTCGCGACCCAGGCGCTCGGCCGCCTCTCCGGGCTGGCGGTCTGGTGGATCCGGCTCGGGATCCTCCCCGATCTCATCGAGCCCGCCTCGCCGCAGCAGAACGGCCGCCACGAGCGCATGCACCTCACGCTCAAACGGGAGTGCACCCGGCCACCCCAGCGGACCCGCGCCCAGCAACAGCGCCGCTTCGATCGCTGGCGTCAGGAGTACAACACCCTCCGCCCCCATGAGGCGCTCGCCGACGCTACCCCCGCCTCGCGCTACACCCCCTCACCCCGGCCGTATCCGGCGCAGCTGCCCCCGCTGGAGTACCCCGGCCACTATGAAGTCCGTCGCGTCAGCCGCAACGGGGGGATCCGCTGGCACAAGCAGTGGGTCAACGTCAGCCAGACCCTGGGCGAGGAATACGTCGGCTTGGTGGAGATCGATGACGGCGAATGGGACGTGTACTTCGGCCCCATCCGCCTGGGCCGATTCCATGAGCGCACCCTGCTGATTGAAGATGCGCTCGGCCGGCACTACCGCCGGCGCTACTAACTGTCACCTATGTCTTCGGACTTAACTGTTACCCATGTCCTGGACTATTCAGCACGTCGGTTCTAGCGCACCCGTGGGCAAGGACACTGCGGCCTCACCCTGCTTGCTCCAACAGCCGAAACGTTCGCTTCCGCAGCAACCCGGAGCTCGAGGCCGGCGTCACCTTCCCGGACACCCCGCCGCGGGTGAGGGAGCCGTCTCCCGCACTGGCCGCGTCGCTCCAGCCGCCTGCTCACCGATCCGGGGCCGGCTTGCACTGCCCCTCCACCCGAAATCAACGCTTCCGCAGCAACCAGGAGTTGGATGGCCGCGCTGCCAAACCCTGGAGAAGATCACATGGCGAGGACGGCGATGCCGGGAAAGCCGCCTAACGGAATGCAAATCAGCTGCAGGCGATCATGCCGGCGCCCGCACAAACTT
>CAMPKP010000229.1 GCA_946887295.1 uncultured Gemmatimonadota bacterium | reverse complement strand
TTCCGCCGCACCGCGGGCCACTCCGAGGCCAGCACGCTGTACATCACGCTGTCCCGCACACTGCCGTCCCGCCGCCGGAAGTGGTGCCGGAGCACGCCGTCCTTCTTCGCCCCCAGGGCTTCGATCGCGCGCTGGGAGCGGAAGTTGAAGTTGTCGGTCCGGAGTCCCACCACCTGGCAGCCCAGCGTCGCGAAGGCGTGCGTCATCAGCAGCAGCTTGCAGGCGCTGTTGACGTGACTCCGCTGCCGGCTCGCCGCATACCAGGTCCAGCCGATCTCCACCCGGTCGACCTCCGGCACGATGTCGTGGTAGCGGGTGGAGCCCACGATGGTGTCCGTCGCGAGGTCGCGCACCGCCCAGGGCAGCATGTGCCCCTCGCGCTGGCCGGCGAGCGCCTCCGCGATGTACCCGGCCATTCGGCCGGGCTCCGGGACCGAGGTGAACCACAGCTCCCACAGCTTCCCGTCAGCGGTGGCGGCGGCGAGGCCGTCGCGGTGCTCCGGCCCCAGCGGCTCCAGACGCACCCCGCCGCCTTCCAGTGTTACCGGCGATGGCTCGATCATGGGGCAAATCTAAAAGGAGTGACTGCGGTCACGGTTCCGAGCGCGCTCTTGCCCTACTCTCCGGTGACCAATCCGACACCACGCCGCGCGCCGCGGGAAGCTCGCGTGCGGCCCACTCCATAGAGAGGTTGCAATCATGGGTTTGCTCTCCAAGCCGATCAAGAATCTCGACGACCTGTTCGTCCACACCCTCCAGGACGTCTACTACGCCGAGCAGAAGATCACCAAGGCCTTGCCCAAGATGATCGCCAAGGTCTCCGATCCCCAGCTCCAGAGCGCTTTCCAGAGCCACCTGGAGGAGACCAAGGGCCACCTCACCCGGCTCGAGCGGGTGTTCCAGATGCACAATGCGGAGGCCAAGGCCGTCACCTGTCCCGCTATCGACGGGATCATCACCGAGGCCGAGGAGATCATGGGCGACTCGAAGGACTCCGAGGTGCTGGACGCGGCCGCCCTCGCCGCGGCCCAGGCCGTGGAGCACTACGAGATCGCACGCTACGGGACGCTGATCGCGTGGGCCCGGCAGCTCGGCCGCTCCGACTGCGCCGGCGTGCTCGAGCCGACGCTCGAGGAGGAGAAGGCGGCGGACCTGAAGCTGACCGCCATCGCCGAGGCCAGGGTCAACCGCGTCGCGGTCTGAGGAGCTCGCAGCAGGACGAAAACGAAGTGGACGGCCGGGCGACTGCCCGGCCGTTCGCGTTCCCGGGCGTCGACTCGCTAACCCGGCAGCGCCTCCGGCCGTTGCCCAGGGCCTACCCACGCCATATCGTAGGATGCTATGAATCGCCTTCTCACCATCGCGGCAGCGGCGCTCTCGACGGCCTCCCTGCTCGGAAGCTGCGCCACCAACAGCCCCGGTTCCCCGCCCGCCACCACCGCGCCGGCGCCTACGGGCGCGGCCGAGCGGCTCACCCGCGACACTCCCAGGACCACGGCCGAAGGCAACACCTTCATCGCGCCGGCCGGCTGGAGCGTCGTCGTGCGCGGGCCGGCCACCATCCTCTCGCCGCCGGAGGGCAGCTCCGCCATCGCCCTGGTGGACGTGCGCGCGCCGAGCGCGGACAGCGCGGTCGCCGCCGCCTGGCGGGCGTACAAGCCGGATGCCGGGTGGCCGCTCAAGGTCGTCAACCGGAAGCCGGACAAGGATGGCTGGACCGATCGCTCCTCCTACACCTACCAGACGTCGCCCAACGAGAAGCGCGACGTCGGTGTCGACGTGCAGCGCGCCGGCGGCGGGTGGACCGTCGCCATCTACGACATGACGCAGGCCGTGGGCGAAAAGCGTCTCTCCCAGGTCGCCCTCATCTACAGCGAGCTCCTGCCGAAGGGGTACACCCGCGAATCGTTCGCCGGGAAGAAGGCCCACCGGCTCGATGACGCGCGGATCGCCGAGCTCGGCGGCTTCGTCGAGAGAGCCATGAAGGAGACCGGCGTGCCCGGTGTGGCGGTGGGGCTGGTGCAGGACGGCAAGGTGGTCTTCGCGGGCGGCTTCGGCATCCGTGAGCTGGGCCGCGACGAGAAGGTGGACGCCGGCACGATGTTCATGATCGCGTCCAACACCAAGGCCATGACCACGCTCATGCTCGCCACCCTGGTGGACGAGAAGAAGCTGACCTGGGAGACGCCGGTGACCAGCCTGCTGCCGCCCTTCAGGCTCGGCAGCGCCGCGACGACCAGCCAGGTCAGGGTCAAGCATCTGATCTGCGCCTGTACCGGCCTGCCCCGCCAGGACTTCGAGTGGCTGTTCCAGTTCGAGGGCGTCACCCCCGACAGCGCGCTCGCCACGCTCGGGACCATGCAGCCGACCAGCGCCTTCGGCGAGATGTTCCAGTACTCCAATCCGCTCGCGGCGGCCGCGGGGTTCGTCGGCGGGCACGTGGCCTTCCCCGGCCTCGAGCTCGGCGCCGCCTACGACCGGGCCATGCAGACCCGCGTGTTCGACCCCCTCGGCATGAAGGCGACCACCTTCGATTACGCGGCCGCGCTCCGGGGCGACCACGCCATGCCGCATTCCCCGGACATCGACGGCAAGCCGTCGCGCGCGGTGATGGAGCTCAACTACTCGATCATTCCGGTGCGGCCGGCCGGCGCCGCGTGGAGCAACGTGCACGACGTGCTGAGATACGTCGCCATGGAGCTGGCCGAGGGCACGCTGCCCGACGGCGGGCGCTACATCTCCCGGGACGCGCTGCTGGCGCGGCGCGCGGCCCAGGTGCCGATCGGGAAGACGGCGAGCTATGGCATGGGACTGATGGTGGACACCGCGTACGGCGTGTCGGTGGTGCACCACGGCGGCGACATGGTCGGCTTCCACAGCGACATGATGTGGCTGCCCGGCCAGGGCGTGGGCGCGGTGGTTCTCACCAATGGCGACCCGGGCTGGATCGTGCGCACCCAGTTCCGCCGCAAGCTGCTCGAGGTCCTGTTCGATGGCCGCGCCGAGGCGGACGACCAGGCCGCCGCGCAGGCCAGGACGTTCTACGAGCAGCTGGCTGCCGAGCGCAAGCTGGTCACCGTGCCGGCCGATCCGGCGGAGGCCGGCAAGCTCGCTCCGCGCTATCACAACGACGCGCTGGGCGACATCGCGGTGAGCCGGAACCAGGGTGTGACGGCGTTCGACTTCGGCGAGTGGCGCAGCGAGATGGCCACCCGCAGGAATCCGGACGGGACGGTGTCGTTCATCACGACCGCGCCGGGCATCGCCGGCTTCGAGTTCGTGGTCGGGAGCGGCGGCGGGCGCACACTGATCGTGCGCGACGCGCAGCACGAGTACGTCTTCAGCGAGAGGCAGTGAAAGCAGGATACGGCACGACCGTTGAGGAG
>CAMPKP010000228.1 GCA_946887295.1 uncultured Gemmatimonadota bacterium | reverse complement strand
GTCCCACCCGGTCCTCGCGTAGAGCAGGTCGACCCGCGGGCCGAGGCCGTCATCGCGCGAGCGCCACGATCCTCGAAACTGCGCGTCGCTGCGCCGGGCGTCGAACCCGCGGCCGATGGTGTCGTTGGGCAGCGGGTCCGAGACCACGAACGGCCGGCGGTTGGGCGAGGAGCGCAGGAGCTGATACTGGAGACCGATCCGCGGCGAGGGGACGTAGTTCCCCTGAAGGAAGAACTGAGTGTTGGAGTAGCTGCTCGAAGTGCCGCTGGCCGTGGGCGAGTTCAGGTAATCGGCCGCGAGCGCGAAGCCGATCCCGTTGGGAAAGCGGCGCTCGAGCGACCCCTCGTAGCGCGCGAAGTCACCGTCTCCCCGCGCGATCGCGATCCGGGACCTCGGCGCGAGGCGGTCGTGCCGTCGGGTGAAGAGATGGACCCGCAGCAGACCGGGCCATCGCTCGACCTCGATCCGCTCGAGGAAGCTGATGGAGAACAGCGCCGGATCCACCGCGATGCTGTCCACACCCGCCGGCACATAAGGCAGGCCGTCGAGGTAGTACTCCGTCGAGCTGGCCCCCCGAGCCTGGTAATTGACCGGCTCCGGCCGGCCGATGAAGCCGCCGCGCCAGAGGAACACTCCCGGGACCTGGGTGAGGAGATCGCCCACGGTCGCCGCGTGGCCCCACTCGATCGAGTCGCGGGTGAAGACCATGCGGGTGAGGGCCGGTCGGGGACCGGGCGGCTCGAGCAGCGGGAGCACCGGCACGCGCGCGCCCTCCTGCTGACGGGCCTCGAGGTACCGGGCGGTGTAATCCACCGTGTCCTGGGCCAGCGAGTCGGGAGCGAGGGTGTCCTCCAGCTCCTGGGCGCGGAGCGGCGACCCCAGGATCGGAGGCAGCGTGAGGAGCGAAAGGGCAACGATGAACCGGGTGATCCGTCTCACTCGTCACCCTTCACGCTTCGTAGCTCCGGCGCCCCCGCTGCGGTTGAGTACGAACTCGCTGAACAGCCGGACACCGATCCCCGTGGGGCCCTTGACCCGGGTGGCATCCTCACGGTCGGTGTAGGCGGTCCCCGCGACGTCGAGGTGCGCCCAGGGGAAGCCCTCGACGAACTCGCGCAGGAACCAGCCCGCGGAGATGCTGCCGGCGGGCCGCCCGCCGGCATTCTTGACGTCCGCGATGTCGGACTTCATGAGGTCGCGGTATTCCTCCCACAACGGCAGAGGCCAGACCCGCTCGCCGGCCCGCTCCGCCGCATGCCGGACCTCGTCCACCAGCGTGTCGTCGCTTCCCATCACTCCGGACGCCGTATGCCCCAGCGCCACCACGATGGCGCCGGTGAGGGTCGCGATGTCGATCACGCACGCCGGACGGAAGCGCCGTGCCCAGGAAAGTGCGTCGCACAGGATCAGGCGGCCCTCGGCGTCGGTGTTGATGATCTCGATCGTCTTGCCGAGATGGCTGGTGATGACGTCGCCCGGCTTGACGGCGGTTCCCGACGGCATGTTCTCCGTGCTGGGGATGATCCCGACCACGTGCACGGCCGGCTTCAGCCGGCCCAGCATCTCGAAGGTGCCCAGTACGGCGGCGGCGCCGGACATGTCGTACTTCATGTCCTCCATGTTCTGGGCCGGCTTGATCGAGATGCCGCCGGTGTCGAAGGTGACGCCCTTCCCCACCAGCACGACCGGGGCCCCCGCGGCGCCCTTGTACTCCAGCGTGATGAAGCGGGGCTCCTCGGCGCTGCCCTGCGCCACCGCGAGCAGCGCGCCCATCCCCTCGCGGGTGATGGCCGCCTTGTCGAGCACGGTGACCTCGAAGCCGTACCGGCCGGCGAGCTCTTCCGCCGTGCGACCGATGTAGGTCGGTGTGCAGAGGTTGCCGGGGAGCACCTGGATGCCGCGCGCGAACGTCTGACCCGCTCCGATCGCCGCGCCGACCCGGTGCCCCGCCTCCATGGCGTCGTGATCGTGCGTGGCGAGCAGGTCCACCCGTTCGAGCGGCGGCCGCCGGTCCTCGGAGGGGCGCTTCAGGTCGAGGAACTGCCAGGCGCCCTGTGCCAGGCCCTCCGCGATCGCCTGACCCGCGTTGGCGGGCGCGACGTCTCCCCGTGCCTCGACCGGCAGATGAAAGGCCCCGTGCGCCACGCCGAGCCCGCGCATGCGCTTCGCCGCCACCGCGGCGGCGCGCCGGATCGCGGCGCGATCGACCTCCTCGCGCTTGCCCAGTCCCACCAGCATGATGCGTCCCGCCGGCCCGGTCGGGTACATCACCGCGGCCTCGTCGCGCTTGCCGGTGAAATCGCCGGCGCCGGCAAGCCGATGCAGGGCGCCGCCGGCGGCCTGATCGAGCTCCACGAGCGACGGCGGCAACGCGCCCCGCGCCACGGCGATCGCCAGCATGGGCGTCTGATGGCCGGCCGGTGCGGCCCGGACGACGGCGGTCTCGAACGGCATAGAGCTCTGCGAGTCGAAAGGGAGTGACGTGGGGAACGGACCGGAAATCGGACGGGAAGCTATACGGTCCGGCGGCTCAGCAGCAACCGCTCGGCGGCCGCGCCGGTGTCGCTGCCGAGGCGCCGGCGCACGCTCACTCCGCCGGTGCGGGTGACGGCACCGGATGCCCCGGCGCGCGGGGCGCCCGGCGGCGCAGCCTCGAGCTCACCCAGGAGCGAAAGTCGTCGATGATCTCGTAGACGGTGGGGATGACCAGGAGCGTGAGCAGCGTGGAGGTGATCACGCCACCGATCACGGCGCGTCCCAGCGGCGCCCGGAAGTCCGCCCCTTCGCCATGGCCGATCGCCACCGGGACCATTCCCGCGATCAGCGCCAGCGTCGTCATGATGATAGGCCGCAACCTGATGCGGCCCGCCTCGATCAGGGCTTCGCGCAGGTGCATGCCCCGCTCTCTTCCCCATTTCGCGAAGTCGATCAGCAGGATCGCGTTCTTGGCCACGATGCCCATGAGCAGGATGACCCCGATCAGGCTCATGATGTTGAGCGTGTCCCCCGTCACCCAGAGCGCCAGCACCACGCCGATCAGCGACAGAGGAAGCGAGACCAGGATCGCGAGCGGATCGAGGAACGATCCGAACTGGACCACGAGGATGAGGTACATCAGGAGCACGGCCACGCCGAGCGCGGTGAAGATCCGGGTGAAGACCTCCGCCTGGTCCCGCGACTCGCCGCCGTAGGTGATCTCGTAGCCGGGTGGCAGGTCGAAACCCGCCAGTCTGGCGGTGATGTCCTGGGTGACCTGGGTCAGCGGGCGGCCCGCCACGTTGGCCTGGATGATCACCACCTTGTCGCGGTCGAGATGGTCGATCTGCGCCGGGCCGACCCCCTGCCGGATCGTCGCGACCTGGCCCAGCGGCAGTGTCGACGGGACGCCCTCGGGGCCCGTGCCTGCCACGAGG
>CAMPKP010000227.1 GCA_946887295.1 uncultured Gemmatimonadota bacterium | reverse complement strand
CGACTCGGGGATCGACTTCGCATACGAGGCGAGGCTCGAGGACGCGCTGCGGGCTACGCTCGCCGGCATCTCCGACGGCGACCTGGTGCTGCTGCTCGGGGCTCAGGGCATGGACTCGGCCGCCGACGTGGCGCGATCGCTGCTCGACGGCAACCGATAGCCTGCGGCCGGTCTAGGGCCGGAGACCCCGCTTCCCCGCCTCCCACGCGCCATACACGTTGAACGACTTCATCTGCTCCGCCAGATCGGTGTGGCGCACCAGCGAGTCCACCTGCCGGGCGGACTGGCGCGGCAGGGTGAAATCGAGAGTGGCGAAACCCCAGGTCGCGGCCGCGGCGATGGCGGCGTTGAGGCGCATCTGCCGCAGGTCGGCCCGGCCGAACTCGTCCGAGCGGGCGTGGTAGTTGGGCCCGTAGTTGGCGGACTCCTGGTTCGCCACCAGGTTGGGGACGCCCTGCATCATGAAGTCGTAGTTGTCGGTGCCGACGATGGGGACGTCCACGTGGGTGAACGGCCCCAGCCCCGCGACCGGCGCCAGCGCCCGCTCCAGCACGGGGATCATCTGCGGCCGCCCGCCGGTGAAGAAGCCGGTGATTCGGCCGGTGCCGATGTCATAGGACGAGGCCATGACGTGGCGGTCCAGCTCGGCGGCGTGGGTCAGGGTGTACCCGAACGACCCGTTGAGGTTCTGCTCCTCGCCGTTCCAGAGAGCGAACCGGATGGTCCGCGCCGGTTTCAGCCCGAGCCGCCGGATCTGACGCGCGATGTCGATCACCATCGCGGCATTCGCCCCGTTGTCGAGCGCGCCTGTCCCCAGGTCCCAGGAGTCGAGGTGGGCGCCGATCACCACGATCTCGTCCGGCCTGGTGCTCCCCTTGATCTCGCCGATGACGTTGTGCGCCTGATAGGCCGGTCCGGAGCGGATGTCGAGCGCCGCGGTGAGGGCCAGCGGCGCTCCCGCCCGGAGCAGCCGCAGCGCCCGGGCCGCGGCGTCGCGCTCCATCATCATCATGGGATGCCGGTTGGCCCAGCCGAGGGAGGCGTTGTGCCGGGCCAGCGTGTTCCCGGGCCGCGAGGACATGTAGACCAGGCCGGCCACGCCGACCGCGATGGCTCGCGCCTCGATGTGGCCCGCCTCGGTGTACTCCCGGAAGAGCCCGTCGAGGTCGAGCAGCTCGTCGGTCTCGATCAGGACGAAGGCGCCCTTGGCCCGGCCGCCGAGCGCCGCGAAATCGGCTTCCGCTCCCTTGCCGGCATCCACCAGAGGCGCGGTGAGTCCCCCGGGTGGCGTCGGGATCGAGAACGGGAGCGCCGCGATCCTGGGGCGGAAGCTCACTCCCTTGCCCTTGACCGTCGCGGCGGCCGACCGCTCGAGCCAGAGCCCGGGCATCTGAAACGGCTCCTTCCGCGCGTCCACGCCGGCTTCCCGCAGGCGTTCGAGCGCCCAGTCGAAGGCGCGCAGGTTCGCCGGCGATCCGGTCGGCCGGCCGCCGATCTCGTCGGTGAGGGTCTCGAGGTCGCGGACCATCGGTGTGTCGCCCAGCAGCGCGCCGGTCAGGCGAGCGGCATCGTCGGACTGCGCGGGCAACGCACCCGCGGATGCGGCGGCGAGCAGGGCCGCGAGGATCACCGATCGCGCAGGGTCGCCTGGCATGAAGCCTCCGACTTTCGGCATCGTCTACTTGGCGTATTCGTCCAGCTGATCGAACCCCACCAGCACCTCGCGCGGCTTGCTCCCGTCGGGAGGGCCGAGAATTCCCGCGTAGTGCAGCTGGTCGATGATCCGTGCGGCGCGGCCGTAGCCGATGCGGAGCCGGCGCTGGAGCAGCGAGGTCGAGCCGCCCTGGTTCTGAATGCAGGCCTCGGCGGCCTCACGGAAGAGCGTGTCGCGCTCGCCGGCCTCGTCCTCGCCCGGTCCCCCTTCCGACTCGCTCTCCTGCGACCGGACCATCTCGAGGATGTCCGCCTCCGCCGCCGACTGCACCGCGGCCCGCCGCGCCTCGCGCCGGCCGACGTACCATTCCATCACCTTCTCGCCCTCCTCGGTGCCGATGTAGGCGCCCTGCAGCCGCATCGGCTCGCTCTTCCCGGGCGGCAGGAAGAGCATGTCGCCGTTCCCCAGCAGCGCCTCGGCGCCGTTCTGATCGAGAATCGTGCGACTGTCCACCTTCGACGCGACCCGGAAGGCGATCCGGCTCGGGAAGTTGGCCTTGATGAGGCCGGTGATCACGTTCACCGAGGGCCGCTGGGTCGCCAGGATCAGGTGAATGCCGATGGCGCGGGCCTTCTGGGCGAGCATCGCCAGGGGCGTCTCCACTTCGGCCTGCACCGTCATCATCAGGTCGGCGAGCTCGTCGATGACGATGACGATCATCGGAAGCACGCCCTCGGCGTAGGTCTCGTCGGCCGGCGGCTCGGGCGGCGTGTCGGGGGCCTCGGCGCTGATCGTGACCAGGCTGATCTTGGGGCGCGGTGGATTCCGCAGCGGCTTCCCTTCTTCGACCTTGCGATTGAAGTCGGCGAGGTTCCTGGCGCCGTTGGCCTGCAGCAGCTCGTAGCGCCGGTTCATCTCGAACACCGCCCACTTGAGGACCGTGGCGGCGTCGTGATTGTTGGTCACCACCTTGTGGCGGAGGTGAGGCAGCGCGTTGTACATCGAGAGCTCGACCATCTTGGGGTCCACCATCAGCAGCCGCAGCTCCCGCGGCGTGTGGCGGTAGATCAGGCTGGTGATGATCGTGTTGATGGTGACCGACTTGCCCGTACCGGTCGCACCGGCGATCAGCAGATGCGGCATCTTCGCCAGGTCGGCCACCACCGGCTTCCCCTCGAGATCGCGGCCCAGCGCGATGGGCAGCGCGGCCCGGCCCCGGCCCCACTCGGCGGATTCGATCAGCTCGCGCAGCGTCACCATCCGCGCCGTCGGGTTGGGCACCTCGACGCCGACGGCGCCCTTCCCCGGGATCGGCGCGACCCGGATGGACGGCGCCCGCATGGACATCGCGAGGTCGTCCGCCAGGGCGACGATGCGCCCGGCCTTCACGCCCGCCCCCGGCACCACCTCGAACTGCGTCACCACCGGTCCGGTGGTCCGGCCCGAGATCTGGCCCTCGACCTTGAAGGTGCGGAGCGTCTCCAGCAGCGATTGCCCCAGACGGTCGAGCTGCGCTTCTCCCGCGTCGATGTCCTCGCTCGGCGGCGCGGTGAGCAGGTCGATGGGCGGGGTATCGGACTCCTCGCTCGCCGCCGCGGACGCGGCGGCGTCGGGCTTCTTCTCCTTCTTGCGAAGCTTGAGCGGTGGCGGCTCCGTGCGGGCGGCAGGGCGGATGGACGGAATGTCTTCCACCGCAGCCTCGGCCTCGTCCGCCGGCGCGGGGACACGCTCCTTGCGCCTGCGCTCGACCTTCACGCCGGCGATCGCCGGTCCGCCGGTG
>CAMPKP010000226.1 GCA_946887295.1 uncultured Gemmatimonadota bacterium | reverse complement strand
ACACTTAAGTCGCAGGCCATGGGTGACACTACGGCCGGGTTTCGGGTTCCTCAAGGAGGGTCGGATGCCGTGGCAGGAGGTCATCACTATGGAGCTTCGTCAGCAGCTCGTCCACGATGCGCTGCGCCGTGTGGTGCCCGCCACCGAACTCCTCTCGGACACGTCTTTGGGCGAGGCGCTCGCTGACTAACCGGTGAATGGCATCGAGCATCGACGCGTTCCCGCCCAATCGCCTCTACTCACTCCAGCCCATGTCTCGTATCGTTAGACCTCACCACGTCCCGACTGTCAGTCATCCGGCCCGGGAGCCCCCATGAAGCCGCTTCTCGACCTTCGGTACGCGCTGCGTAGAATGCGCCACCACTGGCGGCTCACCCTCGCCGCTACCACGACGCTCGGCCTGGGCATCGGGGCGGCGCTGACGATGGCGGGGATCCTCGAGCACGTGCTGCTTCGCCCGCTGCCCGTCAGGGACCAGGATCGAGTCCTGGTCTCCTGGGGCGTCTTTCAGTCCTCAGGCTTCGGCCATGTCCCGGTATCCCACGCGACCATGCGGGCGGTCGCCGAGCGCACCCAGGTGTTCGAGCGGCTATCCGGGGCCGACTACAACGGCGTCTGGAACGATGTGGGACGGGTGAACGGTCAGGGCGTGCCCTATCGTATCGGCGCAGTAGCGGGCGAGCTCTTCCCCACCCTCGGCGTCGCCCCGCTCCTGGGACGGATGCTCTCGGCTGATGACGATCGGGTCGGCGTCGCGCCGGTCGCGGTCATCAGCGAGGGCCTCTGGCAGCGCCGCTATGGCCGTGACCCGGCAGTGCTCGGCAAGCCGTTCGAGATCACCAACGGCAGCTTCGCCATCGTCGGTGTCGCCCCGGGCGATTTCGATCTGCCGCAGGGATCCGACGTCTGGGTCACGTTCGCGGCGATCAATCCGGATCTCCTGGCGGAGGAAGCCTACGCCGTCCTTGACCTGGTCGGCCGCCTGCGGCCTGGCCGTACCGCGGAGGAGGGTCGCCGCGAACTCGACCGGCTGGTGGCGGAGGAGGCGGGCGATCAATGGAGCGCCGATGCCCGCCTCGTGATGACCGTGCGCCCGCTCGACGAGGTGGTGGTCGGTCAGGTTCGGCCGGCCCTTCACGTCCTCGGCCTGGCCGCGCTGCTCGTGTTCGTCATCGCCGTGCTAAACCTCGGCAACCTGCTGGTGGTGCGAGGTCTCGAGCGCCAGCGGGAGTTCGCAATCCGCCGCGCCATCGGCGCCAGCCGTACGTCGCTCGTGCGGCAGGTCGTGCTCGAGGCCGTGCTCATGGTCGCGCTGGGCAGCGCCGTCGGGTTGGCCCTGTCCCTGGTCGTCTGGCGGATCCTGCCGCTGGTCGCGCCGGCCGACCTCCCTCGTATCCAGGGGATCTCCCCCGACCTCTCCGTCTTCGCGGTAGCGCTGGTCCTGGGGCTGGCAGCCGTGGTGACGGTGAGCGCGCTGCCGGCGCTCTCGCTCCGCGAGGACGACCTGCGACTGCCCCGGGCGGCGGACGGGCCGCCCTCGGCGACTTGGTCGCGCCGTTTCGTATGGACCGGCGCGATCGCCATGCAGGTGACGCTCGCCGTGGTCACCCTCGTCGCCTCGCTCCTGCTGGTGCGATCGCTCTCGTACCTCGAGCGGCTGGAGCCCGGATTCGATCTCGAGGATCTGGGCCTCGCCCAGGTCGCGTTCCTATCCTCCGACTCGGCGACCATCGCACGGGGCCGCCGGCAGGTCGAGCAGCTGGTGGCGCGGGTGGGCGCGGTGCCGGGAGTGCAGGCCGTCACCACGGCGCTCAACCGGCCGCTCTCGGGCACCGCCGGGTGGGACTTCGGTTTCATCCGCGAGGGTCAGGCCCCGGCGCAAGCCGCCGCCAATCCCTACCTCAACTACGAGGCCGTCAGTCCGAACTACTTCGAGACCCTTCGCCTCCCGATCGTCCGCGGGCGAGGCTTCCAGGAGGCGGATCGGGCGGGCGCGCCGCTGGTCGTGATCGTCAGCCGGTCGATGGCGAGGCAGGTGTGGCCGAATCAGGATCCGATCGGCAAGCGTCTCCGCTGGGCCATGGACGAGCAGGCCACCCGATGGCGCACCGTGGTCGGCGTCGTCGAGGATTCCCGGTACCGCGAGTTCCTGACCCCCCGGCCTACCGTCTACGTGCCGGTCGTGCAGCAGGCGCTCGAAGGCGCACCGGGGGGAGCGGGCTACCTCATCATCCGGACTGCGGGACCGTTCGGTGGCGTCATCCCGTCCCTCCGTCAGGCCGCGCGCGAGGTGCACCCGGACTTCGATCTGGTGAACGCGTCACCGATGGCGGCCGTCCTCGACCGGCCGCTCGCCCGGCCGCGGTTCAATGCCGGGGTCCTGCTGTTCTTCTCGGTCGTCGCCGTGACCCTTACGGTGGTGGGCCTGTACGGCTTGACCGCGTTCGTGGTGGCGCAGCGGCGGCGCGAGGTGGGCATCCGCCTGGCGCTGGGTGCCGAGTCGCGCCAGATCGTCGCGCTGTTCCTGCACCGCGCCATGCTCCCTGTCCTCGTTGGAGCCGCAGCCGGCGTCTGCATCGCATTGGTGTGCGGCCGGGTGATGGCCTCCCTGGTCTACGGCGTGGCGACCACCGATGCGGCGGCCCTCGCCGGGGCCGTCGGACTGTTCACGCTGATCGCGTTGGCGTCAGTCTTCGCCGCCACCGCCGGCGCGGCCAGCACCGATCCGGCGGTGATCCTGCGGGCGGATTAGATACGTCGATGGGTCTCGGCCGTGGCATAGCCCTCACGCTCCATGTCGTCGGGGTTCGCCACCAAAGCGGGCCATTTCCGCCGCTTTGGACCAACCCAGGACCAGACTTCAGCGGCGATTCCTATCCAGCGAGTCGCGAGATTCAGCAGGAACGTAGGTCAACCTGATCACATCCTCGCCAATCCGGTCATTAGTCATAAGGCGGAGCGGCGGCCGGGGTCCGGCGAAATATGGTTTGCCGTGACCAAGCACGACGGGGTGCAGGTAGATTCGATACTCATCGATCAGGCCAAGTTCGGTGAGGCTTTGCGCCAAGTCCGGGCCAGCAACTTCGATCTCCCCGTCGCGCTCGGCCTTCAGCTCGCGGATCGCGCCCTCGAGATCATCCTCAACAAGCCTGGCGTTGGGGCCGACCGACTTCAACGAGCGCGAGACGACCCATTTCGGCTGGTTCCGCCACGCCGCCGCGAAGGCGTGTTCCTCTGCATCCCATTCAGGATGATCGTCATCCCAGTAACGCATGACCTCATACATTTTGCGGCCGTAGACACTGCCCGCCTGTCCCTGGGCCTCCTCGATGAAGTGGCGGAAGAGCGTGGGGCCCGGCGCAAACGCCATATGGTCGACATAGCCGTCCAGGGACTGGTTCATTCCGAACACGAGCTTCGCCATCCCTACTTCCT
>CAMPKP010000225.1 GCA_946887295.1 uncultured Gemmatimonadota bacterium | reverse complement strand
GCGGGCAAGGCGGCCTGCCGGATTCGGCGTATATTCCGGCAACCCCACCACACGGAGTGCAGATGCGGCCGCTCTCACTCGCCCTCGTTCTCGCCCTCCTGCCGGGCTTGCTCGGGGCGCAGCAATCGCCCGCCCCCACGGGCATGACACCTCCGCTCGAGCTCGGCGCGGTAGCGCCCGACTTCAGCCTGCGCGGCGCCACCCGGTACGGCATCCTGGCGAGCCCGATCCGTCTCTCGGACTTCAAGGGGAAGACGGTCGTGCTGGCGTTCTTCTATAAGGCCCGAACCGGCGGCTGAACGGTGCAGATGAACGCGTACCGTGATCAGTACGCGACGCTCTTCAACAACGGCCGTGGCGTAGTCCTGATCGCCATCAGCGCCGACCCCGACACCGCTCTCGCCTCCTGGGCGCGCGATTCTGAGTACCCGTTTCTGTTCGCGAGCGACAGCGCGACGGCCGTCGCTCGGCGCTACGGCGCGCTGGCCGACGAGCCGGGTCTGACCAATCGCAATCTGTTCGTGGTGGGACCCGACGGCAGGATCGCCTACCGGGCGATCCCGTTCCGGGAAATCGACCCGTCGGCCTACAAGGCGTTGGGGGCGGCGATCCAGCGCCATGGCTCGCAGTAGAGGGCAATCCCCACTTTTTACTTCTCGGCCAGCCGCTTCACGGTGTTCAGGTTCCGGAGTGTCGCCGGCTGGCCCAGCACCCTCTCGAAGGTCGCTCCCGAGATGGCCGACTCCACCGAGGGCGTCGCGCACAGCCACCAGATCTCCCGCCCCTCGACCGCGAGCCAGTCGGTCTTCGTCGCCAGCTCCGCCACCTTCCGCCTCGCTGCCGCCGCCGGCTTGTCCCGCAGGAACCCGACGTAGATCCGCCCGCCAGCCGGCACCGGCACCCCGAAGGGATCCCGCTTCGCGATCGCGGCGATCTCCGCGGTCGTTCGCAGGAACGTCGCCACCTCGTAGCCGAGCGCCTTCCGGAGCGCCCGCTCGATCAGCGACTCGAGCTTCGGCGGCTCGGCCGCCGAGCTGAAGATCACGTTCCCGCTCGCGATGAACGTCTCCACCTCGGCCAGCTCCAGGCGCTCGAACACGGCCTTCAGCGCCGTCATCTTCACCACCCGGCCGCCGACGTTGATGGCGCGGAGGAATGCGACGTAGCGGAGGGCATTCGGATCCTGGATCACCACGCTGACGGCCCTCGCGGGCTAGATACCGGCCTTGCGGAACGGGTAAGAAAAAGACCCCGGCAACCTCGGCCGGGGCCTTTCTCCTTTGACATCGTGTGACGCGAGCGGTTGGCGGGACGCGTTTACGCGACCAGATCGCGCAGCCGGTCTCCCGTTTCACCCTCGCGGAGGCGCAGCAGCGCCCGGTCCCGGAGCTGCCGGATCCGCTCGCGGGTGACGCCCATCATCCGTCCGATCTCCTCCAGCGTCCGGCTGTTGCCATCGTCCAGCCCGAAGTAGAGCCGCAGCACCTTCGCGTCCCGGGGCGGGAGCGCCGCCAGCGCGGCCTCGATGTCCCGGGTCTGGCTGTTGGCCATCGTCGTCATGTCGGTGCTTTCCTGCTCACCGCTGGTGAAGCGCTCGATCCGCTCGTTCCCCTCTCCATCCCGGGTGGGATGATCGAGGCGCACGGCCTCGGAGTTGAGGGCGCTGAGGGAGCGGACGGCTTCCACGGTGAGGCCGGTGGCGCGGGCCAGCTCCTCGGTCGTCGGCATGCGGCCGAGCTTGTCCTTGAGGAGCGTGGTGGTCCGGCCCAGCCGGCTGAGATCGGCGGTGCGGTTGAGCGGCACCCGGACGGGTCGGCCATGGCGGGCGATCGCGGCCTGGACGGCCTGGCGGATCCACCACACCGCGTAGGAGATGAACTTGACTCCCCGGTCCGGATCGAACTTTCTGGCCGCCGTCATGAGGCCGAGGTTGCCCTCGCCGATCAGGTCGACCAGCGGTACGCCACGGTTCTGGAACTTCTTGGCCACCGAGACCACGAAGCGGACGTTGTGCCGGGCCAGCCTTTCCTGGGCCGCCACGCTGCCCTTGAACGCCTTGCGGGCGAGCTCCATCTCCTCCTCGCGGCTGAGGAGGGGGACCCGACTGATCTCGTCCAGGTACAGGTCGAGGCTCTCACGGCCTTCGTCGATTGCACGTGCGATCTGCGCTGGTCGCACAGGGCGACGCTTGCTGCGTGCCTTTATAGTCACGCTAGTGCCTCCTCGGACTCCCGTCCCCCGCACGTATACCTGCAACACACCCGGGGCCGCCCCCAGGTAGAGAACGCGCGAATATAGCACCTAAGATGCGAAAATACAACACCTTAGGCTAAATCGTAGCGGGATGGCGATTTGCGTGCATTGGTCGCGGGCCACGGAAGGAAAGTGATCCGTGGCTGGCTACGGCTGCAAGTTTGGCAGGCCGAGTGTTTCAGGCGCGCCTACGTGGCGGCATGTCGATAGGGCCTCCCCCTATTTTGATTTGCCCATTCCCGGCATTTCCTCGGGGATCTCGGTGATCGAGGACTTGGCGCCCTTCCCGCTCGACACCAGGCTCAACTCGAAGTCCTTGCCCTTCGCCTTCACCATGAAGAACGGCTGGTTGGGGACGACCCAGGTGTCCGAGTCGTACTTGGCGTTGTGGAAGCGAAGCGCCTCGAACGTCCCGGCCGGCACGGTGACCGACTCCCGGCCGGCCTCGCTCACGCCCTCGCAGATATTGCCCAGGACCGAGCTCTTGTTGAGCTGTCCGCGGATCATGTTCATCATCATGGGGTTCATCTTCATTGCCGGCCTGTCGCCCGCCTTGAAGATGATCTCCTGGGCCTGGTCCATCTCCGCCGGGGTCCCTGGCGTCAGGACCTGATAGACCATGCTCTTGTCCTTCTTGTCTCCGACGATCCGGAGCTCCAGCCACTTCATGGTCTTCCCGCCCCGGTTCTCCGCCCCGACCACGGCGTACCTGAGGGTGTACGGATCCTTCTTGTTCATGACGCCCTGGTACTCGGCCCATCGGCCCACCTCCGGCATCTTGAGGCCGGCCAGACACTCCTGGCCCTGGGCCGCGGCCGGCGGGGCCGCGAACAGGGAAAACGAGAGAATGGTCGCCACGGTCCCGCGCATACGAGCTGCTCCGGAGTACAGGGTACTTCACCGCTGTCGCGACGCCGCCGGGCCTAGTGCATCCCGCTCCCGCCGGCCAGCTGCTTCACCAGCTCGCCGATGACGTTCTTGGCGTCTCCGAACAACATCCAGGTTTTGTCCGAAAAGTACAATTCGTTGTCGATTCCGGCGAATCCCGGGTTCTTGCTCCGCTTGATCGCGAACACCGTCCGGGCGCGATCGGCATCGATGATCGGCATGCCGTAAATGGGGCTGCCCTTGTCGGAGCGGGCGGCCGGGTTCACTACGTCGTTCGCCCCGACCACGAGCGCCACGTCCACCTGCGGCATGTCGGGGTTGA
>CAMPKP010000224.1 GCA_946887295.1 uncultured Gemmatimonadota bacterium | reverse complement strand
ATCCCGGGAGGGTCCTCCGGTCGAGTGCCTACACCGCCGCGCGCCTGCATCGGGGCAAGGCGCTCCTGGGGCTGGCGGTGCTGGGTGCGGGACTGATTGCCGCCAACCGCGCGCGGAGCTAGCCCCAGGTCCCATTCCACTGGCCGAGCCCGGTCGGCCGGATATATTCCCGCCCAGTCCACACCCCAGCCAAGATCCGCGCCCGCCACCCGGGCGCGGACCTCCCCGGAGGCAGTCCGTATGAGGTCGTGCGTGCGCCACACTGCAGTGCTCACCCTGCTCACCGCGCTCGCCGCCGCGCCGGTGCTTGCTCAGTTCAAGCCGAAGCTGCCCAAGCTGGGCGGCGGGAAGGCGCCGGCGACGGCGTCGCAAGGCGCGCCTCGGAGTCCGACGTTCAACGACCGGCTCCTCGAGATCACGGACGCGAGGCTCGGTTCGCTCCTGGCCGGCTACCAGGCGGAGCTGGCAGCACTGGACGCCGCCGACCGGAAGCATGGAACGGTGCGCGGCGCGTACGAGGCGGAGAACAAGCAGTTCCCCGGCCGGCTCAGGGACTATGAGGCGAAGCACAAGACGTGGCAGGAGTGCCAGGATACCCACGTGAAGCCGGCGGAAGCCAGGGCCAAGAAGGAAGCCGAAGCGAGCCAGGCACGGATCACCGGCGGTGACGAGGAGGATTTCGAGCGGCGGTTGAACGAGTTGGGTGAGCGGATCCAGGCCGCACAGGCCAGGGGCGACATGGCCGAGGTGATGCGGCTGTCGGACTCGATGAGCAAGGCGGTCGGGGCGCCGTCGGCGGCGGCAGCCGGCAAGGCGGCCGGCGACATGCAGGCGGCCGCCGCCAGGTGCGGCGCCGAGCCGGTGCGGCCGCAGCCCCCGACGCCGCCGAACTACCCCGATCTGAACCTCGATGAGGCGGGAGCCACCGCCGCGAAGATGACACCCGAGCAGTACGCGATCATGAAGGAGCGGGTCCGCTACGCGGTGCGGGAGGAGGGCAAGGTCGAGGTGACGTCCTCCATGTGGGCCTTTTCCGGCGATGAGCTGAAGGCGATGGAGAAGCGCGGTCCCGAGCTCTACCAGGCCGGGCAGGCACTGCAGGACCGGGGTCATTGACCCGAGGGACCCTCCGGCGCGCCCTCCTGCTGCTTGCCGCCCTCGGCCCCCTCGCGGGAGCCGGGGGCGCGGCGCGTGGGCCGGCGGCGTCGCTGTCGGTGCGAGGCCCCGAGGGCTGGCGCGAGTGGTGGCGCGCCGATCGGGCTCCGGAGCGATGGAGTCGGCCCCTGCCCGCGGTGGCGGGCGCCGTCGAGTGGCGGCCCCTGGCCCCGGGCGTCGCGTGGGGCGAGCTCCGGCTCTCGGGCGACAGGGAAGCGTGGCGCATCCGGGCGATCCTGGTTCGGCTCGACCCGGCGCGGGTGCGGCTCGAGACCCGCTCGCTCCAGCGCGCCGACGGGCGGCCGCTCCGGTGGAGCGTCGACTCGGCCCCGGCCGAGGCGATCGTCGCGCTCAACGCGGGACAGTTCACCTCCTCGGGTCCCTGGGGTTGGCTGGTGACGCGGGGGAAGGAGCGGCGCGCGCCGGGCGCCGGCCCGCTGGCGCCGGCGCTGGTGGTGGACACCGCCGGAGCCGTCGAGCTGGTGCCTCCCGACAGCATCGACGCGACCAGAGGAGACGCGGCGGTACGGGAGGCGTTCCAGTCGTATCCCTCGCTGCTCGACGGCGACGGCGACATCCCTCGTCCGCTCCGCGAGGCCGGGCAGGGCGTTGATCTGGAGCATCGCGACGCCAGACTGGCGCTGGGCCTCGACCGCGAGAACCGGCTGCTCCTCGCGATCACCCGGTTCGAGGGACTGGGGGGCGCGCTCTCCAATCTTCCCTTCGGGCTCACCACCCCCGAGATGGCTGCGCTGATGGGCGCGCTCGGCTGCCGGCGCGCGATGCTGCTGGACGGGGGGATCTCGAGCCAGCTGCTCCTGAGGCTGCCGGACGGGGAGAGCAGGGCTTGGCGGGGCCTCCGCAACGTGCCGCTGGGACTCGTGGTGTTTCCGCGCGGGGCCGGCGGCTGAGCTCACCCGCGCGCGACCCTCACTGGGCTCCCGAGGGACCGCCGGGCATATTCCCCTGAAGGGACCTCCTTCCACAGGGACAGATGGACGATCGCGTCCGGGAACTCACCGACGGCCTGAGCGGCCGCTACACGCTCGCCCGCGAGCTCGGGCACGGCGGCATGGCGACCGTCTGGCTCGCGCGGGATCTGCGGTACGACCGCCTGGTGGCGCTCAAGGTGCTCCGCCCCGAGCTGGCCGCCTCGCTCGGGTCCGAGCGGTTCCTCCGCGAGATCGTGCTCGCCGCCCGGCTGCAGCACCCGCACGTCGTCTCGGTGTACGACTCGGGAGAGATCGCGACGCCGCGCCACGGGGCGCCGATCCTCTGGTTCACCATGCCCTACATCGAGGGCGAGTCCCTGCGCGACCGGCTGCGCCGCGGCCCGGTGCCGCCGGCCGAGGCGCTGCGCATCGCCCGGGAGGCCGCCCGCGGCCTTCAGTACGCCCATGAGCACGGCGTGGTGCACCGCGACGTCAAGCCGGAGAACATCCTCCTCACGCGCGACGGCAGCACCCTGGTCGCCGACTTCGGCATCGCGCGACCGATGGGAGGCGCGCCATCGGACCTCACCGGCACCGGCGTCGTGATCGGTACGCCGGCGTACATGAGTCCGGAGCAGGCGACCGGCGCCGCCGAGCTCGACGCCCGCACCGATCTGTACGCCCTCGGCTGCGTGCTCTTCGAGATGTTGACCGGTGAGCCTCCGTTTCAGGGACCGACGGTCCAGGCCGTCGTGATGAAGCATCTGACGGAGCAGCCTGCGCTCTCCAGCGGAGCGGGCGCCCGGGTTCCCGAGGCGCTCAGGCCGGCGCTCGCCAGAGCGCTCGCCAAGTCGCCCCAGGAGCGGCAGGGCAGCGCAGCCGAATTCGCCGAGGAGCTCGACGCGACCAGCCGTCCGGTGACGGGCTCCCCGCGCGGGCGTGCCGTCGCCGTCGGCGCCGTGGTACTCGCAGGACTCGCCGCGGTCCTGGTCTTCCGGGCGACGGGGTCGGACACCCCCGCGAGCGGCACCCCGACCGGAGGAACGGTCGCGTCGGGTTTCGCGCGCAAGCTGGCCCAGCTCAGCTTCGGCGCGGGGCCCGAGGAGTGGCCGACCTGGTCGCCGGATGGTGCACGGCTGGCGTACGTCGGCGAGGTGGACGGCTACCGGCAGCTCTTCGTGCGGCCGGTGTCCGGGAGCGGTGAGCGTCAGCTGACCCGCGGCTGGCGGGACCACATCCAGCCGGCCTGGTCGCCCGACGGAAAGACGATCGCGGTGGTGCGCGGCGCGAGCGCAACCGGGAAGCTGGAGCCGTCGGAAGTGGACGGCTACTACTTCGAGGGCGCGGAGCTCTGGATCCTGGAGCCGGACTCGGGACGCGGGTCGAAGCTCTTCGACAACGGATTCAACCCGTCAT
>CAMPKP010000223.1 GCA_946887295.1 uncultured Gemmatimonadota bacterium | reverse complement strand
GGTGACAGTGGCTAGTGGTTCGTCACTCCGGTGTGCGAAGACGCTCCAGCACCTCCCCCAGGCGCCGGAACTCCTCGCCGTAGCGGGCCCAGTCCACCTGCCGATTCGCCTCCAGCGCGGCCTGGTATCGGCGCCAGGCCTCGGCGACCAGTGCCCTGATCGCCGTGTCAGGTGTCCCTGCCCCGGCCGCGCCCGCGGCGCCAGCTCCGCCAGCGGCGACCGTCGCCTCCGCCGGCCGCGGTCCACCGGAGCCGCCGAAGAGCTCGGTCAGGCCGGCTTCCAGCGTCTCCTGCATCACCACCCGGTTCTGATACGCCACGATCACGCGCTTGAGCTCGGGAATCCGGCCGCCTTCCGCCTGGAGATAGAGCGGCTGCACGTAGACCAGTGATTCCTCGATCGGGATCACCAGCAGGTCGCCCCGGATCACCCGGGAGCCCCGCTGGTCCCACAGGGAGACCTGGCGCGCGATCTCGGTATTCTGGTTGATCCGGTTCTCGATCTGCCGGGGCCCGAACACCAGACTCTGACGCGAGAGCCGGTACACCAGCAGCTTCCCGTAGACGTCGCCGTCGTTCCGCGCCACCATCCACGCGGCCAGGTTCTCCTTGCCCCGCGGCGTGAACGGCACCATGTAGATGAACTCCGCCTTCGACTCCTCCGGCAGCCGCATGATGATGTGCCGCATGAACGGCACCGACTCGTCGGCCTTGGTGACCTGGGGGATCTGCCACTGGTCCTCCCGGTGGTAGAAGTCCTCCGGGGCGTTCATGTGGTAGGTGGTATAGAGGCTGGTCTGGACCCGGTAGATGTCGTCGGGGTACCGCAGGTGGGCGCGCAGATGGGCGGGCATGTCGTCCAGCGGGAGGAAGATGCCCGGGAAGATGCGGGCCCAGGTGCGGATCAGTGGATCGGCCGGCGCGCTGACGTAGGCGGTCAGCGAGCCGTCGTACGCATCGATGACCAGCTTGACGCTGTTCCGCATGTAGCTGGTGCCGTCGAGGAGCGGCTGCGCGTAGGGATAGCCGTTCGACGTCGTGTAGGCGTCGAGGATCCATTTCAGGGTGCCGTCTCCCGCGATCACGAGGTATGGGTCGCGATCGAACCGGAGGAACGGCAGCGCCTTCCTCGCCCGGGCCACGATGTTCCGGTGATAGAGCACCCGGCTGTCGTTGGTGATATCCTGCGAGAGCAGGACCTTGGATGACCCGAACCGGATGGAGAGCAGCAGGCGGCGCCAGAGGTTGCCGACCTGGACGCCACCCGTGCCGGTGTAGGCGGCGTAGACGTTCGCTTCGCCGGAGGGATGGTCGAACTCGCGCTGCCGGGTGCCGACGAAGACGTATTCGTTGGCGATCTCGCCGTAGTAGATCTGCGGACGGGTGATTCGCAGCGACACGCTGGAGACCGGCGGCAGGTCCTTGATGAACAGGACCGGCAGGCCTTCGGTCGTCACCTGGTTGACCGGACTCAGGGTCAGTCCCATGCCGTGGGTGAACGTCAGGTGCTCGTTGATGAAGGTGCGGGTCGGCAGCGAGGCCGGATTGAGCTCGCGCGGCGAGAGCAGGACCTGGCGGTACACCCCGTCGATCATGTACCGGTCGTCGTCCACCGAGACGAAATCGTAGTAGGTGCGAATCTCCTGGAGCTGACCGAACGTTTGCAGCAGCGGCTCCCGGTCCCACAGGCGCACGTTCTCGATGGTGGGACCATTGGCCCGGATGTCGGCCAGCGTGAGGCCGGCCTCTCCGCCCAGCTCACGGACCTCCACGCTGTCCAACCCCCACGCCTGGCGGGTGGCGGCGATGTGGTGACGGAGAAACGGCGTCTCGCGGGTCAGCTCGGTCGGTGCCACCACGAACTTCTGGATGGCCAGGGGGAAGAGACCGCGCCCGAGGACGGCCACGGCCAGGTAGCCGGCGACAGCCAGGAGGCCGTAGCGCGGCAGCCGCCGCCGCATCCCTCCGACCATGACCGCCACCGCGGCGAGGACCGCCGCCGCCGCCGAGACCCGCAGGGCCGGCAGCCGGGCGTGCAGATCGGTGTAGCTGGCACCGGTGAGCGGGCCGGTGGTGGAATACAGCAGACCGGGAATCTCCACCAGCCACAGCCGAAGGGCGGTGAGGAGAAAAACCGCCGCCAGCAGGATGGCCAGATGCAGCCCCGCGCTCGGCTCGACCATGAGCCGGCGCGGGCCCAGCACGAGATCCCCGCGCATCCAGTACAGCGGGGTGAGCAGGAGGAGGGAGATGACGGCGAGGGTGGTCAGGAAGCCGAACGCGGCCGCGAGTCCGGGCAGGGTGAAGACGTAGAATCCGATGTCGCGCGAGAAGACCGGGTCGGCGATCCCGAACGGCGTCCGATGGATTACCCGGAGCACCAGGTCCCAGGCGGGGGTGGCGGCGAAGCCGGCCAGAACCCCGATGGCCAGCGACACGGGCAGGCTCATGCGCCGGAGCGCCGCCGAGATGTTCAACTGCCGAGTCCCGGGCCCGAAGCGGAGCACGACCGGGTCGGGGACGAGGCCACGCTGCGCCGCCCGCAGGTTCAGGTAGAGCACGCCGAAGGTGAGCCCGCCCGCGGCCAGGAAGAGCAGCACCCGGGTAGTCAGCTCGCGGGTGAAGACGATCTGGTAGCCGATCTCGCGGAACCACCACCAGTCGGTGAGCAGCGCGGCGAACGCCGGGACGAAGAACAGCCCCGCGAAGGCGGCGGTCAGCAGGATCGGGGTGAGGCGGAGTCGGCGCACGGGGTCCCTTCCTAGAATGGCTCGAAACTGCCTCACCCGATTGCCCGGAAAAGCTCCTGGAGCGGCAAGGTGAACGGAGCGCCGGCTCCCTCCGGCTGCCAAGTGATCCGGTCTCGCTCGTTTCCAGGAAACGCATCGCCGGGGGTCCAGACCTCGACCTGCCGCGCATCGCCGTCGATAATCCAGTACAGCGGCACCCTGGCCTCCTGATAGCGGCGACGCTTGGTGAAGCGGTCATGACGCGGGGTGGATGGGCTCAGCACTTCAGCCACCAGCAGCAGATCGCGTACCGCGCTCCACTCGAGCGTTCTCGCCTGCTCCGTCGGCACCACGAACACGTCGGGCTGCACCAGCACGTCCGGTCCCCACGAGATGTCGGCCGGTGAGGTCAGAACCAGGCCGACCGGATTGGCTTCGAGGTACCTGGCGAGGGCAACGACCAGGCGCCGGACGAGCTCCTGATGCCAGAGCCGCGGTGCGGGGGTCACCAGCAGCTCGCCGTAGACCACCTCGTAGCGGTTGCCATCCTCGGGGAGGCGGCGGGCCATGTCCGCGGTCCAGTAGACCGGGGTGAGGGTGTCCGGCATGCCCATAAAGGTCGGCTCGGCGTGTGGGCTTCGCAACTCGGCGGCACGTCCCACGCTGGCGTGGAGCCGCATGGAGTATGGGATCTTCATTGCGCGAGCCGGCGCCCAATGTCATCGGGTCCTCGACCTGCTCAAGCTCTGTTCGTCGCCGACATGTGCTCGGCCCAGCGC
>CAMPKP010000222.1 GCA_946887295.1 uncultured Gemmatimonadota bacterium | reverse complement strand
GCTCCTGCTGCCGGTCCGCCAAGCTGACTTTTTCCGCTGGTGCCTGGCCGAAGGACTGCGGGTCGTCAAGCCAATGACCCTCATGACATCGGGGCAATATCGTGAGCCAACTGGTTGTTATTTCGTCTCGGTCCTCTACTAAGCAGCCGACCCGATCATCTTCGATCCGGCCGGTGCCCAGCGACTCCCGGTCGACCGGGAGCGGACCGGTGGTATAGCCCAGCTGTTCCAGCCGGGAGCCGATCGAGGTATAGGCGTCGGTCTGCAGGGCGGTGTCTGGCCGACGTAGGGCGGTGCCTGGCCGAGACGATCGATGGGGTAGTGCATGGGCCCCTCCTGGCGTATTGGGTATCTCCCATCGAGACCTGCTGGAGATACGCCCGGAATGCCCTGGATCCCCGCATCGCTTGGCCGCTCCCGCTGTAAGCACGCGCTCACGGCGTCTCTCCCGTCACCCGCGCAAGGCCCGCCTTCGCCTCCGTCACATACCCGGTCAGCTCCGGATCCGCGTTGCGCCACGCATCGGCGACATGCTGGTAGGCGCGCCTGGCAGTGGCGAGGTCGCCGAGCCGCTCGGCGATGCGTGCCCGCTCGGCCAGCCCCACGATGGCCAGGCCACCATTGATCTGGGGGACCCAGCGGTCGAGGATCGCCGCGGCTTTCCCGTCGGCGCCACGTGCCGCCAGCAGGGCGGCCTCCACGAGTTTCTGCTCGGCGCATGACACGATCGCGCAATACACGCTGTCCGGAACGGCGGCGAAGTGCCCGATGGCCTTGGTCGTGTCACCACGGACGAGGGCGAGATAGCCCGCCGCGGCCCCCTCGAAATACCGCGCCCGCAGCACGTCGGCGGCAGAGCCACCGCGCGCAGCGGCCTCTCGCATGCGACGCTGGAAGAGGGCCAATGAGACGGTGTCGCGCCGTTGGGCCCACCACGGTAGCCCACGCCAACGCCGTTCATGGCCGTCGGTGACGACGACCCCGGGCTCGAGTGCGGCCGCGAACGCGCGTGCGGCATCAGCCGCCGGGATCGCGTCCAGCCACGCGAGTGTCGGAAAGGGGTCGAGCCAGCCATGCCACCAGAACCCGAGCCGCTCCACTGCGAGATCGGCATGGCCCACGCTCAGCGCTTCGCGCAGGTGGCCGCGGCGCACCAGCGCCACGGCGACGTAGCGGACCCGCATGAGGGAATCGACCACCCAATCCGCGGTCTCGCCCGAGCGGACCTGGCGCCGGGCGAGCCGGCGCAGCAGCTGGACCGCGGTCTCATGGGTGTCGGGCACCCACATGAACATCATGCCTGCGTCAAACAGCATTCCGGCCGAAGCCGAATCGAGCGCCGCCGCCAGCGCCTCGGGCCGCTCGGCCCCGGGCAGCAACAGCAGCCGGCTCGCCATCCTCACCGAGGCGCTGTACGCCGCCGTGGCGCGCAGCTCCGCCGCCGCCCGCGCGTGGTATACCGCGCGGTCTCCCCTGCCGGTCCGAAGCGCGACCTCGATGACGTGCTCGTACGCCGGGCCGAAGCTGGGATCGAGCTCGATGGCGCGCTCGAACGCGTCGAGCGCCTCCGGGAAGCTCTGGCCGAACCCGACGGGTGCGTGATACCGCAGATCACCCAGGTCTTGCCAGACCTCCGGGTCGGCAGGGAACCGTCGCACCGCTTCCTGCCGCCACTCGAGCGACCGGGCGTAATACTCGGGGTGCTGCTCGTCCGCCTGCCACGCCAGGTAGTCCCCCGAGACCCGCAGGCTGTCCCGGGCCGACAGACCGTGGATTCGCTGGAAGGCCTGCTGCATATAAGTGTCGGCCGGCTGGTAGGCCCCCCCGCTGGGGGGATTCCAGGTGAGGACCTGCGCCATGCGATGCATCGCCAGCGTGAACGTGCTGTCCCGTGTGAGCGCCTCTTGGTAGGCCACCAGCGCGGAGTCGTAGCTGCCGTGACGATAGGCCTGCTCGCCGGCGAGGAACGCCTTGAGCGCGCCGAGAGGCGCCGAGCCGATCGCCGCCTGCCGCACCGCCGCCACCGGCCGGGTCCGTGACAGCGTCCGCAGGATTCCGAGGCCGAGCGAATCGGCCAGCACTCCGAGCGCGGCTGCGGGGCCCTCCACTTCGACCTCGCCGAGCAGCTGGTCGGCTCGGACGTCGAGGAGCGTGGCACGAAGTTGGACCCGGTCGCCGGGTAGCCGGCTCACGCCCCCCGTGGCGACGAGGCCGGCGCCCGTCCGCCGGCCGAGGGTGAGGGCCGAGGCGCGGTCCGACCGTCCGGCCCACCCATGGAGCACCACGGACGGCGACACGGTGCGGAGACTGCCCGCCCCGTCGAGCGTGCGCGCGAGCAAGTCGACCACGCCCTCGCGCCACACCTCGAGGCCCGGACCCGTCACGTCGAACGGGGCGACGGCGAGACGGTCCGGGTCCAGCACGGGCGCCGGGGTCTACCGGGAGCGGGCGAGCCACATGCCCGCCGCCAGCAGCGCGATCCCCATCACCCCCGCCAGCCGCATGCGCCACCGTCCGCGGGGACGCACCAGCGCCCCGGAGGACGTGCCGTCCACCTGCCCGCCGAGCGCCACCGCGAGCTCCCGCCCCGTGGCGAAGCGGTCGGCCGGCGCCTTCGCCAGCACCCGCGCCAGCGCCGCATCCACCGCGGGCGGCACCGTCTCGCGGATGCTGCGCACCGAAGGGATCGCCTGCGACAGCCGCTTCGCGACGATCGCCTGAGCGGACCCGCCGGTGTGGGGGGGCTCGCCTGCCAGCATCTCGTAGAGCACGGTGCAGTGCGAGAAGATTTAGCTCCTGCGCTCGCGCACCGGCTCGCCGAGCGCCTGCTCGGGGCTCATGTAGGCGGGCGTCCCGAGGGTGAGGCCGATCTCCGTCAGGCGCTCGCCGGCCGCGGTGCCCAGGGCCAGCGCGATCCCGAAGTCGGCCACCACCGCCTCGCCATCGTCCAACAGGATGTTCTCGGGCTTGATGTCGCGGTGAATGACGCCGTGCCGGTGCGCGTGATCGAGCGCGCCCGCCACCTGGATCGCGATGCCCAGTGCCTCGGCCACGGGAAGCTGCCGCTTCTGAGCCAGCCGTGCCCGCAGCGTCTCGCCCGCCACGTAGGGCATGACGTAATCAGGAAGGTCGATCGCCGGGCCGGCGTCGCCGGCGGGGAGCCGGGCGAGGCCCGAGTCGAAGAGGGGAAGGATGCGCGGATGCTGCAGGCCGGCCATCGTCCTGATCTCGGCCAGGAACCGGTCCACGCCGATCATGGCGGCCAATTCAGGTCGCAGGAGCTTGAGCGCTACCCGGCGGGCGTGCTTCAGGTCCTCGGCCAGGTAGACCCGCGCCATTCCCCCGTGCCCGAGCTCGCGGAGGAGGCGGTACTGTCCGGAAAGGGCGGCGGCAAGCCGCTCGTAGGCGTCGACCATGGCGGTCCGGGCATGTGGGAGGCGAGCCAGCCTGCGCGTACTCGATTGTACATGCGAGGCGCGCCGTCAGGTAGGATGGGTGCTCGGGCGATGCAGTCGGACAGTCGAACGCTGGGGCTCTGCGATCGACCGCACTTGCCACAGCGGCGACCGCTTCACCCGGT
>CAMPKP010000221.1 GCA_946887295.1 uncultured Gemmatimonadota bacterium | reverse complement strand
CTCGGCGCGAGCGGCTGGGCCCTCGGTCGAAGCCTGCTGGTCGAGAGCGTGCTGGTGGCGTTGGCCGGGGGGGCTCTCGGCGTCCTGCTCGCCTGGTGGTGCACCGACGCGCTGGCGGCGCTGGCCGCCACGAGCATCCCGCGCATGCAGGAGGTCCGGGTGGACCTGGGCGCCCTCGGGTTCGCCCTGCTCGTCTCGCTGCTCGCGGGGATCGGATTCGGGCTGGTGCCCGCGTTCCAGGCAGCGCGCGGCCGCCTCTACGACGATCTGAAGGATGGAGGGCGGGGCTATTCCGGCCACGGCGGGCGCGCCCGGAGCCTCCTGGTCGGTCTGCAGGTGGCCGGCGCCCTCGTGCTGCTGGTGGGCGCGGGCCTGCTCATCAAGAGCTTTGCGCGGCTCAACGACGTGAACCTGGGGTTCAATCCCGACCGGGTGCTGACCGCCCGGGTCTCGCTCGCGGGGGAGCGCTACGAGGACGAGGAGCGCCAGGTGCGGTTCTTCGAGGAGCTGCTCGGCCGGGTGCGCCAGATCCCCGGCGCGCAGGCGGTCGGGGCCATCAACTGGCTGCCGCTCTCGGGGCAGCGCTCCGCGACCCGCATGACCATCGAAGGGGAGCCGCCCACGGCGCCGGGCGAAGAGCCCGGAGCGGATGTGCGTGCGGTGGACCCGGGGTTCTTCCAGGCCCTGGAGATCCCCGTCATCCTCGGTCGCCCCATCGAGCCGGGCGATCGGGCCGGGATCCCCAGGTCCGTGGTCGTCAGCCAGAGCTTCGCCTCCCGGTACCTGTCCGGGCGTGATCCCATCGGCCGCCGGATCCATATGCCGTGGGGTGACACCCTGGTCGGCACGGTGGTCGGCGTGGTAGGCGACGTCAAGCATACCGGCGTGGATTCCGCTACCTCCCCGACGGTGTACTGGGCGCTGCCCCAGTTCCCTCACAGCTTCATGACGCTGGTGGTTCGGACCAGCGACGATCCCATGCGCCTCGCCGGCGCGCTGGTCGCGCAGGTTCGGATGCTCGATCCGAATCAGCCCGTCGCCGACCTCAAGGCTTACGACGACTGGCTCGGCGGTGCCGTCGCCCGCCGCCGGTTCACCCTGTCGTTGCTCGGCGGCTTCGCCGCGCTGGCGCTGGCGCTCACCGCGATCGGGCTCTACGGCACCACCGCGTACGGAGTGGTACAGCGCACTCGGGAGCTGGGCATCCGGCTCGCCCTGGGAGCGAGCCGGCGCGACGTGCTGTGGGGCGTGCTGCGGCAGGCCCTGCTGGTCGTCGGGGCCGGTATCCTGGTCGGGCTCGCGGGCTCGCTCCTCCTCGCCGGGCTGCTCTCCTCGCTCCTGTTCGAAGTGAGTGCGACCGATCCGGCGGTGCTCGCCGCGATCGCCGGGATGCTTCTCGCAGTCGGCGCGGCCGCAGGATTTCTGCCCGCACGTCGGGCTACGCTGGTCGATCCCATGATCGCCCTGCGGTCGGAGTGATCGGCCTCATGGTCTCGCCCATCTCCACGGCCCGCCACGCCCTCCGCTCCCTGCGCCGAGCTCCGGCCTTCACCCTGGCGGCCACCGCGACGCTCGCGCCGGGGCTCGCACCGAGGAACGACTGACATGGACTCCCTGCTCCAGAACATCCGCTATGCCGTTCGCTCGTTCAGGAAGAGCCCCGCGCTCACCGCCTCGATCGTGCTGACGCTGGCGCTCTGCATCGGCGCCACCACGGCGATCTTCAGCGTGGTGTACACCGTGCTCTTCCGCCCGCTCCCGTTCGCGGATCCCGGGCAGATCCTGCTGGTGCGGACGACGTGGAAGGACATGGGCAGCTCGTTCTCGGTCGGCAACTGGGCCGACGTGAAGCGGCAGGCCACCACGTTCGAGCATTTCGTCCCGGCATACGGCGAGAGCTTCAATCTCGCCGGCTCCGACACCCCCGAGAACGTGGACGGGGCCCGGGTCGGCGCCGACTACTTCGCCCTGCTCGGTGTGCGGCCCGCGCTGGGGCGCAGCTTCCTTCCCGAGGAGGCGGCGCCGGGGCGGGCCGACGTGGTCCTGCTGAGCGACGGGATCTGGCGCCGGCGGTTCGGCGCCGAGCCCGGTGTGGTGGGGCGCGAGGTCCGGCTCGACGGGCGGCCGCACACCGTGATCGGCGTCATGCCCGCTGCCATGGACTACACCCTGTTCGACGAGGAGCTCTGGGTACCCACCGCGTTCACGCCCGCGCAGCTCGCGATGCACGACGAGCACTATCTCACCGTGCTCGGCCGTCTCAAGCCGGGCGTCGCCGCAGCGAGGGCCGAAGCGGAGATGCGGAGTCTCGGCCGATGGCTGGAGACGACGTACCCGAAGGACAACCGGGACCGGGCCATCGTCATGGCACCACTGATGGAGGAGCTGGTGGGCGACTACCGCCCGCGGCTCTTCGTGCTGCTCGGCGCGGTGGGGTTCGTCCTCCTGATCGCCTGCGCCAACATCGCCAACCTGCTGCTGGCCCGCGGCGCGGCGCGCTCGCGGGAGATCGCCATCCGCGCCGCGATCGGCGCGGGACGCGGCCACCTGCTCCGCCAGGCGCTGACCGAGAGCCTGGTGCTCGCGGGTGCCGGCGGTCTGCTGGGACTGCTCGCGGGCTACTGGGGCGTGAGCCTGCTCGCCGCCCTCGGGCCCGAGGACGTGCCCCGCCTGGCCCAGGCGCGAGTGGACGGGCCGGTGCTCGCCTTCGCGCTCGGCCTCACGGTGCTGAGCGGACTGGCGTTCGGTCTCGCGCCGGCGCTCCGGACCGCGGCCCGCCTCCCGCACGAGGCGCTCAAGGAAGGCGGGCGCTCCGGGTCCCGCGCGGGCAGCCGGGACCGGCTCCGGAACGTGCTGGTGGTTACCGAGGTCGCGCTGGCGCTGGTGCTGCTGACCGGCGCGGGGCTCCTGATCCGGAGCGCGATCGCCCTCAACGACGTGAACCCCGGCTTCGACCCGCGGGGCGTCGTGGCGGGACGGGTCTCCCTCCCTGCAGTCACGTACGAGACCCCCGAACAGGTGACCCGGGCGTTCGAGCGGATCGAGGAGAGCCTGGCGGCGGTGCCCGGCGTGTCGAGCGCGGCGCTGGTGTCCTCGGCGCCCCTGGAGGGCGGGGGCAGCAACGGCCTGATCCCCGAGGGGCGTGCGCTCGACATCTCGTCCACCATCAACTCGCTCATGCGGCTGGTGACCCCGGACTACTTCGCCACCATGCGCATCGGGCTGGTCCGCGGCCGCACCTTCACCCAGTCGGACAAGCCGGGAGCGCCGCTGGTCATGGTGATCAACGAGACGCTGGCTCGCGAGGCCTTCCCGGGACAGGACCCCATCGGCAAGCGGATCGCCTGCTGCGAGGCCGGGCCCGACGGCTCGCCCAACTGGAAGGAAGTCGTGGGCGTCGTGAGCGACGTCCGCGCGACGGGTCTCGACGAGGAGCCGGTCCCGGAGTTCTACCTGCCGATGGTGCAGGCGCCCGGCGCAGCGTGGAGCTGGACCGATCGCACGATGACCGCGGTGGCGCGGGCCCAGGGAGACGCCGTGCCGCTCATGACGCCGCTCCGCCGCGCGGTCGCCGAAGTCGATCCCTCCCTGCCGCTCTACAATCTCGGCACCATGCAGGGGCGGCTGCTGGACTCC
>CAMPKP010000220.1 GCA_946887295.1 uncultured Gemmatimonadota bacterium | reverse complement strand
TCCCCCTCCACCGCGCGCGCCCCCGCCACCACCGGCGCCACGTCCACCGCGGGCACGCCGCCCGGCGGCGTGGATCCCGGCAGCAGCTCCTGCTGGATGCCCTGCTTCTCCAGCATCCACCGCTCGATCGCGATGCCGACCGCGTCGGGCACCGACAGCACCTTGTTCGGCCCCAGCCCGATCACCCGATCCGAGCTGATGCCCCTGAGCTGCCGCCACACCTCGCGCATCGGGATCCCGGAGCGCAGCGCGAGGCTGATGAGACGGCCCAGCGCTTCGACGTCCGCCATCAGCGCACCGCCCGCCTTGCCGAGGCTCATGAAGACCTCGAACGGCTGCCCCCGGTCGTCCTCGGTGATGTTGACGTACAGGGTGCCGAGCGGGGTCTCGATCCGCCGCGTGGTGCCGCGCAGGGCCTCGGGGCGCGAGCGCTTCTGCCGCCGCTGGAGATTCTCCGCCTCCAGGTCCTGCATCGCCTTCCGGAGCCGCTGGTTCTCCGCCCGCACCTCGGCCAGCTCCCCGTGGAGGTCGGCCTGCGCCCGGCTCGCCGCCGCCTGCCCCGCCACGAGGTCGGCCCGCGCCTCGGCCCTGCCGCTGGAGGTGGCCTGGTCCTGGACCTTCTTCGCCGTGCTGCCGGTCGAGAGGACCTGCATGTCCCGGCTGCCGTCGCGGTACACCGTGACACCCTTGCAGTTGAGCTGGTACGCCAGCCGGTAGATCTCGGCGACGTACTCCTCGGTGGCGTCGTTGGCGAAGTTGCAGGTCTTGCTGATCGCCGAGTCGTTGTACTCCTGGAACGCCGCCTGCATCCGGATGTGCCACTCCGGCTTGATGTGGTTCGCGGTGACGAACACCCGGCGCCACTTGTCGGGCACCTCGGTGAAGTCGATGTGCCCCGCCTCCGCGATCCGCCGCATCAGGTCCTCGGAGTACCACCCTTCCCTCTTCGCGATGGCGACGAAGTCCTCGTTCACGTCCGGCATCAGCACGCCGGCCTGGTTCCGCATGAACGCCACCGCGAAGAGCGGCTCGATGCCCGAGCTGCAGTTGGCGATGATCGAGATGGTGCCGGTCGGCGCCACGGTCGTCACGTTGCAGTTGCGGAGCCGGCGCATGGGACGCACCCGCTCGCCGTCCGGGCCGCGCGCGGCGGTCTCGTCGGGGCCCCAGATGCTCCGCTCCCACTCGGGGAAGACGCCCCGGATCTCCGCCAGCCGCTCCGACTCGACCTTGGCCTCCTCGTCCACGAACTGCTGGATCTTCCGCCCCAGCTCCACGCCCTCGTCGGAGTCGTAGGCGATGCCGAGCCGGACGAACAGGTCGGCCAGCCCCATGACGCCGAGCCCGATGCGGCGGATGTGCTGGGCCAGGTCGGTGATCTCGTCCAGCGGGTACTGGTTGGCGTCGATGACGTTCTCGAGGAAGTGGGTCGAGACGTGGATCACGCGGCGGAGGCGGTCCCAGTCGATCGCGCCGTCCTTCACGAAGGCGCCGAGGTTGATCGAGCCGAGGTTGCAGACGTCGTACGGGAGGAGGGGCTGCTCGCCGCAGGGATTGGTCGCCTCGTAGCTGCCGAGGTGGGGGACCGGGTTGTAGTAGTTGGCCTTGTCGATGAAGAACACGCCCGGCTCGCCCGTCTTCCACGCGCCGTGGATGATCCGCTCCCACACCGCCCGGGCCTGAAGCTGGCCGGTGACCTTGCCGGTCTTGGGGTGGATCAGGTCGTAGGGCTCGTCCCGCTCCACCGCCGCCATGAAGGCGTCCGTCACCGCGACCGAGATGTTGAAGTTGGTGATCTTGGACGTGTCGTCCTTGCAGGTGACGAACTCCATGATGTCGGGGTGGTCCACCCGCAGGATGCCCATGTTGGCGCCACGGCGGGTGCCGCCCTGCTTCACCACGTCGGTCGAGGCGTCGAACAGGCTCATGAACGAGACCGGCCCCGAGGCCACGCCCATGGTGGACCGGACGATGTCGTTCTTGGGCCGGAGCCGGGAGAAGCTGAACCCGGTGCCGCCGCCCGACTGGTGCACCAGGGCCATCGCCGTGAGGGTGTCGTAGATGCCGCTCTTGCCGTTGGAGAGCGCGTCGTCCACCGGCAGGACGAAGCAGGCGGAGAGCTGGCCCAGGGGCCGGCCGGCGTTCATCAGGGTCGGCGAGTTCGGCATGAAGAGCCGCGTCGCCATGATCCCGTAGAACTCCTTCGCCGCCTGCTCCACCGCCGCGTCGGTGGCGCCGTACTTCCGGTCGGCCTCCGCGATGGTGCGTGCCACCCGCCAGAACAGGTCGCTCGGTGTCTCCACCGGCCTGCCGCCGTCGTCCTTAACGAGGTACCGCTTCTCGAGTACCGTGACGGCGTTGGGCGATAGCTGGACCGCGTCCCGTGGGGTGGACGATTTCATGATGCTCCCCGTTGAGATATGGATGAGACGAGAGTGGAGCGGCGATGCCGTGCGACCATGACCACTTTCCCGCGAACAGCGGAAGGCCAAACTAGGCCAAGCGGAGAGGGGGCACAATAGCGCCGAAAAACCGCGTCCCTGCGTGCAATCCTGATTCCCACATCACAAAAATAATCGCATGTCGGCGAGTGTGCGCGATGTGGAAAACGTGCAAGACTGTGGATGCTTTGCGAGCCGGCGAACCTAGGCCTTGAACAGAGGATACCGGCCTGCCCGGTGGGCCCGCGCCTGCTCCACATAATGGGACCAGGTGCCTTCGATCCGCTTCGCCAGGCGCTCGTCCACCGGCCGCACCAGCCGGGCGGGCACGCCCATGACCAGCGACCGGGGCGGGACCTCCATGCCCTCCGGCAGCACCGCGCCGGCCGCCACCACGCTGCCGCGGCCGATCCGCACCTCGTTGAGCAGCACGCTGCCCATGCCGATCAGGCACTCGTCCTCGACCGTGCAGCCGTGCAGGATCACCCGGTGGCCGACGCCCACCCGGGAGCCGATCACGCAGGGCACCTCCTCGTCCACGTGGACGACCGTGCCGTCCTGGAGATTGCTCTGCGAGCCGATCACGATGGGCGCCATGTCGCCGCGGAGCACGGCGCCGTACCAGACGCTCGACTCCGCGCCGATCGTCACGTCGCCCATGACGGCGGCGGTGGGGGCGATGAAAGCCGTGGGATGGATGTCGGGCAGGGGCGGGCTACTGCGGCATCGGAGGGAAGAGCATCTGGGTCCACGCCTCGACCGGCGCGCCGTCCTTCAGCGCCGGATGCCAGGTCACGGTCCAGACGAAGTCGCGGGCCGCCTGCTCGAAGGTCGAGTCGTCGGACGGCCGGAGGCGCTGCAGGTCCGTCGTGCGGCCGTCGGCAGAGACCTTGACCCAGAGCAGTGACGGGCGGGGCGAGCCGCTCACGCCGTCGGGGAGCGGCACGAACGGCGGGCTCACCGGCTTGGGCCGCTCGTCGAAGCACGACCCGTCCGCATTGTATCCCGCTCCCGGTGAGCAGCGTGCCGCGCGCCGCGCGGGAGCAGGCTGCGGCTCCGGAGACGCCGTGGCCGGTGGCGTCGGAGCCCCGATCGGCTGGAGCTGCGGCGTCAGCTCGAGCGTATCGCCGCCGCGGACCACGATGGTGTCGCTGAAGAACTGAAACCGCGGCGCGGACACCGCGAGCACGTGAGGTCCGTTGGCGAGCACGGTGATGGGATCCACGACGGGCCGCTCGTCGATGAGAACGGTGGAGCCCCGCGGCAGACCGACGAGCCGGACGCCTCCGC
>CAMPKP010000219.1 GCA_946887295.1 uncultured Gemmatimonadota bacterium | reverse complement strand
ACTCTAAGCGGTCCGGGCGGAATTGTCCACTGGCCCGGGCCGGCCGGCGCCGGCCCCGCGGATCATGTGCAATCAGGGCCGCTTCGTTAAATTGGTGCGACTCTCGCGGGCCCTTCGAAACCGGTCGGCCGGCGCCTCGCCGGCGAGGAGAGGCGATGCCAGGAGTGCAGGCGCGTCTGCGGTCGGAGCACCAGCGGAAATATCCGGAGCTCAGCCCCGCGAAGTGGTACGAGGTGGCACCGATCTTTCCGGGGGTCACCCAGCGGATGGTCAACATGGCGGGCGAACGGCTGGCCCGCCTCAGCACCACGCGAGGCTTCGTGATCCTGCGGGCCGAGCACCTGGAGTTCCGTCCCGCCCGCGACGAGGCCGCCGCGGAGCCGGGCACGGAGGCGATCGCCTAGACCGGGCCGTCGAGCATCTCCCGAACCTTCCGAGCCAGACCGCCCGGCGTGAACGGCTTCTGCTGGAACGGCATCCCGGGCTCCAGCAATCCTCGCTGAATCACGTCCTCACCGGTGTACCCGGACATGTACAGGATGGGCAGACCCGGCCGAACGGTCGCCAGCAGCGCGCCCAGCTCACGGCCGCCCAGCTCCGGCATGACCACGTCGGAGATGACCAGGTGGATGGGCTGGGAGCCATCCGCCAAACGGTCGAGGGCCTCGCGTCCATGCCGGGCCTCGAGCACGGTGTACCCCTGCTCCCGGAGGCCGCGGCAGGCCAGCGCGCGGACCACGTCCTCGTCCTCCACGACCAGGATCGTCTCCGTGCCGCCGCGCAGCTCGCTCGGAGCGCGGGCGGGCGCGGCGGGAAGGGACCGGGTGACGGCCCGAGGCAGATAGATCTTGAAGGTGCTCCCGTGCCCGGGCTCGGTGTAGCACCAGACGAAGCCCTCGCTCTGCTTCACGATGCCGTATACCGTGGAGAGTCCGAGACCGGTTCCCTGGCCGACCGGCTTGGTCGTGAAGAACGGCTCGAAGATCCGGGCGTGCACTTCGGGCGTCATACCGCTTCCGGTATCGGTGACGGACAGGGAGACGTACTCGCCCGGCGGGATCCCGATCCCGTCGTGGGCCTGAGCGTAGACCTCGTCCAGGGTCGCCTCGCCGGTCGCCACGGTCACCCGGCCATGCGGGTGCATGGCGTCGCGCGCGTTGAGGATCAGATTGACGAGCACCTGCTCGAGCTGGCCGCGGTCGGCGCGGATCTCGCCGGCCGCGGGCGAAAGCCGGAGCTCGAGCGCATGATCCTCGCCCAGGGTGCGGCGCAGCATCTTCTCGATGCCGTTCACCACGCCGTTGACGTCGAGCACCTCGGGATGGAGCAGCTGCTGGCGGGTGAAGGCGAGGAGCTGGCGGGTGACGTCGGAGGCGCGGGTGCCGGCGCGGATGATCTCCTCCACCTCGCCGCGCCGGGGATCCTCCGCGGCGAAGCTCCGCAGCAGAAACTCGCTGAAGCCGATCACGCCGGTCATCATGTTGTTGACCTCGTGGGCCATGCCGCCGGCCAGGCGCCCGGCAGCCTGCATCCGCTCGGCCCGCCGGAGCTGGTCCTCGATGCGTTTCCGCTCGGTCACGTCGCGATAGATGCCCCGCAGCATCCACGGCCGGCCATGCTGGAAGGTGCAGCTGAGATTCCCTTCCACGGTGATCCCCCCGCCGTCGCTGGTGACCAGCACCAGCTCCACGTGGGTCAGCGTCTCACCGGCGAGCGCGCGCTGCACGATCTCCTGGTAGCGCGTCCGGCTGTCGGGATGCACCACGTCGAGAAATCCCCGTCGCTCCAGCTCCGACTCGGGGAGCCCTATGGCCTGGTGCCAGGCGCGGTTCACGTAGAGGAACCGCCCCTCGGGATCGGTCGCACAGACCAGGTCGCTGGCGTTGTCGAACAGGTCGCGGTACCTCGCCTCGCTCTCCCGCAGCGCCCGTTCGGCCTGTTTGCGGGTGCTCACGTCACGCGCGTTCAGGCAGACGCCGATGACCGCACCGTCCTGGTCGACCACCGGGGCGTGGGTGGTCTCGAACCACAGCTCGACGCCGCTCACGTCCTGGAGGCACCGCTCGACGTTGCGGGTCTCTCCGGCGAGCGCGGCGTGGAACGCCTCCTCCGCCTCGGGGACGAAGCCGGTGATGCGCGCGCCCTCGTGGAGCCGATGGCCCAGGAGCCGCGCACTCCATTCCACGGCTGTGGAGTTGAGCGCCTTGATGGTGCCCTCGGTATCGAGGAGGAGGAAGGCCTGCTGGCTGTTGTTGAAGATGGCGCGGAGGTTCGCCTCCGAGCGGCGGAGCGCGTCCTCCGCGCGGGCCTTCTCGTCGCGCACCCGGATCCGCGCGAGCGCTCCTTCGATCGCGGGCCCGATTCGAGCGAGGTTGCTCTTGAGCAGATAGTCGGCGGCGCCCGCCTTCATGCAGCCTACCGCGGTCTCCTCGTTCACCGAGCCGGTGACGATCAGGAACGGCACCGACGGAACCAGCTGCCGCGCCAGCGAGAGCGCCGACATGCCGTCGAAGCCGGGAAGGGTGTAGTCGGAGAGAATGAGGTCCGGCTCGAGCTCGGCGAGCTCGTGGAGAAACGCCTCGCGGGTATCCACCCGGCGCGCGGAGAAGGGGATGCCGGCGCGCTCGAGCTCGTATTCGACGAGCTCCGCGTCCATGGCGACATCCTCGAGGATCAGGATGCGCAAGGGCGGCGATCCGGGGGGCGAGGCCGAGCCGCCGGGGCCCCCGGAGGGCTCCTCGCGCAAACGGGTGTTTCCGGTCGGTGGCACGCCCAAGTGTCGCACCAATATATTCGAAGTCAAGCAGGCGGCCGGACGCGCGCCCCGATCAGGCTCGTTGTGATGCTGGTCACGGCATATTCCCGCGTCTCTCCGTCAGTGTGGTCAGTCTCACCCGGCGACAAGCAGCCCTGTACATCCGGAGCCCCCATGCGGACCCGTCCGACCAGCAATGGTCGTCGAACCAAGCGCGGCCGCCCTGCCGCCATCCCCGCCGATCCCGAAGTCCTCGATCTCGCCGAGCTGCTGGCGGTTCTTACCGCCGTCCGCAAGGGAGATTTCTCCGTGCGGATGCAGGTCACGCGCACGGGACTCGCGGGGAAGGTCGTCGACAAGCTCAACGAGATCGTGGAGCTCAATCAGGACATGGCACACGAGCTCGACCGCGTGAGCATCGCGGTCGGCAAGGAAGGGCGCATCACCCAGCGCGCCCAGCTCACGGGCGCCGGAGGATCGTGGGCCGCCTCGCTCAGCTCGGTCAACGGCCTGATCGGCGACCTGGTGCAGCCCACGAGCGAGGTGGCGCGCGTCATCGGCGCGGTCGCCAAAGGCGACCTGTCGCAGACCATGGCGCTCGACATCGAGGGACGGCCGCTCATGGGCGAGTTCCTCCGGATCGGCCGCACGGTGAACTCGATGGTGGACCAGCTGAGCTCGTTCGCCTCGGAAGTGACCCGTGTCGCGCGCGAGGTGGGAACCGAGGGCAAGCTGGGCGGGCAGGCGAAGGTGAAGGGAGTGGCTGGGACCTGGAAGGACCTGACCGACAACGTCAACTCGATGGCCGGGAACCTCACCGCGCAGGTCCGCAACATCGCCGAGGTGACCACCGCCGTCGCGCGTGGCGAGCTGAACAAGAAGATCACGGTGGACGTGAAGGGCGAGATCCTCGAGCTCAAGAATACCATCAACACCATGGTGGACCAGCTCAACTCCTTCGCCTCGGAAGTGACCCGCG
>CAMPKP010000218.1 GCA_946887295.1 uncultured Gemmatimonadota bacterium | reverse complement strand
GCAGACTGCTCTCCCGGACCCGGAGCCGGCTCCGGGTCCGGGAGAGCAGTCTGCTCGGTGCACGACCCGACGAGGAACCCCCCGATGGCGAGGGTGCACGTCAGGAGTCTCCGGGGTGCGGCGCCGCCTGCTCTCACGTGAGCCCCTCCGGTTTGGCTTCGGTTGCACGCGGCCCGTCCGCGCCGTGAGCGTACGCTCTACCATTAACAGCCAGCCTCTCTCCGGCCAGTGACGCCGCGCACTTCGGCCCCGGCTGTGCCGGGGCCTCGCTGCCCGGCTATACTATTCCCCCATGCTTTCCATAGACCTGTCCAACAGGCGAGCCCTCGTCGCCGGGGTGTCGGACGATGCCGGCTTCGGCTTCGCGATCGCCAAGTCGCTCGCGGAGGCGGGGGCGACGATCTGTGTCGGCAGCTGGCCTCCCGCGCTCGGCATCTTCACCAAGCTGCTCGAGCGCGGCAAGATCGAAGACTCCCTGAAGCTCTCCGACGGCCGAAAGCTCGAGTTCGAGCGGATCTATCCGCTCGATGCGGCGTGGGACACCATGGCGGACGTGCCCTCGGACGTGCGCGAGAACAAGCGCTACAAGGAGCTGGGCGACTTCACGATCGAGGGTCTCGCCGCGCGGGTGCGAGAGGACTTCGGGGAGCACGGCCTCGACATCGTAGTGCACAGCCTGGCGAACGGCCCCGAGGTGCGATCGCCGCTGGTGGACACCAGCCGCGCCGGCTATCTGGCCGCGGTGAGCGTGAGCGCCTACAGCAACGTCTCGCTGGTGCGGACCCTCTCACCGCTGATGCGGCCGAACGGCGCCTTCCTCTCGCTGACGTATCTCGCCGGCGAGCGCGTCATCCCGGGCTACGGCGGCGGGATGTCCTCCGCCAAGGCGGCGCTAGAGGCCGACACCCGAACGCTCGCCTTCGAGGCCGGTCGCCGCTGGGGCGTGCGGATCAACGCCATCTCCGCCGGGCCCTGGGCCTCGCGGGCGGCCACGGCGATCGGCTTCATCCACACGATGATCGACTACACCAGCGCCAACGCGCCCCTGCCCCGCCCCATTCAGGCAGCCGACGTGGGACACACCGCCGCCTTTCTCTGCAGTCCGCTGGCCGCCGCGATCACCGGAAGCGTGGTCTACGTGGACAACGGGTATCACGCGATGGGAATGGCGGTCGCGGAATCGGGCACCCCGCCGGCCGGCCGATAGAGCCGATGCCCGAAGAGCTGCTGTCCCGGGAGGAGGGGCCGGTCCACCGGCTGACGCTCAACCGGCCCGCCCGCCGCAACGCGCTCACTCCGGGCCTCGCGAGCGCCATCGCCAACGAGCTGGAGCTGGTCGAGGAGCGCGGCGCCGCTCACCTGGTGGTGCTGGACGGCGCGGGGGGTCACTTCTGCGCCGGCCTCGATCTCCACTGGCTTCGATCGCTCGGACCGCTCCCCTCCACCGCCGATCTGCAGCGCGGGTTGGCCGACTTCCAGTCGGCGGTGCTCGCCATCGTGCGCTGCCCGCTCCCGGTCGTGGCCGAGATCCGGGGCACCGTGGCGGGGTTCGGGCTGGATCTCGCCCTCGCCTGCGACATGCGCCTCGCCCACTCCGGGGCGACGTTCACCTCCGCCTTCGCGCGCATGGGCCTGGTGCCCGACGGCGGCTCGACCTTCACTCTGCCCCGGCTCGTCGGACCCAGCCACGCACTCCGCTTCCTCGTGGCCGGCGAGACCGTCGGCGCCGAGCGGGCGAGCGCACTGGGTCTGGTGGACGATGTGCTGGAGGGGTCCGAGCTCGACGCGGCGATCGGCGCCCTGGCGAAGTCGGTCGCCGCGGCGGCGCCGTCGAGCGTGCGGACGATCAAGCGGCTGGTGCGGGGGGACGAGCTGGGCGCCCTGGAGCAGGCCCTCGCGTCCGAGGGAGCGGCCCAGATCCAGGCGCTGCAGAGCCCGGAGTTTCACCGCCGGCTCGAGGCGTTCGCGTCGCGATGAGCGCGCGCATCTTCCCCGCCGACCTGCTGTCGGGAAAAGTCGCCCTCGTCACGGGCGGCGGCACCGGGATCGGCCTGGGCATCGCCTCCTGCCTCTCGGCGGCCGGCGCCACGGTCGCGATCGCCAGCCGGAAGCCGGAGCATCTCGCGGCCGCGGCCGACGCCCTTCGCGCGCGCGGCGGCGCGATCACGACCGTCGAGACCAACGTGCGGGAGCCGGAGGCGGTCGGCCGGATGGTGGAGCGCGTCACCCAGGAGCACGGTCGGATCGACGTGCTGGTGAACAATGCGGCCGGCAACTTCTACGCGCCGTCGGCGACACTGTCGCCCAACGCCTGGCGCGCGGTGGTCGAGACCGACCTCTACGGCACGTTCTACTGCTCCCAGGCCGTGCACGGCGTGATGAAGGCCCAGGGCGGCGGCCGCATCGTATCCATCTCGATGACTCTGCATTATCGCGGCTGGCCCTTCATGGCGCACGCCACGGCGGCCAAGGCCGGGGTGGACGCGCTCACCCGCACGCTCGCCCTGGAGTGGGCCGGAGACGGGATCACGGTCAACGCCGTCGCGCCGGGTCCCATTCCGACCGAGGGCGTCAAGAAGGCGTTCACCCCGCCCGGCGGGGCCCCGAGCGTGCCCGCCATGGACGAATACGCCGCGCGGGCGATACCCTTGGGCCGGTGGGGCACGCCGGAGGACGTCGGTCACCTGGTGACGTTCCTCGCGAGCCCGGCCGGCGACTGGATCACCGGATCGATCTTCGTGGTGGACGGCGGTTCATGGCTCGCGGGCGAACGTCGCTGAGGAGGCCCCCATGTTTCTCGGACACTACGGCGTCGCGTTCGCGCTGAAGCGCGCGGAGCCCAAGCTCTCGCTCGGCACGCTGTTCGTGGCCGTGCAGCTCGCGGACCTGCTCTGGGGAGTCTTCCTTCTGGCCGGGTGGGAGCGGGTTCGCATCGACCCCGGATATACCGCGGTGACGCCGCTCCAGTTCCTGGAGTATCCCATCTCCCACAGCCTCGTCGGGATGATCTGCTGGGCCTTGATCGGCGCGGCGGCGTACTACTCCTGGCCGACTCGCGACACCAGCCGGCACTGGCAGGCCGCGGCGCTCGTGGGCCTGGCGATCCTGTCCCATTTCCCGCTCGACGTCCTGGTGCACGTGCCCGATCTTCCCGTCTTCGGCCAGGACTCCACCAAGCTCGGGCTCGGTCTGTGGAACAATCGGACGGCGACGGTCCTGCTCGAGCTGGCGACGCTCGCCGGAGGCATCGCGATCTACGTCGCGCTCCGCTCGCGCCGCCATCCGGTGCGGTCCGGACGTCTGGCGGGTCTGGTGGCGGTCCTGGTCGCGGTGTACCTGGTCAATCTCCTCGGACCTCCCCCGCCGAGCGTCACCGCCATCGCCGTGGTGGACATCTTCGGTCTGCTGCTGCTCGCCGCCCTCGCGGGCTGGGCGGACCACAGCGCCACGCCGGCGGAGCTCGCCGCCGCCCGGGGGCCGGCGCGCTGACTTATGGAGCGATTGCTTTTCGGCCTGGGCGCGGCGTCGGCACTGTTATCCGTCGCGGCGGGTGCGTTCGGGGCTCACGCGCTCAGGGCCAGACTCTCGCCCGAGCTGCTGGCTGTCTTCGAGACCGGTGCGCGCTACCAGATGTACCACGCCCTGGGGCTCTTCGCGGCCGCCTGGGCGGTCACCCGCTGGCCGGGACCGTGGCCGGTGCGCGCCGGATGGCTGTTCGTGGCAGGAACGCTGCTTTTCTCCGGCAGCTTGTACGCCCTGGCGCTCTCCGGCGCGCGCTGGCTGGGTGCGGTGACGCCGTTCGGGGGCCTGGCGTTTCTCG
>CAMPKP010000217.1 GCA_946887295.1 uncultured Gemmatimonadota bacterium | reverse complement strand
GACGGGAGCATCACCCGACGCGGGGTCCCCCGGGCGCGTGAGGAGGGGCTTCGCCGCTCGCCTGGGCGTCGGCCCGGATCCGGGGATGGTTCCGCAGCAGGTACCAACCCATCCCCGCCACCCCGGCCAGGGCACCTCCTACCACGGACCAGGCGGATACCCGCTCCGCCGTGGAGGTGGTGAGCATGTACGTGAGTCCGGCGAACAAGGAGAAGGCCACCACGAGCCCTATCCACAGACCCCACCTGAGCGCCAGGTTGCGGGCGGCCAGGTGGACCAGCAGCGTGAGCAGCATGCCGGTGATCGCGAACACCACGAAATGCAGCAGCGTGTAGCCCGCCACGATCCCCGGCGTCACCGCCCGGCTCGCTCCCTCCAGGTCTCCCCGGAAGAGCACCTTGCCCAGCGCGTCGGGGGTGTGGAACGGCCGCCCGGCAGCCGCGTCGAAGACGAGGTACCACACGGCGACGATCACTCCACCGAGCAGGCCGGTGACGAGACCCTCCCGAACCGTCGAGTGTTCCTGGACCTGCATGGCCGCTCCCGGCTGGGGTGGATGATGCGGACCGGCGGCCTCAGCTTAGGGTCGGGCACGACCACCGGATGTGTCCGGGGTCACGGGGGAGCACGCCCGGCGGAACAGGTTGCGCAAGGACAGGAGGCGAGGAGGCGCTCGAAGGTATAGATGCCGGTGCCGTGGCCGTCGCTCCACTGGATCCGGAGGCCATAGGCGCCGACCAGGGCGAGCGACACCGGGCGCACGTCCCCGGGCACGGCCGCGGGGTTCAGCAGCGGGCGCCCGCTCATCTCGTCCACGCAGGCGGCGCAGGGGCAGGCCAACCGGAGCGTCCGGGCGGGGAGCCAGGCCTCGTGGCCGGCAGTATCCCATTCGATCAGGATGCCGTCGTCGCGGCGGTTGATGGCGTGAGGGATCGGCAGGGTCATGGATGCATGATAGACGGCGCTGCCCCGCCTCGCACCCGATCACATATATTGCCCTCAGCACACGCAAGCCAACTCAATCCGGAACGCCGATGCCTGCTGCCTCGATCAACCCCTTCGGCTCCCGGGCGATGGTGCGCCTCGGGAGCGAGCAAGCCGCCGTCTACCGGCTCGCCGAGCTGGCCCGCCAGGGAGTGGCCGAGCTCGATCGCCTGCCCTTCTCGATTCGGGTCCTGCTGGAGAACGCGCTCCGCCACGCCGGCCGCGGGGTGGTCACCGAGGAGCACGTCCGGCAGCTCGGCGGCTGGCACCGGCAGAGCGGCGCCCGCGGCGAGATCCCGTTCATGCCGGCGCGGGTGGTCCTGCAGGACTTCACCGGCGTGCCCTGCGTGGTGGATCTCGCCGCCATGCGCGACGCGATGGCGCGGATGAAGGGCGACCCCGACCGCATCAACCCGGTGGTGCCCTGCGACCTGGTGATCGATCACTCGGTGCAGGTGGACCACTACGGCTCCGACAACGCATTCCGGCTGAACGTCCGGCTGGAGCTGGAGCGCAACGTCGAGCGCTACCAGCTGCTCAAGTTCGCGCAGCGCGCCTTCCGGAACTTCCGGGTCGTCCCGCCCGGCACCGGCATCGTCCACCAGGTGAATCTCGAGTACCTGGCGCCGGTGGTGCAGCTCCGCGACCAGTTCGGCGAGATGACGGCCTACCCCGACACGCTGGTGGGTACCGATTCCCACACCACCATGATCAACGGCCTTGGCGTCGTTGGCTGGGGCGTGGGGGGCATCGAGGCCGAGGCGGTCATGCTGGGGCAGCCGTACTTCATGCTGATCCCCGAGGTCGTCGGCATGCGGCTGACCGGCGCGCTGCCGATCGGCACCACCGCGACCGACCTCGTGCTCACGGCCACCCAGCTGCTCCGGAAGAAGGGAGTGGTGGACAAGTTCGTCGAGTTCTATGGGCCCGGGCTCTCGAGCCTGGGACTCGCCGACCGCGCCACCATCGCCAACATGGCCCCGGAGTACGGCGCGACCATGGGCTTCTTCCCCGTCGACGCGGAGACCCTCCGCTATCTCGAGCGCACCGGGCGAGGCCGCGAGACGGTCGAGCGGGTGGAGCGCTACTGCAAGGAGCAGGGTCTCTTCCGGACCGACGCCACCCCGGACCCGGTGTTCAGCAGCACGCTCGAGCTCGATCTCTCCACGATCACGCCCAGCCTCGCGGGCCCGCGCCGGCCGCAGGACCGGGTGCCGCTGGTGGAGCTCAAGCGCAACTTCATCGTCAACCTGCCCGGGCTCATGAGCTCGACGGTCCCCGCGGCCAGGAAGGAGCTCGCGGAGAGCGCGTACTCCCGCTGGGTCGGCGAGGGCGGCGCCAACGTCACGATCGGGGACCATGGCGCTTCCACCCCGGACGACATGCTCGATCCCGACGCTCCCCCGGTGGTCTCCGGCGTGCTCGACGGCGCCGACATCACGCTTCACGACGGCGCCGTGGTGATCGCGGCGATCACCAGTTGCACCAACACCTCCAATCCCTCGGTGATGATCGGCGCCGGACTCCTCGCCAAGAAGGCGGTGGAGCGCGGGCTCGAGACCCGGCCCTGGGTGAAGAGCAGCCTGGCCCCCGGGTCCCGCGTGGTCACCGATTATCTGGAGGGCTCCGGACTGCTGCCCTACCTCGACCGCCTGCGCTTCAACGTGGTCGGCTACGGCTGCACGACCTGCATCGGCAACAGCGGACCGCTCCCCGACGTGGTCGCGGAGCTCATCGACGAGCACTCCCTGGTGGCCGCCGCCGTCCTGAGCGGCAACCGGAACTTCGAGGCACGGGTCCACCCGCAGGTGCGGGCCAACTATCTGGCCTCGCCGATGCTGGTGGTCGCCTTCGCACTGGCCGGCCGGGTGGACATCGATCTGACGAAGGAGCCTCTCGGCGTCGGGCGCGACGGCGAGCCGGTCTTCCTCCGGGAGCTCTGGCCGTCGGCCGAGGAGATCCAGGCCACGATGGCGGCCTCGCTCAAGCCGGAGATGTTCGAGCGCCGCTACGCCTCGGTCTTCGAGGGGGACGAGATCTGGAAGGGGCTGCAGGTGCCCGAGGGGAGCCGCTACGCCTGGGACCCGGGGTCGACCTACGTGCAGGAGCCCCCGTTCTTCGTGGACCTGCCGCCCGAGCCCGCGCCGCTGCGCGACATCGCGAACGCGAGGGTGCTCGCGGTGCTGGGGGATTCGGTCACGACCGACCACATCTCGCCGGCGGGCTCGATCCCGAAGAACGGCCCCGCGGCGCGCTATCTCCGGGAGCACGGCGTCGAGCAGGTGGACTGGAACACCTTCGGCTCCCGCCGCGGCAACCACGAAGTGATGATGCGCGGGACCTTCGGCAACGTGCGGATCAGCAACGCGCTGGTGCCGGACAAGGAGGGAAACTGGACCCTGCATTTCCCGACCGGTGAGGTCGTCTCGATCTACGACGCCGCCATGCGCTACCAGGCCGAGGGAACCCCGCTGATGATCCTGACCGGCAAGGAGTACGGCACGGGCTCGAGCCGCGACTGGGCGGCGAAGGGTCCGTCGCTCCTCGGTGTGAAGGCGGTGATCGCGGAGAGCTACGAGCGAATCCACCGGAGCAACCTGGTGGGCATGGGCGTGCTGCCGCTGGCATACGAGCCGGGCACCAATCGCCAGACGCTCGGCCTGACCGGCCGGGAGACGTTCTCCGTCTCGGGCATCGCCAAGGGGCTGACGCCGGGCGGGAGGGTGACGGTCACTGCGCGTGACGAGTCGGGCAACGAGACCGTCTTCCCCGCGATCGTGCGGCTCAACTCCGCCGTCGAGCTGGACTACTACCGGCACGGGGGGATTTTGCAGCGGGTGCTGCGGCAGTTCATGGGGAGCTAGGATCGGGGCGGGGGCCGAAAATCGGGCGGGTTGCGCCGCCCGGGCCCGTAC
>CAMPKP010000216.1 GCA_946887295.1 uncultured Gemmatimonadota bacterium | reverse complement strand
ATCGCGAGGTGATGGAGCGCCAGCTGGAGCAGAGCCGGCTCGCGCGCGCGCTCCAGCGCGTGGCCGAGGGAAAGGTCAGCGTGGTGGAAGTCGAGCGCCCGACGCCGCTCGCCTTCGCCCTGCTGGTGGATCGCGCGCGGGAGCAGGTGACGTCGGAGAAGCTCGGGGACCGGATTCGCCGCATGGCGGCGCCGCTGGAGCGGGCCGCCGATGGCACCCGCTTCGCGCGCGGGGGCCACCGGGGATTCCGGAGCGGCGGGTGACAGACGTCCTGCTCACGCTCGCGGGCGAGGAGGTGCGCCTGATGCCGGAGCGCGCCCTGTTCTGGCAGCGCGCCTGCACCCTGGTGATCGCCGACGTGCACTGGGGCAAGGCGGCCACCTTCCGCGCGGCCGGGATCCCGATTCCCGGAGGCGCCACCACGGACGACCTCGCGCGGCTGGACTCGGCGCTCCGCCGCACCGGCGCCCGGCGGCTCCTCGTGCTCGGGGATCTCTTCCACGCCCGGGCGGGGCGGGTGGCCACGCGAACGCTCGCCACGCTGCGCGAATGGCGGGAGCGCCGCGCCGGACTGGAGATCCAGCTGGTGCGCGGCAACCATGACCGTCACGCCGGCGACCCGCCGGACGATCTTCGCGTCAACTGCGTCAACTCGCCCGCGTTCCTGCCTCCGTTCGTGCTGCGCCACGAGCCGCGCGAGTCGCCGGAGGGCTATACCCTGGCCGGCCATCTGCACCCGGGCCTGGTGGTGAGCGGGGCCGCCCTCCAGCGCGAGCGCCTTCCCTGCTTCCTGGTCCGGCCGGGTCTCGCCATACTCCCGGCGTTCGGCAGCTTCACCGGGATGGCGCCGGTAGTGCCCGGCTTGGGCGACCAGGCCTTCGTCGTGGCCGACGCCGAGGTGCTGCCCATCGGCTAGTTTATGGCACCGGCCGCGGCCGGATAGCTCACCACTGCCTCATCGGGGAATGCCGATGTCCGACCTGCTCGCCGCCCGCTCGCAGATGGCGATGTCCCTCGCCTTCCACATCATCTTCGCCGTCGTGGGCATCGGCATGCCGGTGCTGATGGTGGTGGCGGAGCGGCGCTGGCAGAAGACGGGCGACCCGATCTATCTCGAGCTCGCGAAGCGGTGGGCCAAGGGGACCGCCATCCTGTTCGCGGTCGGGGCGGTCTCCGGCACCGTGCTGTCCTTCGAGCTCGGTCTCCTCTGGCCGGGCTTCATGGAGGCCGCCGGCCCCATCATCGGGATGCCGTTCTCGCTGGAGGGCTTCGCGTTCTTCACCGAGGCCATCTTTCTCGGGGTCTATCTCTACGGCTGGGACCGGATCTCCCCCCGGGCGCATCTCTGGGCAGGGGTCCTGGTCGCGGTGAGCGGGGCGGCGTCGGGGGTCTTCGTCGTGATCGCGAACGCCTGGATGAACGCACCCACCGGGTTCGAGCTGGTGGACGGCAGGTTCACCGACATCGACCCGGTCGCCGGCATGATGAATCCGATGGCGCTGCCGCAGACGGTGCACATGACCCTGGCGGCCTACGCCGCCACCGGCTTCGCGGTGGCGGGCATCCACGCGCTCCTGCTCCTCTTCGACCGCGACAACTCCTTTCACCGGCGGGCGCTCGCGATCGCCTTGCTGGTGGGCGCGCCGGCCGCCGTGCTCCAGCCGCTGTCGGGGGACCGGAGCGCCAAGGCTGTCGCCCGGCTCCAGCCCGCCAAGCTGGCGGCCATGGAGGCTCACTTCGAGACCGGCAGGCGCGCCCCGCTCCTCATCGGCGGCTGGCCGGACATGGACGCGGCTCGCACCAGCTACGCCATCCGGATTCCGGGGGGCCTGTCCTTCCTCGCCTTCGGCGACCCCGACGCCGAGGTGAAGGGCCTCGAGGCGTTCCCTCGCGATCAGTGGCCCCACGTGCCGATCGTGCACACCGCCTTTCAGGTCATGGTAGCGCTGGGCACCTACCTCGCGCTGGTGTCGCTCTGGGCGGCCTGGGTGGCGTGGCGGCGGCGGGACGTCGGTGAGAGCCGGCCGCTGCTCACGGCCATCGCGCTCGCCGCGCCGATGGGCTTCATCGCCATCGAGGCGGGATGGACGGTCACCGAGGTCGGGCGGCAGCCCTGGATCGTCTACGGCGTCATGCGCACGGCGGACGCGGTGACGCCGATGCCCGGCCTGATCTATCCATTCGCGGTCTTCACCCTGCTCTACTGCTTCCTCGGCGCGATCGTCGCCTGGCTGCTCTATCGCCAGATCATCCGCAGTCCCCGGGGCGACGAATGGAGCCGGATCTACGCGCCGGTGCGGAGGGGCCATGCCTGAGCTCTCCCTGGCCGAAGTGGTGGCCGCGCTCCTGGCCCTCGCGCTCAACGCATACGTGCTCTTCGGCGGCGCCGACTTCGGCGGCGGTGTGTGGGACATGCTCGCCAGCGGTCCTCGCCGGACCAGGCAGCGGGAGGTCATCGCGCACGCCATCGGCCCGATATGGGAAGCGAATCACGTCTGGCTGATCCTGGTGATCGTCCTGTCGTTCACCTGCTTCTCGCCGGTGTTCGCGCGGCTGATGACCGTGCTGCACATTCCACTGTCGCTCATGCTGATCGGGATCGTGCTGCGGGGATCCGCCTTCACGTTCCGGACCTACGACGACGAGCGCGACACCGTCCAGCTGCGATGGGGCCGGATCTTCGCGAGCGCGAGCGTCCTCACGCCGGTGCTGCTCGGCGTCTGCATCGGTGCGGTGGCCAGCGGGCGGGTCGTGGCCCCGGTCGGGGGGGCCTTCACCAGGAGCTTCGTCGAGCCGTGGCTCACGCCGTTCGCGCTCGCGGTGGGATTGCTGACCCTGGCGCTCTTCGCCTTTCTCGCCGCGGTCTTCCTCACGATGGAGACGCTCGATCCGGAGCTGGTCGAGGACTTCCGGCGGCGGGCGCTCGGCGCCGGGGTCGTCGTCTTCCTCGCCGCCGGGCTGGTGCTGCTGCTGTCGTTCGAGCAGGCCCCGCTCATGCATCGCGGGCTGGTCGCCTCCCGGTGGGCGCTGCCGCTGCACCTCGCCACCGCGGTCGCGGCCGTCGCGGTGTTCGCGGCGCTCTGGCGCCGCCGATACCGGGCCGCCCGGGTCGCCGCGGGGCTCCAGGTCTCCTTCATCTTCTGGGGATGGGCGGTGTCGCAGTATCCCTACCTGGTGCCGCCCGACCTGACCATCGAGGCGACGGCCGCACCGGAGATCACGCTCCGGATCACCATCTGGGCCCTGGCGCTGGGGACGCTGGTGCTGGCGCCGTCATTGATCTATCTCTTTCGGGTATTCAAGAGCACGCCGGCGCACGGGGCGGTCGTGCGGGAAGGACCGAGCCCCTCCTCCGCGAGGCATCCGTCATGACCGACGCACCCGTCCGCACCTCCCGCCTCGATCTCGCGCCGCTGAGCGCCGACGCCGTGGACGCGCTGCTTCGCGGTGAGCGCGACCGGCTCGAGAGGCTCACCGGCGCGCGGTTCCGCGAGGCGGCGCCCCCGCCCTACATGGCCGACGCGCTCCCGGTGGTCCTCGAGCGCCTGCGGGCGCGACCCGCGGAGGCGCCGTGGTGGAACTGGCTCGTCGTGGATCGGGAATCGGGCGAGGCGGTGGGCTCGGTCGCCTTCGGGGGTCCGGTGAGCCCGGAGGGAGCGGTGCTGGTGGGCTACGCGATGTACGCCGACTGCGAGGGACGCGGCTACGCCACCGAGGCGGTGCGGGCGCTCGTCGCGTGGGCGTTCGCCCAGCCCGGGGTGCGGGAAGTGCGCGCGCTCGCGCCGGTCTGGAACACGCCGGCCCTTCGCGTAGCGGAGAACGTGGGGATGCGACCGGTCGCCGCCGAGGAGGACGACGACGTCGGAGACGTGCTGCTCTACGCCCTCAGCGCGCCAGCATCCGTCGGATCGGCCTGATCAGCAGCGCCAGCAC
>CAMPKP010000215.1 GCA_946887295.1 uncultured Gemmatimonadota bacterium | reverse complement strand
CCGGAGGCTCACCTGACGGCTGGGCTCGGCCCGGAGCACGCCGGCGTCCGCGACGCCCCGCGAGAGCGTCTCCGCGAGGAAGTGGGTGACGGCGGCCTGCCCTCGCCGGCGCTGAGACTCGACCGCGAGAAACTCGGTCTCCTGCGTCCCCAGGTTCACCCGCGTGGCCGCCACCGCCCGCAGCAGGTCGGGACCCTGCTGTTCCGCGCGCTCGAGCTCGGCGAAGAAGGAGCGCGCCTTGGCCAGGGCCGAGTCGTAGGCGGTCGGGCTGTAGCGGTACACCGGCTTGACGCTGAAGGCGCGCGACTCTCCTTCGCTGCTGATCTCCTCCGGCGTCTTGGGAGTCTCGAACGAGAAGGGGGCGACGACGGTGCGGCCGGCGACCTGCCCGGCGGCGGGCAGAGCCGTGACGACCACGGCCGGCGGCGGAAAGAGCGCGTAGCCCAGCACCGCGGTTCCCACCAGCGGCAGCCAGCGCAGCAGGTGGTATCGGACGGATGCGCCGAGGTTCCCGCCGCTGGCCGGGGTCTGCGGCGGCGTCCGCTCGCTAGGCGACATCAGCCGCTCTGGTCTTCCGCATAGGCCTTGATGATCTCGCGCACCAGCCGGTGGCGCACCACGTCGGTCTCGTGCAGGTAGCAGAAGGCGATGCCCTCGATGCCGGGCAGTACCCGCTCCACCTGCACCAGACCCGACTCCTCGCGCCGGGGCAGATCGATCTGGGTCTTGTCGCCGGTCACTACGGTCTTGCTGTTCACGCCCAGCCGGGTGAGAAACATCTTCATCTGGGCGCCGGTCGCGTTCTGGGCCTCGTCCAGGATGATGAAGGCGTCGGCCAGCGTGCGCCCCCGCATGTACGCCAGCGGCGCGATCTCGATGGTCCGGGTCTCCAGCGCACGCTGCACCCGATCGTGCGGCATCATGTCCTCGAGGGCATCGTAGAGGGGCCGAAGGTAGGGATCCACCTTGGCCTGGAGATCGCCGGGAAGGAAGCCGAGCGACTCGCCGGCCTCCACGGCCGGCCGGGCGAGGATGATCCGCTTGACCCGCTTCCGCGCGAGCGCCTCGACCGCCTTCGCCACGGCGAGATAGGTCTTTCCGGTGCCCGCGGGGCCGATGCCCACCACGATGTCGTGGTTGGCGATCGCCTGGAGATAGTCACGCTGACCCTGGGTCTTGGGCGAGATGGCGCGCCGCAGCCCCGGCAGCACGATCTTGCCGTCGCCCGCCGTGAGGGCCTCGCCCGTGGGTGCATCCGCCGCCAGGCGGTAGACGTCGTCGGGGGTCACCGGCTCGCCGATCCGGGCGAGATCGAGCAGCCCCTGCACCACCGGCGCGGCCCGCTCCACCTGCTCGGGAGTACCCGACACGGTCACCGCGTCGCCGCGGAACGAGATCCGAACCCCCAGGGTGCGCTGCAGCTCCTGAAGGTTGCCCTCGTTCACCCCCGCGAAGAGCAGCGGGTCCGCCCCCTCGGCGGAGATGCGGTGCTGGATGTCGTCGGCCATGCCGCCTACCGCTCACTCCTCACGCTCTTGGCCTCCATCGATCCGCAGATGCAGTTCGGCCAGGTCGGCCGGGTCCACCGGTGACGGGGCCCCCTCGAAGAGGGCCCGCTGCGCCGTGGTCTTGGGAAATGCGATCACGTCGCGGAGGGAATCCGCGTCGGCCAGCAGCATCACGATGCGATCCAGGCCGAACGCGAACCCCCCGTGCGGCGGCGCGCCGGCCCGGAGTCCCTCGAGCAGGAAGCCGAATCGCTGCTCGGCGGTCTCCTCGGGAATGCCGAGCAGGCCGAAGATCCGGCGCTGCAGGGCGGGATCGGCGATGCGCAGGCTCCCGCCGCCGAGCTCGGTGCCGTTGAGCACCAGGTCGTAGGCCAGCGCCCTCACCCGCTCGGGCGCGGTCTCCAGCAGGTGCAGATCGTCGGGGTGCGGGGCCGTGAACGGGTGATTCACCGGGGTGAGTCCTCCGCTCGCGTCGCGCTCGAACAGCGGAAAGTCGACGATCCAGACGAAGCGGCTCACGCCCTCGGGGATGAGGTCGAGGCGGCGCGCCACCTCGAGCCGGACCCGGTCCAGCGCCGGGCCGGTGACCCGATCCGGCCCGGCGACCAGCAGGCAGAGATCGCCGTCGGCGAGGCCGAGTGCCGCGGCGGCACCCGGAGGCAGATGCTTGGCCGGCCCGCCCTCGAGCGCGCCCGCGGTCATCTTGAGCCGCAGCAGGCCCGCGGCGCCGAGGGACTTGGCCGCGGCCTCGATCTCGTCCACCTGCTTGCGGGTCAGCGCCGCGCCGTCCGGGACCCGGATCCCGCGCACCCGGCCGCCCGCCGCGATCGCGCTGCGGGTGATCGAGAAGTCGGCCGGCCGGAAGACCTCGGTGGCGTCGAAAATCTCGAGACCGAACCTGAGATCGGGCTTGTCGCTCCCGTAGCGCTCCAGCGCGTCGGCGTAACGCATGCGCTCGATCGGCGTCTCCAGCGTCAACCCCGCCTCGGCCCAGATGGCCTCCACCATCCCCTCGCCGAAACCGAGCACGTCTTCCACCCCGACGAACGAGGCCTCGACGTCGATCTGGGTGAACTCGGGCTGGCGATCGGCGCGGAGGTCCTCGTCGCGGAAGCACGGGGCGATCTGGAAGTAGCGGTCGAGCCCCGCCACCATGAGCAGCTGCTTGTAGAGCTGCGGAGACTGGGGCAGCGCGAAGAACTCGCCCGGGTGCACGCGGCTGGGCACCAGGTAGTCGCGGGCGCCCTCGGGCGTCGGCTTGGTGAGGATCGGGGTCTCGATCTCGAGGAAGCCGAGCTGGTCGAAGTAGCGCCGGGTCGCCTGCATGAGGCGGTGGCGGAGGATCATGTTGCGCTGCAGCTCCGGCCGCCTCAGGTCCAGCACCCGATGCCGGAGTCGCAGCTCCTCGGCGGGGAGATCCTCCTTCTCCTTCCGGGCGACGGGGATCGGCGGCGTCTGGGCGGGTCCGACCACCTCGAGGTCGGTGACGTGCAGCTCGACCTCGCGGGAGACCAGCGACGAATCCCGCGACGGCTCGGGCCGCAGCTCCACCGTGCCGCGCGCCAGCACCACGGTCTCGGCGCCGAGTGCGGCGGCCCGGGCCATGACCTCGGGCGGGGTCCACGCGGGATTGCACGAGAGCTGCACCAGGCCGGCGCGGTCGCGGAGATCGACGAAGACCAGCCCGCCGAGATCGCGGCGGCGGTGCACCCAGCCGGCGAGCCGGACTTCGCGGCCGACGTCCGCGCGGGTGAGCGCGCCGGCGAGATGGGTGCGGAGAGCGGTCGCTGCGGGCTTAGCGCGCTTCGGCGTCGACGAGGATGCTATAGAACTCATCTGGGGTCCGCGCCTCGACCAGCCGCTGGCGGACGTTCTCCCTTCGTACCAACCGGGCGATTCGACTCAGGATCTTGACGTGAAGTCCCGCGGATGCGTCGGGACCCACGATGAGAAAGAACAGGCGGACCGGCTCGCCGTCGATGGCGTCGAACGGGATGGCGGTCGCGCTCACTCCCCCGACGACGGTCAGCTCGCTCACGGCGGGCGAGCGAGCGTGCGGGATGGCCACGCCGAAGCCGATGCCCGTGGTGAGCACGGACTCGCGCTCCTCGATGGCCGCCAGAACCTGCTCGAAGTCACCGCCGGCCCGGGCCACCAGCTGCCGCGTCAACTCCGCGATGGCACCCCGTTTGTCGCGGGCAGCCAGCGGCACCACCAGCCGGTCCGGTGTCAGCAGCTCGGTCAGCAGCACGACGCCGATCGGGGGAGCATGGCACAAACGTAACCGCCGCACCGGGAGCGGGCAATGCGAAATCCACCTTGCGTTTAGCCGTCCGGCCCGGGCTTTCCCGGGGGTCCGGACGAGGGTATCTTCGCCGGTGAGAGGCGCCTCCGCGCCATCCCCCGCTTCCCGCTGGCAGGTCCCGTGATCCATCGCGCCACCGCCCCCTCACCGCTCGATCTCACCC
>CAMPKP010000214.1 GCA_946887295.1 uncultured Gemmatimonadota bacterium | reverse complement strand
CACGCGCAGCGCCTGGACACCGCCGAGCCGTTCGGCGCCGGCCCGGAGGCCACCCCGGCGGCCGTGGCCCACCTCGGCTACGTCCAGATCGATACCATCCACGTCATCGAGCGCTGCCACCACCACATCCTCTATACCCGCATTCCGTCGTATCGCCGGGCGCACCTCCAGCAGGCCCAGAGCGTCGACAGGACCGTCTGCGAGTACTGGACCCACGCGCTCTCGTACCTGCCGGTCGAGAGCCTACGATTCTACGTCCGCCACATGCGCCGGGACTGGGAGCGGCGGGTGTGGTTCGGCGATGTGTCGGCCCGGGATATCCGCCGGGTCGTGTCGCTGATCCGGAAGGGCGGCCCGATCACGATCCGGGACCTCGACAACGACGCGCTGGAGGACAGGGAGCACGCCTGGGCCAGCCGCAAGCCGGCCAAGCGCGCGCTCGAGGCCGCCTTCTACAAGGGGCTGGTGACCGTCAGCCGGCGGACCGGGATGGTCAAGACGTACGAGTTGCTGACTCGCCATTTCGGATGGGACCGCCTGCCGCGCGCCGTGAGCGAGCCGGAGGTGCTCGCGTACCTGCTGGATCGGGCCCTGCGCTCGCAGGGGATCGTGAGCCTGGACTCGATCTGCTATCAGGACGCCGGGCGAAAACCGGCGATGCGGCGGCTGGTGGAGCGGCGCGTCCGGCGGGGGGAGCTGGTGCCGGTGCAGGTGGACGGCGCGGAGCGGCTGGGGCACTGGGTCCGGCCCGATGCCCTCGATAGGCCCGAGCCGGTAGAGGAGCCGGTGCACATCCTGTCGCCCTTCGACCCGCTCGTCATCCAGCGCAAGCGGCTCCGCCTCTTCTTCGAGTACGACTACCGCTTCGAGGCCTACGTGCCGAAGGACAAGCGCGTGTTCGGCTACTTCGTGTGCCCGGTGCTGGTCGGCGACCGGATCGTCGCCGGGCTCGATCTCAAGACCGACCGCGAGCGGCAGCGGCTCCTGGTGCAGCGGTGGAACTGGGTGGGCGGGCGGAAGTCTCGAACGGATCGGGAGCGGGTGGAGGCCGCTCTGCAGCACTTCGAGCGGTTCCAGCTGCACCGCGCCTAGACCTCCCCCTTTGCCCTGAGCGCCTCCGGCCAGTTGGCATTCCGCCCCCCCGGGCGCAGATTTGTCCTGACCCTCTCCCGGCATTCCCGTGACCATCCCTGCGCCTCTCGCCGACGCTCTTCGCGACCGGTACCTCCTCGACCGCGAGCTGGGCCGCGGCGGCATGGCCACGGTGTACCTCGCCCAGGACCTCCGGCACGGCCGCCCGGTCGCCCTCAAGGTGCTTCACGCCGAGCTCGCGCAGACGCTCGGCCCCGAGCGCTTCCAGCGCGAGATCCACCTCGCCGCCCGGCTGCAGCACCCCCACATCCTGAGCGTTCACGATTCGGGAGAGGCCGCCGGCCGCTTCTGGTTCACGATGCCCTTCGTAGAGGGCGAATCGCTCCGCGACCGGCTGCGGCGCGAGCGCCAGCTCCCGGTGGACGACGCCCTCCGCATCGCGGTCGAGGCCGCGCGCGCGCTGGAGTACGCCCATAAGCACGGCGTCGTGCACCGCGACATCAAGCCCGAGAACATCCTGCTCACGGGCGACGGCAGCACCCTCGTCGCCGACTTCGGCATCGCCCGCGCGCTCGGGGGCGATGACGGGCTGACCCAGACGGGGTTGGCCGTCGGGACGCCGGCGTACATGAGCCCGGAGCAGGCCGCGGGGGACAAGGCGATCGACGCGCGCACCGACGTCTACTCGCTCGCCTCGGTGCTCTACGAGATGCTGGCGGGTGAGGCGCCTTACACCGGCCCGACGGCGCAGGCGTTGATCGTGAAGCGGCTGTCGGAGCCCCCGCCGAGCGTGCGGTCGCTGCGGCCCAGCGTGCCGGAGGGCGTGGACCAGGCGATCCGGCGGGCGCTGGCGCCGGTCCCGGCGGATCGCTTCGCCGGCGCCGCCCAGTTCGCCCAGGCGCTGCAGCCCGCCCCGGTCACCGCGGCGGCGATGCCGGCGCCGGCCGTCGCGAGCCCGGGCGCGGCGCCGACCGGTGCGACGGTGGCGATGCCGGGAGCGCCCCGCCGCCGGCGGGTGCCCGTCGCGGCGCTGGCCCTCGTGCTCGGCCTGCTGATCGGCGGCGGGGCGCTCTTCGCCTGGCGGCGGAGCCACCCGGACGCGGCCTCGGGCGAGGGGAGCGAGCGCCGGGTCGCGGTGCTCCCCTTCCAGAACCTCGGTGACTCGGCCGACGCCTACTTCGCCGACGGGATGACCGACGCGGTGCGCGGCAAGCTCACCGCGATTCCGGGCATGCGGGTGATCGGCTCCAACAGCTCGGCGCAGTACAAGGGGACCACCAAGACGGCGCAGGAGATCGGCCGCGAGCTCGGGGTGGAGTATCTGCTGGTCGGCAAGGTGCGGTGGCAGAAGGGGTCGTCGGGCGCCAGCCGGGTGCAGGTGAGCCCCGAGCTGATCGACGTCAGGACGGCGGACGCGAAGTGGCAGCAGCCGTTCGACGCGGCCCTCACCGATGTGTTCCAGGTGCAGGCCGATATCGCCGGACGGGTGGCCCAGGCGCTCGATGTGGCGATCGGCACCCGGCAGCAGCAGGCGCTGAAGAACCGCCCCACCGAGGACCTGGCGGCATACGACGCCTACCTGAAGGGCCAGGCGCAGCGCCAGCTCGGCAACGGCCCGGCCCAGCTCCGCGAGGCCATCAGGTATTTCGAGCAGGCGGTCGCACTGGATTCGAGCTTCGTGGCGGCGTGGGCCGAGCTGTCGGCCGCCAGCTCGTACTTGTACAGTAACGCCACGCCGTCACCGGCCGTGGCGGACCGGGCGCGCTCCGCCGCCGATCGGGCGCTGGCGCTCGACCCTCAGAATCCGGTCGGCTACGGGGCGCTCGGCACCTACCATCGCCTGGTGACCAGGGAGCACGCGCGGGCCGTGGAGCAGTACACCAAGGGACTCGCCCTCGCGCCGAACGATGCGGAGCTCCTCCGCGCTCTCGGCGTCTCCGAACAGGGGCTGGGACGGTCGGAGCCGACGGTGGAGCACCTGCGGCGTGCCCGGACGCTGGATCCGAGGTCCGCCACCGTCGCGGACGCGCTCGGCGGCGCTCTGCTGTGGCTCCGGCGGTACGACGAGGCCGCGGAGGCCGCCGATGCCGCGCGGGCACTCCAGCCGTCCAACCTGAGCATGCTCGAAGATCGGGCGATGATCGACCTCGCCCGCGGCGACCTGGCCGGCGCGCGGGCCCTGCTCGCGCAGCCGCCCTCCGGCGTGGACCTGCCGACGTTCGTGGCCTACATCGCGACCTACTGGGATCTGTACTGGGCGCTCGACGCCGACCAGCGCGCGCTGGTCAAGCGGCTCACCCCGGCGAGCTTCGACGGTGACGCGGGGAGCTGGGGCCTGGCGCTCGCCGGCGTGTACGAGATGGAGGGAGACCGCCGGCGGGCGGCCGCGTACGGCGATTCCGCCCGGGCTGCCTTCGAGCAGCAGCTCTACGCGGCGCCCGAGAATCCCCAGCTGCACGTGCTGCTCGGCGTGGCATTGGCGTATGCGGGTCGGAAGGACGCGGCGATTCGGGAGGGCGAACGGGCCGCAGCCCTGGACAGCAGTCCGTCTCAGGCCGGGAGCTACATCCAGCACCAGTTGGCCCGCGTCTACATCCTGACCGGCGATCAGGAGAAGGCGCTCGACGTGCTGGGGCCACTGCTCGGGCGGCCCTACTACCTCTCGCCCGGGTGGCTCCGGATCGATCCCACCTTCGATCCGCTGCGATCGAACCCGCGCTTCCAGCGGCTGGTGGCCGGCGGGGCTTGAGCCGGCGAGCCTGCCCTCATGGGGCCGCGCCGAGCTGCCCCAGGGTGCCGTCACCCCAGCACCAACCCCGGCGGGTAGGCGTGACCGCGCAGTGGAGAAGCGCGTCGCGCACCCTTGCTCCGGGCGAGCTGGAAGTCGGACGGACCGCGTAGGCGGCGAAACCGGCTCAGCGCC
>CAMPKP010000213.1 GCA_946887295.1 uncultured Gemmatimonadota bacterium | reverse complement strand
CCACGGGCCCCGTCGATGAGCTGGCGTTCCTGAAATCCGTGGCCGACGAGGAAGCCAAGCCGGCGGCTGCACCCCGCCGCCCGAGCAACCCGGGCCCGACCGGATCGCCCCAGGGCTCCCGCGCGGTGGAGACGGCTCCCGCGCCTCCGGGCCAGGGCGGAAAGAGTGGGGCACCGGGGGTGGCCAAGACGCTCAAGTGCGGGGAGTGCGGAACACTGAACCGGCCGACGGAGTGGTACTGCGAGCGGTGCGGGGCGGAGCTGGCGGGAGTATAACGCGGTCAGGCAGGATATATACTCGCACGTTATACCAGCTCAACCCTAAACAATGCAACAACATGCAGCAGTGAGATAACGTTGATTCTAGGGTGATGTCCTGTAAAGTCGAAGGGCCCGGCGGTCGCCGGGCCCTTTTGCCTTCCCTGCCTACGTTTTAAGCGCCTTTGACCCGAGCCTTGAACTTGGCCAACCGGCTCTTGTGGCGTGCGGCCGCGTTGGGGTGGATCAGGTGCTTCCGCCCCGCCCGATCGAGCAGCCGCACCGCCTCGGCGAAGGCCGCCTCGAGCTCGGCGCCAGTCGTGGTGCGGACCTTCTTGAGCGCGTTCCGCAGCCGGCTGCGCTGAGTGCGATTCTGCGCGGCGTGAACAACGGCCTGGCGCATGCGCTTCTTGGCGGATTCGATTCGGGGCACGGCAACCTCGGCTGAGCGACATGTGCGCTCCGGCGAGCCACCCGGAGCAGGAGCGCGGAAACATAGGCATCGGCTCATGCAAGGTCAAGCGGCGCCCTGATTTGACTTGGCATCTCCCGCGACCTGGTTTAACCTTACCGCGTCCCCGCCAAACAGGTACGCGACCTGGAAGCCCAGCTCAGCGAATTCATACTCGCCCTTCCCATGCTCGTGTTCGCCATGACGGCGCACGAGTACGCGCACGCCGCCGTCGCGCTCCGCCAGGGCGACGATACCGCCTTCCTCCTCGGTCGTGTCACGCTGAACCCGGTCCCCCACATCGACCCCTGGATGAGCCTGCTGCTTCCGGCCATTCTCTGGTTCGGGTCCAACGGGCGGTTCACTTTCGGCGGAGCGAAGCCCGTGCCGGTGAACCCGCGGAAGTATCGCAGCTACGTCAGGGGCGATGTCCTGGTCTCCTCCGCGGGGGTGATCACCAACTTCTTCCTGGCGTTCGCGTTTGCGCTCGTCTTCGTGGTGCTGGGCATTCTGTCGCGCGGGATGCCGGCCGCCGGCCCCGTGCTGGACACCGCGCAGCGCATGATGATCCACGGCATCTGGCTCAACCTGATCCTCTGCTTCTTCAACCTGATTCCGCTGCCGCCGCTCGACGGCTCGCACCTCATGTACCACGCGCTGCCGCCCAGGGCCGGCAACTGGTACCGCGGACTGCAGCGCTTCGGCTATCTTCCTCTCTTCGCGCTGATGTTCCTCTTCCAGCCGGTGGTCGGCATTCTGCTTACCCCGGCATACGCGGTGATGGGGATGCTCGCGCGCTTCATCGCCCCGTACCAGGTGGTGACCTCTCTGGCGGGACTCTAGCCCATGACTCTCCCGGAAGCCCCGACCACCGCGCTCGGCGCCGGCCCGGGGTTCGTCGTCCGGCTCGACGCCTTCTCGGGTCCTCTCGATCTCCTGCTGCACCTGCTGCGCGAGGAGCAGATCGAGATCGCCGAGATTCCCATCGCCCGGATCGCCGACCAGTTCCTCCATGCGATTCACGACCTGGGCCTCAATCAGGCGGCCGACTACCTCGACATGGCCAGCCGCCTGGTGCGGCTCAAGGCGCAGATGCTCCTGCCCCGTCGCTCCGAGGACGACGGCTGGGAGGATCCGCGCGCCGAGCTGGTGCGGCGCCTGCTGGAGTATCAGCAGATCCGCGAGATCGCGGTCTGGATGGGACGGACGGCGGAGCGGCGCGCGGAGCAGTTCGCCCGCGGCTACCTGCCGCCGCCGCCCGCCCTCCCGCCGCCGCCGCTCACGCTCGACATGCTGGACCTGCTCCAGGCGGTGGAGCGGGTGATCGCCGCGATTCCGACACCGGTCATGCACCGCGTGGTCGCCCGTCCGCTCGACGTCGAGGGCGCCACCCGGCGGATCGAGGAGCTGCTCGGCCAGCGCGAGGAGTTCGGCTGGCTCGAGGCTCTCGGCCCCCGGCCCACGATCGTGGACGTGCTCTCGACCCTCCTCGCGCTGCTCGAGCTCGCCAAGCGCGGCGCCATCCGCCTCGCCCAGCCATCCCCGTTCTCACCGATGGTGATCGCCCGTGACACCGCTCGCCCAGCTGCTTGAGGCCGCGCTCTTCAGCGCCGCCCGCCCGCTCACCGCAGAAGAGCTGTCCACCCTGGACCACGACGCCACGCTGGCCGACGTGCGGGTGGCGCTGGAGCAGATCAGGGAGCACTTCGACTTCGAGCAGCACGGCGTCGAGCTGGTGGAGATGGCGGGCGGCTACCAGATCCTCACCCGGCCGGTGCACGCCGCTGCCATCGAGCGGGCCCAGTTCTCGGTGCGGGCCCCCAAACTGACGGCCGCGGCGCTCGAGACACTCGCGGTGATCGCCTACCGGCAGCCCGTCGGACGCGCGGAGATCGAGGAGATTCGCGGCGTGTCGGCCGGCGGCGTGCTGCGCTCGCTGCAGGAGCGGGGCCTGATCGAAGTGGTGGGTCGGAGCGAGGCGCTGGGGCGGCCGCTGCTCTACGGCACCGCGCCGATGTTCCTCGAGCTGCTCGGCCTGCGCGACCTCGCCGACCTCCCACGTGCGGAGGAGCTCACCATCGCGCTCCAGCCGCACCGTCCGACCGCCGATGGCGAGGACGATGCCGCCGCCTACGTGGAGGCGGAATCGTGACCGAGATGCGGCTCCAGCGGGCCCTCGCCCGCGCCGGAGTCGCCTCGCGCCGGGCCGCCGAAGAGTTGATCGAGCAAGGCAAGGTTCGGGTGGACGGCGCCGTCGCTACCCTCGGCATGAAGGTGGATCCCGACCGCCAGCGGATCACGGTGTCGGGTCGTCAGGTCAAGCAGCGCCCGCGGCGCTGGCTCGCCTTCCACAAGCCGATGGGGGTGGTCACCACCGCCTCCGATGAGGAAGGGCGCCGCACCGTCTTCGACTTCATCCCCGATGCGGCCGGACTCACGTACGTCGGACGTCTCGACGTGAACACCACCGGTCTTCTGCTCCTCACCACCGACGGCGAGGCGGTCCACCGGCTCACCCATCCACGCTACCGCATCGAGCGCCGCTACACGGCGCTGGTTCATGGCCGGCCCACGGCGGAGATCGCCGCGGCCGTGCGGCAAAAGGTGGTGGTGGACGGCCGCCCCGTCGTCCCCAAGGACGTGCGGGTGCGGCCCGGCTCCGAGGGTCGGAGCATCCTCGACGTCACCCTGACCGAGGGGCGGAATCGGATCGTGCGGCGCTGGGCCGAGGAGATGGGCCTCCGGGTGGACCGGCTGGCGCGCCTGTCATACGGCCCGGTGCGTCTTGGCGACCTCGCGCCCGGACGGTACCGGCCCCTCACGCCGCGCGAAGAGGCGGCGCTCTACAAGGCAGTGCGGCTGAAGCCCGGGGAGGAATGAAACCGCGTCCGATGGGTGGGCGTCCGGCAAGGAGCTTGCAGCGGTTCACGACTATCTTTCCCTCCACCAACCCCAGGAGCCGTAGAGCGTGAGCGCGCCGAAGCTGACGGAGATGCCAGCGGAGACGCTGCCGGTCCCCCGCATCCTCCAAGAGGTATCGCGCAGGATCGTCGGGCAGGATGCCATGGTCGAGCGCCTGCTGGTCGGGCTGCTGACCGGAGGCCACATCCTGCTGGAGGGGGTGCCGGGGCTGGCGAAGACCCTCGCGGTGCGCACCCTGTCCGAGATCATCCACGCCTCGTTCTCCCGGATCCAGTTCACGCCCGATCTCCTGCCCGCCGACCTGATCGGCACCATGGTCTTCGATCAGAAGACCCAGGAGTTCCACGTCAAGAAGGGGCCGCTCTTCGCCCAGATCATTCTGGCCGACGAGATCAACCGCGCGCCGGCCAAGGTGCAGGCCGCGCTGCTGGAGGCGATGCAGGAGCACCAGGTCACCATCGG
>CAMPKP010000212.1 GCA_946887295.1 uncultured Gemmatimonadota bacterium | reverse complement strand
GCGGTGGGGTGATCGTCCCCATCCACGCGAGGGCCGACCGGGCGTGGCGTTTAGATTCGTGGGACCGGTTTCTCATACCCAAGCCGGCCGCCCGGATCACCGTCACCTATGGACGGCCCTTCGAGGTGGAGCCGGGCGAGGGAGCACTCGAGAGCGGGCTGACGGAGGCCGGCGTGAGACTGGCGGAGATCGCGGAGGTGGGCGGATGACGCGGCGGGGCGATTCCCACCGGGTGATGCGCTGGCTGTGGACCAGCGGCCGGCCCGACGCACGGCTGGCACGCCTCGCGCTCCTGCCGGCGTCGGGCCTGTGGCGCGGCGCGATGGCGGTGCGCGGCCTCGCCTACCGCCGGGGCTGGCTGCAGGTGCACGATCTCCCGCTCCCGTCCGTCGCCGTCGGCAACCTCACCGTGGGCGGCTCGGGCAAGACTCCCATCGCCATCTGGATCGCCCGTCACTATGTGGCGGGCGGACTCATGCCGGGGGTGCTCCTCCGCGGCTACGGATCGGACGAGGTGCTGGTCCACCAGCATGCGGTGCCCCGGGCCGTGGTGATCGCCGACCCGGACCGCTCGGCCGGCGCCGAGCGGGCGCTCGCCAACGGCGCGCAGGTCCTGGTGCTCGACGACGCGTATCAGCGGCTCGACGTCCGGCGCGACCTCAACATCCTGGTGATGAGCGCCGAGACCACCCGGGCCGTGCGGTGGCCGCTGCCCGCTGGCCCCTGGCGGGAGAGCTGGAAGGCGCTGGACCGCGCCGACGCCGTGATCGTCACCCGCAAGCGGGCGACCCCCGAAGCCGCCTACGCCCTCGCCCGCGACCTCCAGGGCCGGGTGCCGGGCCCGGTCGCGATCGCCCACCTCGGCCTTCGCTCGCTGGAGGGGCTGGTGAGCGGGACGCGGGCGCCGGCCGACGCGCTCGCGGGCAAGCGGGTGGTCGCCGCCTCCGGGATCGCCGACCCCGATGCGTTCGTGGCCCAGGTAAAGCGCACCGGGGCCGCGGTGCAGGTCGCCACCTGGAAGGATCACCACGACTACCGCGACGAGGACGTAGCCTGGCTGGCCCACGCCGCACGCCGGGCCGATCACGTGGTCATCACCCAGAAGGACGCCGTCAAGCTGCGGGACCGCTGGCCGCAGTCGGTGCCCGAGCCGCTGGTGGCCGTGCTCGATCTCGAATGGGAGGAAGGCGGCGAGCGGATAGCCGCCGCGCTGGATGCCGTCGTCACCCCCGTGGAACATCTGTGACCCCTTTGGAGATCTCGGACCTCACTCTATGACCACCGTGTCACGCTCGAGCCAGGACGTCATCCGCCCCGACAAGGACAGCGCCCTCCTGGCGGAGGAGAATCCATTCGAGGCCATGATGTCGCGGTTCGATTATGCGGCCCAGCGGCTGAGCCTCGACCCCGGCCTCTACAAGGTGCTGCGCGCGCCGGAGAAGCAGATCATCGTCTCGGTGCCGATCGTGCGGGACAGCGGGGACGTGGACGTCTTTACCGGCTACCGCGTGCTCTACAACACCTCGCGCGGCCCGGCGAAGGGCGGCATCCGCTTCGACACCGCGGTGACGCTCGACGAGGTCACGGCGCTGGCGGCGTGGATGACGTGGAAGTGCGCGGTGGTCAACATTCCCTTCGGCGGGGCCAAGGGCGGCGTGGTCTGCGATCCGTTCCAGCTCTCCAACGCCGAGCTGGAACGGATCACCCGGCGCTACACCTCGGCCATCATCGAGACCCTGGGCCCCGACTCGGACGTCCCCGCGCCAGACGTCAACACCAACGAGCGGGTGATGGCGTGGATCATGGACACCTACTCCATGCACAAGCGCCACACCGTGACCGCGGTGGTGACCGGCAAGCCGGTCGAGATGGGCGGCTCGCTGGGCCGCCGGGAGGCGACGGGGCGGGGATGCATGCTGGTCACGCGGGAAGCGCTCAAGCGCCTGCGGATGCCCATCGAGGGCACCCGCGTGGCCATCCAGGGCTTCGGCAACGTGGGGTCCGTCGCCGCGCAGCTCATGGAGAGCCTGGGCATGAGCGTGGTGGCGGTGAGCGACAAGTCGGGCGGCGTGTACAACCCCGACGGGCTCAAGATCCGCGATGTCCTGCAGCACTCCCGCCAGCGCCGCTTCCTCAGCGACTACAAGGAGGCCGACCACATCACCAACGAGGAGCTCATCACCCTCGACTGCGAGGTGCTGGTCCCGGCCGCGATGGAGAACGTCATCACCAGTCACAACGCGAAGGCGATCAAGGCGCGGGTCATCTGCGAGGGCGCCAACGGCCCGACCACGGCGAACGCGGACAAGATCCTGGAGGAGAACGGGGTGTTCGTGATCCCGGACATCCTCGCCAACGCCGGTGGCGTCACGGTGAGCTACTTCGAGTGGGTGCAGGACCGGGGCGGCTACTTCTGGGACGAGGATACGGTCAACCAGCGGCTAGAGCGGATCATGGTCGAGTCGTTCGAGGAGGTGGCGAGCATGGCCGGCCGCCATGGGCTCAATCTCCGCATCGGCGCGTACATGCTGGCGATCGAGCGGGTGGCGGCGGTTCACCGGCTGCGGGGGATGTACGCCTAGGCCATGGACCTGGTCATCCTGGGGATCGGCCGGCTGCGGTCCTCCTTTCGCGAGGCCTGCGACGATTACCTCCGGCGTCTGAGCCGATACACGAAGGTGAGCGAGATCGAGGTTCGTGAGGCGAGCCGTGCGCCCACGGTGGAGGCCCAGCGTGAAGAGGAGGCGGGGCGGCTGCGGGCCCGGATGCCAGGTGGCGCGACGGTCGTGGCGCTGGCCCGCGAGGGATCGGCCTGGACCAGCGAGGAACTGGCCAGGCGGATGGAGGGTTGGAGAGTGGCGGCCCGTCCGCTCGCCTTCGTCCTCGGCGGCTCCCACGGTCTCGCGTCCGGCCTGCTGGACTCGGCCGCGGCGCGCTGGAGCCTCGGCCCCCTGACGCTGCCGCACGAGCTGGCGCGAGTCGTCGTCGCCGAACAGCTCTATCGGGCCTTCACGATCATTCGCGGCGAGCCCTACCACAAGGGACGACCCTGACACCGATGCCCGAATGGTTCGAGGAGTGGTTCGGCGAGGAATACCTGCAGCTCTACCCGCATCGGGACGAGGCCGAGGCGGAGCGCGCGGTCGCCCTCGTGGCGGGGGTCACGGGACTCCGGCCCGGATGGAGGGTGCTCGACGTGGGGTGCGGCGCGGGGCGGCACGCGCGCGCCTTCCGCGCTACCGGCGCGCGCTGCTTCGGGGTGGATCTGTCGCGCACCCTGCTCACCATTGCTCGCGGCATCACGGACGCGCCGCTGGTGCGGGCCGACATGCGCCGGCTCCCGATCCGGCCCGGCAGCATGGATCTGACCGTGAGCCTCTTCACCAGCTTCGGCTACTTCGAGCACGACGAGGAGCATGCGGGCGCGCTCCGCGAGATGGTCGGCACGCTCCGGCCCGGCGGCTGGTTCGTGATCGACTTCCTGAACGCCGCCGAGGTGCGCGCGCGCCTGGTGCCGCGCGAGCGGGTGGCGGTCAAGGGCGCCGAGGTGGACGTCGCCCGGTCGGTATCGCCGGACGGTCGCTACGTCTGCAAGACGATCCTCACACCGGGTGGCCGGAGATTCATGGAGCGCGTCCGGCTGTTCGAATCGGGAGAGATCGCCGCGATGCTGGCCCGGGCGGGCGTCGAGGTGCGCCACTGCTTCGGCGACTACGACGCGGCACCGCTGGAGCCTGGATCGCCGCGAACCATTCTGGCGGGCCCCGTCGCATGAGCTTCCGGTTCGTTCCCACTCCGCTCGACGCGCCGCTCACCCTGCCGCCGGCGCGCGCCGGAGGCATGGACCCTTCGCTCGAGCCGGCGTTCGTCGCTTCGGCGGCGCGGGACGCGGCCCTGGCCCGCCTGCGCGAGCCGGGCGCGCTGGCCGTCACCAGCGGGCAGCAGCCAGGGCTGTTCACCGGACCGCTCTACACGGTGTACAAGGCGCTCTCCACCGCGGCACTCGCGCAGGGGCTGGAGCGGCAGTGGGGACGGCCGGTGGTACCGATCTTCTGGGTCGCCGGAGACGACCACGACTTCGCCGAGGCCAGCCAGGCGTCGTGGCTCGCCGCGGACGGAAGCATCGCCTCGGTCGCGCTGCCTCCGCGGCCCCCCCACGCCC
>CAMPKP010000211.1 GCA_946887295.1 uncultured Gemmatimonadota bacterium | reverse complement strand
CTAACCCCCCGCCCGAGCCCGCAGCTCCTCGAACCAGTTCTGCACCACCACCAGCTCCGACTCCCCGGCCCCGGTCGACGGCCGCATCATCAGGAATCGGCTGCCGTCGGGCGACACGTCGTACACCCCGGCGTTCCCACCGATCACGTACTGTCCCGCCGGAAACAGCACCCGGGGCTGGCCCACCGAGAAGCCGGGACCCGGCGCCAGCGCGAGGCTCGCCATCTCCCCGCGTCCGTTGAGGTAGAACAGCTCGCGCCCGTTCCGCGCCCACACCGGCATCGTCCCGCCGCTCACCGACACCTGCCACCGCGCCGCCGCCACCTCGGGGAACGGCCGGACGTACACCTCGTCCCGGCCCGATTCGTCGGAGACGTACGCCAGCCAGCGGCCGTTGGGCGACACGCTCGGGCTCATCTCCCGCGCCGGGCTGGTCAGCAGCGGGACCAGCGTGCTGTCGCCCGTGCGGACGGCGTAGAGGTCGCCGGCCCCGGGCTCCGCGAACGAGCGGCGGAGCACCAGCCACTTCGCGTCGGCCGTCTGCACCACCTGGGCGAACAGCATCGGCGCGCGCAGCATCGCCCGTGGCGCCCCGGTCCCGTCGGCACGGGTGATCATCGGCACGCCCGCACCGGCACCCGGATCGTTGATGTACACCACCGAGCGGCTGTCCCCGGTCCACGCGGCGCGGGTGTGCACCGTATCGCCGAACGTGATGCGCGAGAACGGGCCCGAGGGCAGCTGCTTGACCCAGATGTCCTGCGCCGCGCCCTTCACCAGGGAGACCGCCGCCGACCTGCCGTCCGGCGACAGGGCGACGGTGGTGATGTTGCCGTCGGGGATCCAGCTCGAGTCCACCGGCGCCGCTGCGCCGCTGCGCGTCACCCACCAGGCGCTGGTGGCCGCCGCGCTGCCGCCGGCGGTGTAGGCCAGCGTGCCGTTGGCGGAGATGGCGAAGTTGACCTCGAACGGCCCCGAGCGGAGCAGGCCGTCCATGATGGCCACGGCCGGGCCGGTGATGGCGCGCTTCTTCGGATCGAACGGCATGGCCAGCAGCTTGCCGTCGCCGGTGACCACCAGCAGGTGGCCGGACGCCACGTAGCGGGCGTACACGCCGCGGATGAGCGGGCGGGGCGTGCCGCCGGGGACGGCCAGCTCCATGATCTGGAATTCGTTCGGCGCCTGGCCGGCGACGCGATGGCGGAACACCAGTCCCTTGCCGTCGGGCATCGCATTGGGATACTCCGCGCCGATCTCCTGGCGCTCGTCCGAGAGCCGGTACAGCACCTCGATCGGCCCGCCGGTGGCGCGGATGCGGCCCAGTCCCTCGTTCAGCTCGACGTAGATGTTGCCGTCGGCGCCCCAGTCCGCGCCCGAGGCGTTGAGGCTGTCTGTCAGCGTGACCGGCGGGCCGCCGTTGAGCGGCGCGATCCGGAGCGTCCGCCCGCCGAAGATGAAGCCGACCTGGCTGCCGTCCGGGGAAAAGAAGGGGCTGACGCCGTTGTCGGTGCCGGCGATCGGCGTCGGCCGGAGCTTGTCGTGCTCCCGGAGCCAGAGCCGGCTGCCGCCGTCGGCCGCGCCGACGTAGGCGATGCGGTTGCCGTCGGCCGAGATGGCCACGTTGCCGGCGACGCCCGAGGGCCGGAGCCCCTCGCTCGGCCGGAGCAGGACGCTGTACCGCTGCACCGCGGGCGCCGGCGTCGGCCGGAGCCAGCCCCAGAGGGCGGCGGCCGTGGCCACGGCGGCCACGCCGAGCGCGGCCATGGTGGCGAGGCCCGGGCGCCGGGCGCCGGCCGCGGCGGCGATCCCGGCTGCACCCGCCGCCTGGGGCGACGCCTGGGTCGAGCCGGCCGTGACGTAGCTCTTGTCCTTGAGCGCGTCGGCGAATTGCGTGGCGGAGGCGAACCGGTCCGCCGGCAGCTTCTCCAGCGCGGTGAGCACCGCCGCCTCGACGTGGCGCGGAATCGTGTGGCGCTGGCTGGTGAGCGACCGGGGGCTCTCGGTCACCACCCGGGCGACCACGGCCTGCGCCGTGCTGCCGGTGAACGGCGGGTCGCCCGAGAGCATCTCGTAGAGCACGGCGCCGATGGCGTACACGTCGGAGCGGGCCGTGATCTCGCGCTCGCCCATGGCCTGCTCGGGCGACATGTAGTGCGGGGTGCCGAGCGACATCCCGGTCTCCGTCATCCGGGCGCCGCTCGCCTTGCTCGCCGCGAGCGCGATCCCGAAATCGGCCACCAGCGCCGAGCCGTCGTGCAGCAGGATGTTCTCCGGCTTGATGTCGCGGTGCACCACGCCGTGGCGGTGCGCGTAGTCCAGCGCGCTGGCCACCTCGGTCGCGATGCGGACCGCCTCGGCCACCGGCAGCTGCTTCTCCCGGGTGAGCCGGTCGCGCAGTGTCTCGCCCTCGATGAACGGCATGACGTAGAAGAGGAAGCTGTCGGCTTCGCCCGAGTCGAACAGCGGCAGGATGTGGGGGTGCTGCAGATTGGCGGTGAGCTTGATCTCGGCCAGAAACCGCTCGGCGCCGATCACGGCGGCCAGCTCGGGCCGGAGCACCTTGAGCGCCACCCGCCGGTCGTGCCGGAGATCCTGCGCCAGATAGACGGTCGCCATGCCGCCGGCGCCCGCCTCCCGGTCGAGGCGATAGCGCTCCGCCAGCGCGGACTGGAGTCTGCCGAGCAGCTCGGGCATGGTGTTCTTGCGTTGGGGTAGGGCTGGAAGATGGGGGCGGGGACGGGCTTTGCGCTACTCCGCCGACAGCGCGATGACGGGGAGCGGAAGGGCCGGCGCCAACTGCGGCCTTTCTTCTTGCCGCTAGCGTTGCACCGAGATGTTCGGGGCGCCCGGCCGCGATCCGGAGCGTCCCAGGACGTCGGGGCCGCCGAGTCCGGTGCGCCGGACCTCGTCGAGCAGCGATCGCTGCAGGTCGACGGCCGCGCGCCCCTCCTCGGCGGCCATCTTGAGCGCGGCCGCCGCGGCTCGCGCATCATCCGCGGCCCGGTCGCACTCGTCGGCGGCCACGCGCACCACCTCCGCCGCCCGGCGGACCTCATCGGTCGGGAGGGTGGCGGCCCCGACCGTCTGCCGCGATTCGGCGGCGGCCTGCGCCCTGCCTGCGGAGTGGCCCCTCAGGTATCCGCCGGCGAACCCCGCCGTGGCGCCGGCACCAGCGCCGGCGCCCAGCCCGACGATGAACGGCATCAGGACATCGAAGCGGCCGAGTATCTGCTGGCGCACCGCTGGATCCGGGTCCAGGCCGAACATCACTACGATGGCGGCGAGAGCCGCGACGATCAACACGACCACGGGCCAGGCGACGTGCTTCATCCCGAGCTCCTTCCTACCGGGTGCGTTGGGCTGTACAGCCAGGAGTGCACCTGAGCGCTAACATACAGACCGGCACATGGGAGGACCAGCGGGACGGAGAGAAAGGTGCGTGCAAGATTTTGCATCCGGCTGGGATGAGCGCCGCGCGCTGCTAGCCGTTTGTCGCCGGCCGGAACTCCGCCGCGTTGTCCTCGAAGCTCCAGATGAACGGTGGAGCGACACCGAAGAGGCGCGCATAGACGTAGAGCTGCCCCCGGTGATGGACGAACTCCTCGTTCATGATGGAGAATCCGAGCCACCCGGGCCAGCTCCGCTTCCACGGTGTGGACACCATCGCCTGGAGCTCCGCGTCCCCGATCCGGGCGACCGCCGCGTCGGCCTCGTCGAAGCACCGCCGGGCGAAGGCGATCAGGCCCGGCTTGTCCAGGTCGTTCGCGAGGCGAGGCTCCGCCCCTTCATCGGCCGTGATGCTGCCCGCCGCGATCCCCTGCGCGATGTCCCGGACTACGGTGCCGGAGACGTGGACCGCCAGCTCGGCGGCCGACCGCAGCCCCGGAACCGGCTGGGCCTTGTACCGCTCCGCGGGGAGCATGTCCAACAGGCGAAGGTAGACGCCGTACTTCTGCCGAAATTGATCCCAGAAGCTGTCGAGAGCTTGCTTGTTCATCGTCCCTCCTCAAAAAGTCGCGCCGCCGCCGATTCTTTGCCGTTGTCCTGCGTGGCTCGTGGCTCTACCTGGCGATCATCCACACGCCGGCAGCCACGAGTGCTACGCCTCCGGCTCGTCCGATCCACCCGCCTCCGGGCACGATCTTCTCGACCAGTACCAACCCCGCGAGGGCCGCGATCCAGGCCAGGTTCATGACTCCGGCGACGAACAGCAGCACCATGAGGGCCCAGCAGCAGCC
>CAMPKP010000210.1 GCA_946887295.1 uncultured Gemmatimonadota bacterium | reverse complement strand
CTCCCAGACCGTCCCCCCGCGAGCCGCGGACGCCGATTCCGGCCGCGACATCTCCTCGCGGCGCTGTCCATCGCCCTGCTCTCGCCGGCCGTCGCTCGGCCGGTCGCGGCGCAGGAGCCCGCCGACCGCGCCGAGCTGGAGCGCTTCCGCGACTCCATCGCCGCCACGGTGGACTCGACCGGCTTGCTGGCCCTCGAGAAGCGGCTCATCGAGCAGGCCAAAGCCGAGCGCGGCAACGCCATGACCCATCTGCGGCTGGGGTTCCTCTCGCTCCGGCTGGGCGAGCTGGGCGGCCAGTCCCACTATGAGGATGCCGCCTCCGAGTTCCAGTGGGCCATCGATCTCCAGCCGACCTGGCCGTACAGCTGGTACGGAATGGGATTCGCCGAGTACGGCGTCGGCGATTCCCAGATCTCTTTCGTCACCGGTATCAAGACCATGCTGGGCAAGGACGCCCTCACCCGGTCGGCCATGGCGTTCGCGAAGTCGGCGGAAGTGGACCCGAGCTTCGACCGGGGTCTCGTGGACCTCGCCAGCACCGCGCTGCGCCAGCGGGTCAACATCAAGCTCGGCGTGGCGCTCGAGGCCCTGCGCCGGGCGGCCTCCACCGAGGCCGCGGCCCATCCCGAGGTCCTGCTGGCGCGCGGCCGGGTGGAGCGGGAGGTGGGCGACGGCGACTCGGCGCTGGCCGCCTTCAAGGGCTACGTGGACACCGGGCCCAACCGCAGCCTCGGCATGCTGGAGGTCGCCCGGACGCTGTTCCTCCTGGGCCGCTTCGACGGTGTCGCGCCCTACTTCGAGGCCGCCGCCTCCGACGATTCCGTGACCGTCGCGGGCCTCCGGGCCGACCTGGCGACGATCGCCTCCGACAGCGTGATGGGCGAGCTCGACCGCACCTCGGGCCAGCGGCGGGCCGATTACCTCAAGCAGTTCTGGAGCGAGCGGGACCACGTCGAGCTGCGGAGCGAGGGCGAGCGCCTCCGCGAGCACTACCGCCGGCTCTTCTACGCCCGCAAGAACTTCCAGCTCACCTCGCTCAACCGCCACTACGACATCGTCGAGCGGTACCGCTCGGGCAGCCGGGACTTCGACGATCGCGGCATCATCTACATCCGCCACGGCGAGCCGAGCAGCCGGGCGAGCTACGCCGCGCCCGGGCTCGAGCCCAACGAGTCCTGGAGATACAGCCGCCCCGACGGCGACATGATCTTCCACTTCATGGCGCGCGAGGACGTGCAGGACTTCAAGCTGGTCGAGAGCCTCTTCGACGTGCTGGGCTTCAGCAACGCCCTGGCCCTCCGGGGCGGGCTCGCCGGGTCGGAGGGCGACCCCGTGGCGCAGCAGCTTCTCCTGTCGCGCGAGCAGCTCGCGCCGATCTATGGACGACTCCAGGCCGCGGGCAGGATCAGCACCGGTCGGTACCAGACCGAGGAGCGCCAGGTCGGGCAGGAGAGCATCGCCCTGGGCACCACCAGCGACAGCTACGAGCTGCGATTCCCCGAGGAGCTCAAGGCGAGCACCGAGGTCCTGGCCGTGGGACACGACTCCGGCGCGACCCAGATCCAGATCGCCTACGCCGTGGCGGGATCCACCCTGGAGCCGGTGATGGTGACGCGCGGCTATCTCTACTCGATCCGGGTACGGTTCGTCGCCACCGACCGGCTGGGCCGCGTGGCGGCGTCAGTGGACACCACCCGCCACTTCGTCGCACCGGCCCCGGTGCCCGACGGCGAGCACCTGGTGGGACGCGTCGCCGTGCCGGTGCCCGCCGGCAAGTACACCTATCGCCTCGCCATCCAGCAGGGGGAAGAGACCGGCACCCTGCTTCCGAGCGATACGGTGCGGGTGGGCAAGCCGACCGCCACCGCGCTCGCGCTGAGCGACCTCGTGCTCGGCAGCCGGAACACCAACCTCTTCTGGCAGCGCACCGCGTCGGACACCGTCGTCTTCAACCCGCTCCGGACCTACAGGAAGAAGGAGGACATGGAGCTGTACTACGAGGTCGAGGGGCTGAGCGAGGGGACCGAGTACACCGTGCGCATCGCGGTCAGGAAGCAGGGCGGGGGAGGGGGGCTGCTCAAGAAGGTCTTCGGCGGCGGGTCGGCCCGGATCAGCCTCAAGTTCGAGGAGCGGGCCACGTTCCCCGTCACCAGCACCAGCCGGAGCCTCAAGCTCGACAAGCTCAAGCCGGGCAACTACACGCTCGAGGTCGAGGTGGAGGACGGTCAGGGCCGGTCGGACAAGCGGATGCAGCAGTTCCAGGTGGTGCAGGAGGACTAGCGACTCGGACGGCGTTTCCTCTCTACAGCGGCCAGGCCGCTCTACAGCGGCCAGGCCGCCGGGCGCTCGTGGGCCAGCACCAGCAGGGGCTGCACCAGCGTCTCGGCCCGCACCAGGGCCTCGACCTGCACCAGATGCTGGGTGACCCCGGCGCTGGTATCGAACGTCGAGATGTGCATCACCAGCGTGGAGAGCGGCCGCTGGGCCGCGATCGGCTTGCCGGCGTCCGTGGACTCGATCGTGTCGCCGGCGGCGAACGTGATTCTCGCGTGTCCGAAGAGCCAGATCGGCAGCCCGTCGAGCCCCTTCAGCAGCTGCTCGCTGAGGGTCAGGCTCTCGCCCTGGAGGGTGATCACGCCGAGCGTGGGGCGCTCGTTGTGGCGCCGCGAGTGGACCACGAAGCCGTAGTTGAAGGCCGGCTCCTGGCCCTCGGCGCGGCGGAGGGCGGCGCGCAGCTTCTGCTGGCTGAAGGCAATGGTGTGGTACGGGACCACGGCGACTCTCCGGATTGGGCAGGGGATTGGGTGCCGATCCTTGCACGGTGCGTGCCATGGCGACGGAGCGGCGCGTTCGCCGGCGGGCGCGGCGGAATCTCATAGGAGAGCACGCTTTTTCACGGGCTCCGCGGCGCCGCCCGACCCCCGCCGGTCCGGCCTGCCTTCTGCATTCCGTCTCGCACAACGCCATGTCCCATTCCTGCTTGACTCCCCCCGGAGGGTCGGTAGCTTCCGCGCATGTTCTGCTCCCGTTGCGGCAGCGAGATCACCGGCAAGTCCAAGTTCTGTCCCTCCTGCGGTCTCGATCTGATGGCCACCACGCCGGTCCACGCGATCGCCACCGGCGCTCTGGAAGAGACCGATCTGGTGCGCGAGGCCCTGGCGGCCGAGTACGAGATCATCGAGGAGCTGGGGCGGGGCGGCATGGCCATGGTGTATCGGGCCCGCGATCGCCATCTCGAGCGCGAGGTGGCGATCAAGGTGCTGCCGTTCTCGCTGGCCTTCGACTCGGAGTTCGTCGAGCGGTTTCAGCGGGAGGCACGCACCGCCGCCCAGCTGGAGCATCCCAACATCATCCCGATCTTCCGGGTCGGCCGCTCCGGCCGGGTCATCTACTTCGTCATGAAGTACCTGCGGGGCGGCTCGGTCGCCACCGTCCTGGCCGAGCGCCGGAGGCTGATGCCGCCGGAGATCCGTCGGCTCCTCATCGAGGCCGGCAGCGCCCTGGGATACGCCGCCCAGCGCGGCATCGTCCACCGGGACATCAAGCCCGACAACATCATGTTCGACGAGTTCGGACAGTGCGTCCTGACCGACTTCGGCATCGCCAAGGCGGCCTCCGGCCAGCGGCTCACCGGCACGGGCATGTCCATCGGCACGCCGCACTACATGAGCCCGGAGCAGGCCAGGGCCCAGGCGATCGACGGCAGGAGCGACATCTACAGCCTGGGCGTGGTGGCCTACCAGGCGCTCGCGGGGACGGTGCCCTACGACGGCGAGGACAGCTTCTCGATCGGCTACAAGCACATCACCGAGCCGATCCCGACGCCGCAGCTCATCACGGCCGACGAGCGACGGGTCTTCGAGGTCATCAAGCGGATGCTGATGAAGGATCCGGCCGACCGCTTCCAGAGCTGCGAGGAGCTGGTGGCCTCGCTGCAGGGGCAGCCGATCGCGGCCCCCGGCAGCGTGCGGGCGAGCGCCGCCATAGCCGGCGTCGGCGCCGCCGCGGGCTCGACGGTGCCCAGCCCGGCGCTCGGCCGGCCGGCCCTCATCGTGAGCCAGCCGACGGCCCCGATCGACTCTCCGCTGGTGAACCGGAGAGCCACCCCTCGCGAGCGGCGCGACGCGCCGCGCCGGGTGGCCGACCGGTCGGTCGCGATGCGCCGCGGCGGCTCCGGGCTCGGCTGGCTGTGGCTGGTGCTCGCGATCGCCGGGGGAGTCGGCGGCGCGGCGTACTACTACAGCAAGCGGGGCTTCGCGCCGTTCGCGGCCGCGGCGG
>CAMPKP010000209.1 GCA_946887295.1 uncultured Gemmatimonadota bacterium | reverse complement strand
GCGCTCGACTGCAAGATGACCTTCGACGACAACGCGATGTTCCGCCGGCCCAACGTCAGCGAGCTCAGGGACTACGCCGAGGAGGATCCGCGCGAGGCGCAGGCGGCGGAGCACGGGCTCAACTACGTCGCGCTCGACGGCGACATCGGATGCATCATCAACGGCGCCGGGCTCGCCATGGCCACGATGGACATGATCAAGCACGCGGGCGGCGCGCCGGCCAACTTCCTCGACGTCGGCGGTGGCGCCTCGCCCGACCGGGTGGCGGCAGCCTTCCGGCTGGTGCTCTCGGACAGCAACATCAAGGCGATGCTGGTGAACATCTTCGCCGGCATCAACCGGTGCGACTGGGTAGCCCAGGGCGTGGTGCAGGCGACCCGGGAGACCGAGCTCCAGATCCCGCTGGTCGTCCGGCTCGCCGGCACCAACGTGGAGGAGGGCCGGCGCATCCTCAAGGAGAGCGGCCTGCCGATCATCACCGCCGACACGCTCTCGGAAGCCGCCGAGCGGGTCGTCGCGGCCCTCAAGACCTCCAGCGGCGACGGACAGCCATGAGCATCCTGATCGACGACACCACCAAGGTCCTGGTCCAGGGCTTCACCGGGGACAAGGCCACGTTCCACGCCCGCGAGATGATGGCGTACGGCACCGAGATCGTCGGCGGGGTGACGCCGGGCAAAGGCGGGTCCCGGCATCTCGACCGGCCGGTGTTCAACACCGTGAAGGAGGCGGTGCGGGAGACGGGCGCGACCGCGAGCATCATCTTCGTCCCCGCCGCGTTCTGCGCCGACTCGATCATGGAGGCGGCCGACGCGGGGGTGCGCTTCATCGTCACCATCACCGACGGCATTCCCGCGCAGGACATGATGATGGTGAAGCGGTACCTGTTCCGCTTCCCCAGGGAGCGCCGCAGCACCCTGGTCGGCCCCAACTGCGCCGGCGTGATCAGCCCGGGCAAGGCGATGCTCGGCATCATGCCGGGACACATCTACATGCGCGGAAGCGTCGGCCTGGTCACGCGGTCGGGGACGCTGGGCTACGAGGCGGCTTCTCAGATGAAGGACCTGGGCATCGGCATCAGCACCAGCGTCGGGATCGGCGGCGATCCCATCAACGGCAGCTCGTTCCTCGACCACCTCAAGCTGTTCGAACAGGACCCCGAGACCGAGGCGGTCTTCATCATCGGCGAGATCGGCGGCCCCCAGGAGGCCGAGGCGGCGCTGTTCGCCAAGGAGAACATGACCAAGCCGGTGATCGGCTACGTGGCAGGGCTCACCGCACCCAAGGGCCGGCGGATGGGGCACGCCGGCGCGATCATCAGCGCCTTCGGCGACACGGCCGCGGAGAAGGCCGAGATGATGCGCTCGGCCGGGCTCACCGTGGCGCCGAGCGCCGCGGAGCTGGGGTCGACCGTGAGGGCCGCGCTGGCCAAGCGCCCGCAGCGGAAGACGGTCGCCCGATGACGGCCAAGCCCGTCGTGGTGGTCACCCGGCGGCTGCCGGAGCCGGTCGAGCGCGAGGTCGAGCGGGATTTCGACGCGAGGCTCAACCGCGAGGATCGGCCGCTCGGCCCCGATGGTCTGCGCGAGGCCCTGAAGACCGCCGACGCGCTGCTCTGCACCGTGACCGACCGACTCGACGCGGAGGTGCTGTCGGTCGAGCCGCGGCGCGCCCGGCTGCTGGCCAACTTCGGGGTGGGCTTCAACCACATCGACGTCGAGGCGGCGAAGGCCCGCGGCCTGGCCGTGTCCAACACCCCCGACGTGCTCACCGACGCCACCGCCGACATCGCCATGACGCTCCTGCTCGGCGTCACCCGGCGCGCCGGCGAAGGCGAGCGCCACGTCCGCTCCGGCGGATGGACCGGATGGCGTCCCACGCACATGCTCGGCACCCAGGTGAGCGGCAAGACGCTCGGCCTGGTCGGCATGGGGCGGATCGCCCGCGCGGTCGCCCAGCGGGCCCACCATGGGTTCGGGATGCGGATCATCTTCCACGATCCGTATCCGCCGTCGCCCGAGGCGGCCGCCGCGCTCGGCGCCGAGCCGCGCGAGCGGCTCGAGCAGGTGCTGGAGGAGGCGGATTTCGTCTCGCTGCATTGCCCCGCGACTCCCGAGACCCGGCACCTCATGAACGCGGAGCGCCTGGCCCTGCTCAAGCCCGGCGCCTACCTCATCAACACGGCGCGGGGCGACGTGGTGGACGAGGCGGCCCTCGTGGCGGCGCTCCGCGGCGGCCGGCTGGCGGGCGCGGGCCTCGACGTCTACGAGCGCGAGCCGCAGGTGTCGCCCGAGCTGCTGGCGATGGAGAACGTGGTCCTGCTGCCCCACCTCGGCAGCGCCACGCGGGAGACCCGGGTGGCGATGGGGATGCGCGCGCTGGAGAACCTGCGGCGCTTCTTCCAGGGCCAACCGCTCCGGGACAAGGTGGTGTGACGCTGGCCGGGCTCGAGCCGTTCTCCGCGGCCACCTTGCCGGAATCGGTGGATCCTGCGGCGGCGAGTGCGGCGGCATACGCGACCGAGGTCGTCGAGCTCCTCTCCGGACTGCTGCTGGAGCTGGTGCGCACCCGGCAGCCGGAGGTGGAGCCGGTGCTCCGCGGCGAGCGCGAGGTCGGGGAGCTCAGCCCCGAGATCCTCGCCCGGACGCTGCAGGTGCAGGGCATCTGGTTCCAGCTGCTGAGCATCGCCGAACAGAACGCGGCGATGCGGCGGCGGCGTCAGATCGAGGCCGAGCGCGGGCACGAGCAGCTCCGCGGCACCTTCGCGCAGGTCATCTCGTCCGCCGCCGCGTCCGGCATCCCCGCGGCCGAGATCCACCAGCTCCTGGGCGCGCTCAGGGTTCGTCCGGTCATCACGGCGCATCCCACCGAGGCCAAGCGGGTCACGGTGCTCGAGAAGCACCGCCGCATCTACCGGCGCCTGGTCGAGCTCGAGTCGCCGCGCTGGACCCCGCGCGAGCGGCAGGCCCTGGTGGACGGGCTCCGCAACGATATCGAGCTGCTGTGGCTCACCGGCGAGCTGCGGCTCGCCAAGCCGACCGTTCCCCAGGAGGTCTACTGGGGACTCCACTTCTTCAACGAGACGCTGTTCGAGGCGGTGCCGGACCTGATGGACAAGGTCGAGCGGGCCCTGGAGCAGTACTACCCGCGCGAGACGTTCAACGTCCCCGCCTTCTTCCAGTTCGGCTCCTGGATCGGCGGCGACCGCGACGGCAATCCGTTCGTCACCAACGAGGTCACCCGTACCACGCTGCTGGAGAACCGGCTCACCGGCCTCCGGCGCTATCACCGCCGGCTGGGCGAGCTGGTGCGGGCGCTCAGCATCACCGAGCGCGCCGTGCCGCCCTCGGACCGGTTCCGCCAGGCGCTCGACCGGGAGCTGGCCGCCACCGGCGAGCCCGAGGCGATCGCGAGCCGCAACCCCGGGGAGATCTTCCGGCAGTACCTGGCGACCATGCTCCGGCGGCTCGAGGTGATGATCCGCGCCACCGAGCGCGGCGACACCGGCCCCGATCCGGCGGCGTACGCCTCCGCCGACGCGCTGATCTCCGACCTGCGGCTCATCGAATCCGAGCTGGTGGATTCGGGCCACCGCGAGCTGGCCGGGTCGCTGGTGCTGCCGGTCCGGCGCGAGGTGGAGGCGTTCCGCTTCAGCACCGTGCGGCTCGACGTACGGGAGAACACCACCAAGCTCAACGCCGCGCTGCGCGCGCTGCACGCCGCCACCGCCGGCGGCGCCGAGGCTCCGTCCGAGCCGGACGGGTGGCGCGCCTGGATCGCGGGCGAGCTGGCGCGACCGCTGTCCCCCGGCGCTTCGGCGCCCGTGCTTTCGGCCGAGACCGCCGAGACGCTCGGGATGTTCGCGCTGGTGCGGCAGCTGCGGAAGGAGATCGACCGGGAGGCGTTCGGCACCTTCGTGCTGAGCATGACCCGCAGCGTCAGCGACGTGCTCGGCGCCTACCTGCTGGCGAAGACGGCCGGACTCTTCGCCGACACCGCCGGCGTGGAGAGCTCCACTCTGCCCATCGTTCCCCTCTTCGAGACCATCGAGGACCTGCAGCGGGCACCCGCCATCATGAAGGAGCTGCTCACCGTTCCTCTGGTGCGCCGCAGCGTGCGGGCACAGGGCGGGATGCAGGAGGTCATGATCGGCTACTCCGACTCCAACAAGGACGGGGGCTTCCTCGCGTCCAACTGGGAGCTCTACAAGGCCGAAGTCAACCTGGTCCAGGTCTTCCGCGACGCGCGCGTGCGCCTGCGCCTGTTCCACGGGCGCGGCGGCACCGTCGGCCGC
>CAMPKP010000208.1 GCA_946887295.1 uncultured Gemmatimonadota bacterium | reverse complement strand
CAGGACGCGGGTCGGGCGGGGCGGGGGGCGCGAGCCCTCCGCCCCGCCCGACTTTGGCACCAGCGTCTGTTTCCTGGTCACCCCCGCGCCGGACTCCCGCCGGTTTCTTCCCCGCACCGCCCTACCGTGGAGCGGCCACACCTCCCTACATTGCGGGCTGTTCCGCGTCCCCCGCGGCGAACGAGACCCCATTGGAGATCACATGGCGAGAGTCAGCGAATGAGCGGCCGGGTTCTGGTCACCGGCGGCGCGGGCTTCATCGGCTCCCACATCGCCGAGCAGTACCTGGCCGAGGGCTGGGAAGTGGTCGTGCTCGACGATCTGTCCCGCGGCAAGCGGCACAACGTCCCGGCCGGCGCTCGCCTCGTCCACGCCGACATCAGGTCCCCCGAGGCGCGGAAGCTCCTGGCTGAGGGGGGATTCACCGTCCTGAACCACCACGCCGCGCAGATCGACGTGCGGGTGTCGGTGGATGAGCCCGCGCTGGATGCGGCCATCAACGTGGTCGGGCTGGTGAACCTGCTCGACGGGGCGGGGGCGGGCGGGGTGCGGAGAGTCGTGTTCGCGAGCAGCGGCGGCGTGGTCTACGGGGACCCGGACGTGGTTCCCACGCCCGAGACCGCCCCGAAGGGCCCGATCTCCCCGTATGGCGTGAGCAAGCTGTCGGGCGAGTACTACCTGCGCGCCCTCGCCGCGCTTCGAGGCTTCGAAGCCGTCGCGATGCGCTACGCCAACGTGTACGGCCCCCGCCAGGATCCCAAGTCCGAGGCGGGCGTGGTCTCCATCTTCGTTTCCCGGCTGCTGGAGAACCGGCCGCTGACGGTCTTCGGCGATGGCCGCCAGACCCGCGACTACGTCTTCGTGCGCGACGTCGCCCGGGCCAACGTGCTGGCGAGCACGGCCGCCGTGCCGCCCGGCTCCGATATCGACGCCACCGCCTTCAACATCGCCACCGCGACCCAGACGAGCGTGCTCGAGCTGGCGGAGATCGTCGGGCAGGTGATGGGCAAGAAGCCCGAGATCGAGTTCGCGCCGGCCCGCGCGGGCGAGTTGTACCGCAGCTCGCTCGACGTGAGCAAGGCGGGCAAGGTCCTCAAGTGGAAGCCGGAGGTCCAGTTCGACGAGGGGCTGCCCCAGCTGGTGGAGTGGTTCCGGAAGGAGGGCCGGTGATCCTGCAGACCGGGGGCGCGATCCCCCGCACCCCGATCGAGCTGGTGCTCACCGCCAGCCTCGAGACGAAGATCGTCCTCGCCATCACGGTCCTCTTTTCCCTGGTGTCCTGGTTCATCATCATCCTCAAGTGGTGGCAGTTCCGGCGCCTGAACAAGCAGGCCGACCGCTTCTTCGCGGAGATGGAGCGGACCACCCGGCTGCAGGACGCCTACCATGCCGTGATGAAGCAGCCGCCTTCGCCCTACAACCGGCTCTTCCGGGAAGCGATCACCTTCTACTCGGAGCTCCGCCCCGGCGCGCTGCGGGAGGAGCGCGGCGCCGACCGCAGCTCCCTCTCGATGACCCAGCTCGAGGCGCTGAAGATGGTGCTGGGGAAGGAGGTCGCCGCCGAGCGGGACCTGCTGGGCCACTACATCCCCTGGCTCGCGACCATCGGGTCGGTGAGCCCGCTGCTCGGCCTCATGGGCACGACGATCGGCATCATCAACGCATTTACCGGGATAGCCACGAAGGGATCGGGCAACCTGTCCGCGGTGGCGCCGGGCGTGGCGGAGGCCCTGGTGGCGACGTTCGCCGGCCTGGCGGCCGCGATCCCCGCGGTCATCGCCTACAACCTGTACGTCAACCGGGTGCGGCTGTTCGCCGGCGAGCTCGAGGGCTTCGCCAACGAGCTGATCGGCACCATGGCCCGGGAAGGGATGTTCTAAGATGGCGGGTCTCGGCGGTGGACTCGGAAGCCAGCGGGGCGAGCTGAACCTCATGGCCGATGTCAACGTCACCTCGCTGGTGGACGTGATGCTGGTGCTTCTGATCGTGTTCATGATCACGGCACCGATGATGCAGGGGGGCGTGGACGTCGAGCTTCCCAGGGCCGAGGCGCGGCCCCTCTCGCCCAAGGAAGGCATGGTCGTGTCCGTCAATCGGGACGGCCGCATCTTCGTGGACCAGACGCAGGTGTCGTTTCGGGACTTCAGGGTGACTTTCCGGTCGCTGGTGGCGACCCGGAAGCCGTCCGGCGTGTACCTCCAGGCGGACACCCGGGTGCCGTATGGTGACGTGGTGCGGGTGCTCGCGGTGATTCGGGGAGCCGGTGTGCAGAACGTGGGACTCGTCGCCCAGGAGGAAGGGCCGTCGTGAACCTGCGGGGCCCCGATCGCGGCGACGGGCGCAGTAAGCTGGCGGGAGGCATCGGAACCGTCGCGGTCCATGCGGCCGCCGCGCTGTTCCTCTTCAGCCAGGTTCGCTCATCGGCGGCGACCCCGCCGGTCTACGCGGTGAACCTGGTCGCCGCCCCGGCGCCGACCGAGCGCAAGCGAATCGCGCGTGAGGCCGTGCCGACGCCCCCGCAGGAGAAGCCGGCGCCGGTGAAGCCGAAGCCCACGCCGCCGCCGAAGACGCCGCCGAAGCCGGAGCCCAAGCCGCCGGCGCCGACGGAGCCCGACCGGGAGCCGCCACCCCCGACCGCCGCACCGGTCACGCCGGCCGAAGGGGAGACGCCGAGCACCGGCACCGACGCCGTGACGATCAAGACGCCGGGCCTGGAGTTTCCTTTTCCCGAGTACCTGCGGAACATCGTGAATCAGATCTACCAGCGCTGGGATCGCGAAGGAGCGCGGCAGAACAGCTTTGCCGAGATCAGCTTCCTCATCCGGCGCGACGGGACCGTGCACGACATCCGGTTCGTCACCCGCTCCGGCAGCTTTTCCTTCGACCTCGGGGCGCAGGGCGCCGTCGAGGCGGCGGGCAACGCGCTCGCGTTCGGACCGTTGCCGGACGGGTGGGAAGCCGACGTTCTCCCTGTGAGCTTCTACTTCAAGCCTGCGACTCAATGAGACGACTCCTCGCTCCACTGCTGCTCGCCCTCGCCGCCGCTCCGGTGGCCGCACAGGACACGACCCAGGCCCGTGAGGGAGTCCGCCTCGGCCTGGAATACTCGGGGACCCGCCCGGGGCTGGTGATGCTGCCCGGCTCGGGGCTCGATACCGTCCGCGCCGTGGTCCGCCGCGACCTCGACTTCACCGACCGGTTCGAGATGGTCGGCGGAGACTTCACCTCCTCGGACCCGGCGCCGCCGGGCGAGCGGAGCGGGACGGTCAGCTACGGGATCTACAAGACCATGGGCGCGCAGCTCGGCGTGGAGCTGGCGCCCGCAGCCGGGGGAGTCACCGCGAGGCTGCACGACATCAACCTGCAGAAGGTCCGCAACGAGGGAACGTTCACGCTCCCGGCCGAGACCGATCCGGGTTACCGGCTGGAGCTGCACCGCGTCGCCGACCAGATCGCGCAGTGGGCCAGCGGCACGCCCGGGATCGGGGCGACCCGGCTGCTCTTCGTGTCCAACGGGCGGGTGTACCGGATCGACAGCGATGGCGAGACCTCGGTGCCGCTCACGCAGGAGGGGGTCACCTCGCTCTCGCCGGTGTGGTCGCCGGACGGGCAGCGCATCGCGTACACCCGGCTGGAGGCCGGACGCGGCGGCGTGATCGTGCAGAGCCTCACGGGCGGCGCCACGACGGTCGCGCCCGGAGCGCAGAGCGCGCTCAACATCACGCCGGCGTTCGCGCCGGACGGCCGGATGCTGGCGTTCGCGCACTCCGACGAGAGCGGCACCGACATCTTCGTCTCCAACGTGGCCGACCGCTGCTGCGCGCAGCGCTTGACCGTGGGACGCTACGCTGACAACTTGTCACCAACCTTTTCTCCAGATGGGCGCCGCATCGCGTTCGTGTCCACGCGCTCGGGACCGCCCCAGATCTACGTGATGGCCGCGGACGGCACCGATCAGGAGCTGCTGGCCCCGTTCGACTACGGCGCCACAGGCGCTTCACACGCTACTGAGTGGTCGCCGGATGGGGCCAGAGTCGTATTCCATCGCGACGTCTCGCGCAGCCCGCAGATCTTCATGGTGGATGTCGGAGGCCGGCGGGTGGTTCAGCTCACCTCGTCGGGCCGCAACGAAGATCCGACCTGGGCTCCCGACGGCCGCCACATCGCCTTCGTCTCTGATCGCAGCGGGCGGCGTCAGATCTGGATCCTCGACACCGAAACCGGCCGGGTACGGCAGCTCCAGACGCCAGGAGCGGCCCGGCTTCCTTCGTGGTCCCGGCGCTTGGGCCGGACCGCGGTCGCCACCAACCCATGAACTCGGAGTGATGATGCGCGCTTCTTCTCTGCTGGTGCTCTTCGCGGTCTCCGCCGT
>CAMPKP010000207.1 GCA_946887295.1 uncultured Gemmatimonadota bacterium | reverse complement strand
CGGCGTAGACCAGGGGCAGCTCCACGTTGTGGAGCGCCGTGGCGCGGGGCAGCAGGTTGAAGGTCTGGAACACGAACCCGATCTCCTTGTTGCGGATCCGCGCGAGCGCGTCGTCGCCCAGCTCCGACACCCGGTGGCCGTTGAGCCAGTACTCGCCGCCGGTGGGGCTGTCCAGGCAGCCGATGAGGTTCATCAGGGTGGACTTGCCCGAGCCCGACGGGCCCATGATCGCGACGAACTCGTTCTTCCTGATCGTGACGTCCACCCCGCGGAGGGCGTGTACGACCTCTCCGCCCATGTCGTAATCGCGCTGAAGGTTCCGGGTGACGATGACGGCGTCGCGCGGGACGTCGGGAGGCAGCATCGCCATCCGCTCGGCGGTATCGGCCAGCGAGCTGCTCACAGGGTCCGTCCGATCAGGGCCTCGAGCGACGCCTTGGCGCGCAGGTAGTCGAATCTGGCCACCACCACGTCGACCTCCGCCTGATTGAGGGCTTCCTGCGAAGTGAGCACGTCCACGATCGTCGAGGCGCCCACCCGGTACCGCTCCTGCTGCACCCGGAGGTCCTCGGTCGCCGCCAGGACGCTGGTGAGCGTGATCTCGATCTGCAGCCGGGCCGCGTCCAGCTCCGCGAGCCTCGCGGTCAGCTCCGCGGCGACCGCCCGCCGCTCGTCGGCCGCGGTCGCGTCGGCCACTTCGGCGGCCGCGGACCGCTGCGCGACCGCGAGCTCGCGGTCGAACCGGTCGAACAGGTTCCAGCGGAGGCCGAGACTGAGCTGCCGCTGGTTGAACAGGTCGTAGTCGTTCGAGCGGCTCGCGTTCCACGCGGTGTTGGCGGAGAGCGAGAGGCTCGGCCAGTACGCCGAGCGCGAGGCCTTGAGGCCGGCGCGGGCCGCCTCGGCCACCGCGCTCGCGCTCTGGATCCTGGGACTCTTCGCCTCCGCTTCGGCCCGGATCGCGGCGGTGTCCGGCATCTGCCCGACCTGATAGAACGCCGAGTCGTCCGAGGCGCTCACCCGTCCGGTCTCGCCGATCAGCCGCGCCAGCCCGGCCTCCGCGGCGGCGAGGTCGGTCCGGGTCCGGATCAGGTCCAGCTGCGCGTTGCCGAGGGTCACCCGGGAGCGCAGCGAGTCCGAGCGCGTGGCGGAGCCCGCGCGAAGCTTGGCGATCGAGGTCTTGAGCTGCTCCTCCGCCCGCCGCACGCTGGATTCGCGGACCCGGAGGAGCTGCCGGGCGGCCAGGGCGTCGAGGAACTGGTTGGTCGTCTCCAGCGCCTGCTGGAACCGGGCATCCACGAACGAGGCCTCCGCGGCGGTCTGGCTCGCCCGGGCCGCCCTTCCCTCGGCGCCGCGGCGGAAGCCGGTGAAGAGGTCCACGCTCGCCGACAGGGAGGTGCTCAGGCTCCGGTTGGAGCTGTTCCCGCTGAGCAGCTGGCCGGTGACCGGGTCGACCCGCGAGGTGCCCTCGGAGAAGAAGGAGCTGGCCGAGGAGCTGGCCGTGAGCGACGGAAGGTAGGCGCCCCAGGCGCTCCGCCGCTGGGCGGCCGCGGTCTCCAGGTCGCCCGCGGCGCGGACCACCAGCGGCTGCACCCGCTCCGACAGCCGGATGGCGTCGGCGAGGGTGACCGCCCGCTGCTGAGCCTGCACCCGCGAGGAGAGCACGGCCAGGCCCGCCAACAGCAGGACCGCGCCCGGTCGAAGGGTCATGCGCTCCGATCCGATGAATGAGCTGGGTAGACGCCGTTACCTGACGAATGCTACTTCGGCACACCCGGGAAGACAGCCCCGAGGAAGATGTCTGCAGGCGGCGGACCGTCGCGGAGACGACCCGGCCCTATTTGTCCGCCCGCCTCCGGAAGGCCTCGCGACCCGCGCTGATCGCCAGCCAGCCGCAGATGGCGCCGAAGACGTAGGCGGTCTCCCGGGGCAGCGCGAAGAAGAGCAGGCCCAGCGCCACGAAGATCCCGGCCAGCGGGAGGAAGACCGAGCGCCGGGCATTGGAGGCGAGGGCCCGGAGCGCGAGGGCAGCACGCCGGCGGGTCTCGCGCCGGCTCCGCCGGTACTCGGCCAATGCGACCTCGGGGTCGCTCCGGGTGAGGGCGGTGGGCAGCGCCTCGCTGATGCGCCGGGGGCCCCGGAGCGGCCGGCGGCGCACCTCGCGGCTTCGGCCGATGTCCAGCCGGAACTGCCGTTCCATCGCCTCCGCGAGGGTGGGATCCTCGACCAGCACGTCCAGCTCGTAGTTCCCGATGAGGCTGGAGGGATTGAGGTTGCTGGAGCCGATCCGGACCCAGCGGCCGTCGGAGACGATGGTCTTGGCGTGGAGCATGGGCCCGTCCCACTCGTAGATCCGCACACCGCTGCGGAGCAGGTCCCGGTACCCGATGCGCGACAGGTTGCGAATCAGGGGCAGGTCGCTCGAGCCGGGCACCAGCATCCGCACGTCCACGCCGTCCCGGGCCGCGTCCCGCAGGGCCTGGAAGAGCCGGGGAGGCGCGACCATGTAGGCATCGGTGATCCAGAGGCGCTCCATGCTGCCGGCGGCCAGCAGCTCGATCACCCGGAACGCCCGCTCCCGCCCCGGCTCGCCCATGATGACGCGCACTTCGCCGTCGCCCTCGGGAGTCACCCGGCCGGCCGCTTCGTCCTCGGGCAGCGGCGGCCCGGCGACCGACCACGCCCGGGCGAAGGACTGGTCGAGCACGGCCGCCGCCGGACCGTCGACGCGCACGGCGGTGTCGCGCCAGGGGCGGACCCGGTCGCCGTCGCCGGTCCACTCGCACCCGATGCAGAGACCGCCCAGGACGGCTCCGGCGCCGTCGGCCACCACGAGCTTGCGGTGATCGCGGGAGAAGTTGGTGACGAGATCGAGCGGCCGGAGGGGGTGGAACGCTCGGACCTCGACTCCCGCCCGGCGGAGCGACCGCCACAGCTTGCGCGAGGTGAACATCGAGCCGACCCCGTCGTAGAGCACCCGCACCGGGAGACCGTCCCGTGCCCGGGCCGCGAGCGCCTCCGCGAAGCGCCAGCCCTCGGCGTCGCTCCGGATGATGTAGTTCTCGAAGTGGATCCAGCGGGAGGCCCGCGCGATGAGGTCCAGCATCGCCGCGTAGGTATCGGGCCCGTCGATCAGGAGGCCGAGATGATTGCCCGGGATGGGCCGCCCTCCGGCCGCGCGGTTGATCGCGCAGGCGACCGATTGCGCGATGCCGTCGGCCGCGGGCCCGGTCACGGCTGCCCGAGCCCGAGAACCCGCTCGTGGGGGCGCAGCGCGGCGAGCACGAAGGCGATGTGCTCATCGAGCGGCACGCCCAGCTCGGCCGCGCCCTGGATCACGTCCTCCCGGCTCACCCCCCGGGCGAAGGCCTTGTCCTTGAGCTTCTTCCTGACGCTGGAGACCTCGAGATCCTGGAGGCTCCTGGAAGGCCGCACCAGCGCGCACGCCACCAGGAAGCCGCAGAGCTCGTCGACCGCGAAGAGGGCCCGGGCCATCGGCGTGTCGCGGGGCACGCCGGTGTAGCTCGCATGGCCGAGGATGGCCCGCTGCATCGGCTCGGGCAGGCCGCGCGCCGCCAGGATCCTCACGCCTTCGGCCGGGTGCTCCTGGTGAGCGGCGTGCGCGGCGTTGGGGAAGCGCTCGTAGTCGAAGTCGTGCACCAGTCCGACGACGCCCCACGACTCGGGGTCCTCGCCGGCGCGCTCCGCCATCGCCCGCATCGCGATCTCGACCGCGTACATGTGCTTGCGGAGGGCGTCGGAGGCGGTGTACTCGTGGACCAGCGAGAGCGCTTCGGGGCGGGTAAGGGCCATGGGAGAATGGGTCGAAGGTTGGACTACGCCCCTACCACCGCCGCGGTGAGCGGGACCCGGCTCGCCAGCTCACCGTCGAGCGTGATCTCGAAGGCGTACTGCCCGGGGCGCGGCAGGGGGATGTCGAACACCAGCACCGCACCCGCCTCCACGTCCACCACGCCGGCCGGCGGCTCGCCGAACTGGACGGTGCCCTCCCCGCCGAGCAGCTCGGTGCCGGATTCGTCCACGAACCGGATGCGGATGGTGTGAACGCCGATCTCGGTGCGGCGGCCCCGCACCCGGAGCACCAGGTGGGTGCGGGGGCAGACCGCCGGGAACTTGGTGAGCCAGACGTGCTGGAAGATGCCCAGCACGCTGAGCTTCCCCTGCTGGTCGATCAGGGCGTAATCGGCGGTCAGCGCGAAATCGAGATGCAGGTCAGGATACCCGGATCGAGCTGATCACGTCGTTCTGCCTGATGCCGTTGACGACGTCCATCCCCTCCCGCACCTGGCCGAACACCGTGTGCACCTTGTCGAGGTGCGACTGCGGCGAGTGGCAGATGAAGAACTGGCTGCCGCCGGTGTCCTTGCCCGCGTGCGCCA
>CAMPKP010000206.1 GCA_946887295.1 uncultured Gemmatimonadota bacterium | reverse complement strand
GGCATCCTGCTCTTCGTCGCGGCGCACTGGGACGCTCTCGGACCCGCCCGGCGGTTCCTGCTCGTGCTGGTCCTGGTCGGCGGGTTGCACCTCGCCGCGGCCTTCCTCAGCGACCGCTCGCCCGGCCTCTCCCTCGCGCTGCATGCCTGCGGGACCGTGGCGCTCGGCGGAGGAATCTTCCTGTCCGGCCAGATCTTCAACCTGCAGGAGCACTGGCCCGGCGGACTCCTTCTCTGGGCCATCGGCGCCGCCGCCGGTTGGTCGCTGCTCCGCCAGTGGCCGCAGGCGGCCCTGGCCGCGCTGCTGGCCCCCGCCTGGCTGGTCGGCGAATGGATCGTCGCGAGCGACGGCAGCCGCGGAGCCGGGGTGCTGGGAACGTTTCTCGTGCTTCTTTCGCTGGCGTATCTCGGTGCCGAGCCTGCCGGAGAGGGGAACCGGAAGCTCCGGCGCTCGCTCGTCTGGCTGGGCGCCCTGGGACTCATCCCCTCCGGGCTCACCCTGGTGCTGCTGGCGAACTCGGCCCCCCGGGTCCACCTCCAGTCACCGGCGCTCGCGGCGATCGGGTGGACCGCGGCGATCGGACTCCCCCTCGCCGTCGGAGTGACCCTGCGGCGCTCGAATCTTCTGCCCCTCGCGGCCGCGGCGGTCTGGGCCGTGGCCGGGATATCCCTCGCCTCCTACCGGGGCGTCGCCCCATACCTATGGTGCGCGGTGCTGGCGGTCGGCGTCATCGGCTGGGGCGTCCGCGACCGGCGGCCCGAGCGCATCAATCTCGGCATCGCGGGCTTCGCGCTCACGGTGCTGGTGTTCTACTTCTCCGACGTGATGGACAAGCTGGGGCGCTCTGCGAGCCTCATCGGACTGGGCCTGCTGTTTCTCGGCGGCGGGTACCTGCTGGAGCAGGCGCGGCGACGGCTGGTCGCCGGCGTCAGGGGGCCTGTTCCGTGACCCCGCGGCGAGCAGGGATCGCTCTCGCGGTGGTCCACGTGCTGCTGGTCGGAACGCTGGGGCTCAAGCTCCTGGTCGACCGGGCGCGACTTCCCCGCGCCTGGGCCCGGACAGTGCCCTTCGATCCCGACCGACCGCTTCGCGGCCGCTACGTCCGCCTTCGCCTCGAGGTGCCGCTTGCCACGGGATCCGACAGCCCGCAGGCGGGGGAGTATCGGAGGGCCGGTCTCCGGACCGCCGGAGATCGCCTGCAGGCCGTCCTGGACGACGACGGACCCATCCGAGTCCGGCTCGATTCGACGGCGGCCGGCCTGGTGGCGGGAGTGGACGAGCCGGTGGCGTACTTCATCCCGGAGCACATTCCGGATCCTTCGGTCCGCCCGGCGGGAGAGGAGCTCTGGGCCGAGGTGACAGTGCCCCGGAGGGGGCCTCCGCGGCCCATCCGCCTCGCGGTCCGCAGGGACGGGACCTTGCGCCACCTCGAGATCCGGTGATCGGCGGTAGGGGGGACCGCCCCGCTTCCGAATGATGAGGCCGCCCGGGTGTGCGAGAGCCATGATGTGTCATGTTCCCGGGCTCACCGGCGCGGCTCCGTCCCGACGTGCCGCTCAACTCCCTGCTTCCGCTGACTCGCAAGGGCTTCGCGCTCGGGGTCTGGCTCCGAGGCTGCCGCCGGCCCGTCGCCATCCGTCAGCCCGGGCGGGAGGGTCCGAGGCACCTCCTCGCGGCCGACGACCTGGGCTACCTCCTGCGCCGCTGCCCGGAGGTCGCCGTCCGAGACAGCGAGCGGGTGGTGCGGGTGCCCGCCGGCATCCTGGTCGGGTGGAGAGTGCTCGAGATCGTGCTCGCCGCGCCGTATCTCCCCGCGGCCGAGCAGCTTCGGGCGCTCTTTCCGGCCGCGCGCGTCGGGGAAGGCGTGGTCTCACTTCCCATCGGGCTCAACTCCGCCGAGGAGGCGCTGGCGGTATGCGCGGCGGGGCGACTTCCAGTGGTCGCGACGCGGATCGCCTATTACGCGGGCAAGCGTTGACGCGGTCAGGGCCGGGCCTCTAGGTTAGGGCCGTGACCCTGCCCGAGATCTTCAATCGCATCGCCGAGATCCTGGAGATCAACGGTGAGACGATCGTGCGGAACGGCGCGCGCGTCCTCGGGATCTGGGCGCTCGCATGGCTGGCGTACCGCGTGGTGCGGCTCACCGCCGCGCGGATCGAGGCCGCCGTGGACGACGGCGACGACTCGATCACCACCCTCCGCGAGCGCCGCGGCCGAACCATCTCCCAGCTGCTCCGGAGCGTGGGGCGGGTCAGCATCATCGTCATCGCCCTCCTGCTCACGTTCAACATCTTCATCAACATCGGCCCGATCCTGGCCGGCGCCGGAATTCTCGGTCTGGCGGTCTCGTTCGGCGCCCAGAGTCTGGTGAAGGACATCATCTCCGGATTCTTCATTCTTTTCGAGAACCAGTTCGCCATCGGCGACGTGATCGAAGCCGGCGGGAAGAGCGGGGTAGTGGAGAAGATGACCATGCGGGTGGTCGTGCTCCGCGACCTGCACGGCGCCATGCACGTGATCCCCAACGGCGAGATCAAGGTGGTCAGCAACATGACCCGCGGCTGGTCCCGGGCCGTGGTGGACGTGGGGGTCGGCTACGACGAGGACGTGGATCGCGCACTGGCCGTCGTGCGGGACGAGGCGGCGCAGTTCTCCGCCGACCGGGACTGGGCGGCCCAGCTCGACGGCCCCCTCGAGGTGCCCGGGATCGAATCGCTCGGTGATACGGCGGTCGTGATCCGCACGCTGATCCGGACCCAGCCCGGATCGCAGTGGAACGCGGCCCGGGAGTTCCGGCGCCGGCTCAAGATCCGGTTCGACCGGGAGAAAATCGAGATTCCGTTCCCTCAGCGGAAGGTCTACGTGCAGGTGGAGGATTCCACTCCCGATCGCCGTCTCAAGGCCGCCGGGGCCGCCGGCGCATGACGCTCCGGCTCCACAACACCCTCACCCGCAGGATCGAGCCGTTCACTCCGCTGCAACCGGGGCGGGCCTCGCTGTACACCTGCGGCCCCACGATCTACAACTACGCGCACATCGGGAACTTCCGCACCTTCCTGTTCGAGGACCTCCTGCGCCGATGGTTGGAGGCGAGCGGGCTCGAGGTCTTCCATATCATGAACCTGACGGATGTGGACGACCGCACCATTGCCGCGGCCCTGAGCAAGGGCGTGTCGTTGCGCGAGCACGTGGAACCCTTCGCCCGCGCGTTCGAGGAGGACCGGGACTGGCTCCGGATCCGGCCGCCCCACGCTCAGCCCCGCGCGACCGAGTACATCGGTCCCATGATCCAGATGATCCAGGGCCTGCTCGACCGCGGGGTGGCGTACAAGGGGGAGGACGGCTCGGTCTATTTCGCTATCGCGCGCTTCCCGGCCTACGGACGCCTCTCCCAGCTCGACCGGCGCGAGCTGCGGACCGGGGCCAGCGAGCGCGTGAGCGCGGACGAATACGCCAAGGAGGACGCCCGGGACTTCGTCCTGTGGAAGGCGGCCCGGCCGGAGGACGAGTCCGTGGGGGCCGCCTGGGATGCCCCCTTCGGCCGGGGTCGGCCCGGCTGGCACATCGAGTGCTCGGCGATGGCACTGGAGCTGATCCGCCGGCGATGGGGTATGGACGTGCTCGACATCCATGCCGGGGCGGTGGACCTGATCTTCCCCCATCACGAGGACGAGATCGCCCAGAGCTGTGCCTATACCGGGAAAGACGAGTTCGCCAGGATCTGGGTCCACGGGGAGTTCCTGGATCTGGCCGGGACCAAGATGTCCAAGCGCTACGGGAACGTCCTGACGGCGCGGGACCTTCGGGAGCAGGGCGCGGATCCCGGGGCGGTGCGGCACCTCCTCTTCAACACCCACTATCGCCAGAGGCTGGACTGGAGCGATGCGGCACTGGCGGCCGCGGGCGAGGGGTCGGCACGGCTGGGGGCGTTCCGCGATCGGCTGGAGCTCGAGTCCGGGCCGGTAGACGCCCCGGAGGCCGTGGCCGCGGCCGATCGGTTCCGCGAGGCGTTCGCCGGCGCGCTGAACGAGGACCTCAACGCGCCGGAAGCGCTCGCCGCTCTCCACGTCCTGGTGCGGGAGGGAAACCGCCTGCTGGACGAGGGCCGGCGGCTGGGTCCGGCGATGCGGGCTGCCTGGGGCCTGGCGGACGAGGTTCTCGCGGTCGCCCCGACCGCTCGGACTCGCACCATAGCCGCGGACGTCCTGGCCGTGGCCGAGGAGGATGGCATTCCGGTGCGCCCGCCGGAGGTTCCGCCCCCGGAGCCGGCGGATGCGGAGGCCTGGGCGCTCCGCTGGGCGGCGGTCCGGGCCACGGAAAAACGGGGCCGCAACTTTGCCGAGGCGGACCGCATCCGGGAGCTGCTCCGGGAGGCTGGGTGGGAGATCCGGGACCGACGGGATGGGGCCATCGAGGT
>CAMPKP010000205.1 GCA_946887295.1 uncultured Gemmatimonadota bacterium | reverse complement strand
GGCAGCCCTCCTGCGGGTACTCGGGCATGTGGGTCTTCTCGCCCCGGAACTCCTCGGGGCTCCGCACGTCCACCAGCTGGCCCTTCTGCTTCATGTGCGCGAGCGTGTCGTCGCGGAAGGCACGGATCCTCGTGTCGTCCCGCTCGGCGACGGTGATGTTGCCCGCGGGATAGGACGGCACCTCGGTCGAGAGCGGACGGCCCTCGTCCACCCAGCGCAGCCGGCCGCCGTCCATCACCTTCGCGTTCCTGATGCCGAACAGCTCGAGCACCCAGAGCGCGTAGGTGGCCCACCAGTTGTTCTTGTCCCCGTAGAACACGATGGTGGTATCGTCGTTGATCCCCTTGGAGCGGAGCAGCTTCTGGAGCCGCTCGCGGTCGATGTAGTCGCGCGTCAGGGAATCGTTGAGGTCGGTGGTCCAGTCGACCTTCACCGCGCCCGGGATATGCCCGGTGTCGTAGAGCAGGATGTCCTCGTTCGATTCGACCAGCCGGACCTTGGGGTCCTCGAGGTGCTGGGCCACCCAATCGGTGGAGACCAGCTTTTCCGGGTGCGCGTAGCCTCGCTTCTCGATCGGTGTGACCGGCGCCACCTGGGCCGTTGCCGCCATGACTGCCTCCTCGCGCTGCCTGCATGATGTTCGAGCTGGACCAACGCCCGAAAACGAAAACCGGCCGCATCCCCCGGGGGGAAGCGGCCGGTCGGGATCTGGTACCCGACGCCTAGGGCAGCAGCGCTGCCCGCCGGCCGCGATCTGGCCAGGCGCCGCAACAGCACTTCATGCGCACGGATTTCTGCACGGATTCGGGCATACGCAACTCTGCTCGCGTCGGGGATTAGTAGCCTAACTTATGACCCTGTTCGCGAGGCTGTCAACCACCGGCTTCGGCCCCTGCCGAGCCACCAGCCGCCGCGCTACGCATCGGCCGGCTCCGGCGCGGGCCAGGCGCTCGCCCAGGGAAGCTGCGGGACCCGCAGCAGCAGGCAATCGTCGCAGAACTTCATCCGGCGACAACTGGTCCGCCAGCACGCGATCCTGCCCGCCCGGGCCAGCACCAGCCGAAGCAGATGGTCGGCCCGCTGCGAGCCCTTGAGCAGCACCAGATCGCCCGCCATGAGCGTGGCGGAGAGGTGCTCGTGAGCGGCACGGGCGGTGAGGAACGCGCGCAGGGCCGCGCCCTTCGGGTGGGCCCGCGCCGACCCGCAGCGCAGGGCCTGCGGGCCGACGAAGATCACTTCGTCGGCCACGTCCAGCGCCTGCCGTGCAACCGAGGCGTACACCGCCGAGGCGCGGCCGGCGTAATCCGAGATGGTTCCGATCACCGCCACCTTGCGCGGCGCGCGGGCACTGCGGAGGAACTCCAGCGACGGGCCGATGGACCAGAGGGAGGCCTTGCAGTCGTCCCGCATGAACGTGACGCCGCTCGCCTCGACCGGGTTGAGCCTGCCCGACCACGGCTCGATGCCCGCGATCGCCTTCGCGGCGTCGGCCAGCGGTATGCCGAAGCCGACTCCGGTGCAGATGGCGGCGAGACAGGCGTGGACCCAGTGCACTCCGCAGAATCGGGTGTGCACCACCACGCGCTGCTCGCCATGAATGGCAACGAAGCTGAGCCGGTCCGGCCAGGAGCTCGTGACCGACTCCGCATGAACCGCCGCATCGGGGGTGAGACCGTAGGTGAGCACCCGGCCGCGGCAGCTGCCGGCCATGGCCAGCACCCGCGGGTCGTCGGCGTTGAGCACCGCCAATCCTTCGGCGGGCACCGCGGCCACGACCTTGCCCTTCTCGGTCGCCGTCGCTTCGAGGGTCCGGAACGCCTTGCGGTGATCGCCGCCGATGTTGGTGATCACCGCGACCCCGGGTTGGACCAGGGCGACGGCCGCGTCGAGACTCCCGGGTCCGGTCGCCCCCAGCTCCACTACGCAGAACCCGTCGCCGTGACGGGCTCCCAGCACCGTATCGCTCACCCAGTGCGCGGCGTTGTGGGTGCCCGGACTCCGGCTGCCGCGGTAGCGGCTCGCCAGGACGGCGGCCACCAGCTCCTTGGTGGTGGTCTTGCCCGCGCTGCCGGTGACCGCCAGGAAGACCACGCGATGGAGTGCCTTGCGGTGGCGCGCCGCGCGCCGGTACGAGGCCCTCAGCAGGAAGTCGCTCATGCCGCCTCCAGTCGCGCCTGCGCCGCGCCGAACAGCTCCGCGGCCCGAAGCCGCGAGCTCGCCAGCGCCACGAGCGAGCACCGCCCGTGCTCCAGACAGCCGGTGGCGTACGGCACCACGCCGGTGCCCCGGTCCGGATCGAACAGCAGATGGCCGACCGCGGCCCGCACCCGGGCGAAGCTGCGGGCACGGGTGTCCACCGTTCCCGATACGAACGCCGATGCCTGCGGACCGCCCGCTCTTCGCGCCGCCGCGTTCAGCCGCTCGCGCAGCGCCAGCGGATAGGTGCAGCCGCTCACCCTCGGGCTCACCCCGGCGAGGATGGCGCGGAGCCCGCCGGTCACCCGATCGCGATACTCGACGAAGTCGAACCCGACCAGCCCGGTGTAGCCCTGGCTCCGCATCCAGTGGGCCAGGATGCGGGCCCACGCCTCCATGGCTCCGACGGTGCGGGCGGACGACGGGATCTGGCTCCCGGGGTGGCTGTGGCCGCGGCTCCAGCGCTGGTCGGTGATCCCGGCGCACATTACCGGCCCGGTACCTGCGGGCACGTGGATCTGCACCCTGGGGGAGACCGTCGGCTCCACCATCGCCTCCACCAGATAGATCCGGTTGTCGGCTCGAGTCGCCAGCCGGCGGAGCACGCCGTCGGTGTCCTCGCCCCCGCGGCCGACGACGAAGGTCGACGAGCCCGATGCTCCGGAAGCCCCGCGCACGATCACCCTGGCGGACTTCCGCAGCTGCCGCTCGATCGCGGCGCGCACCGGCTCCAGATCGCGACGCCGGCGGCCGCCGGCATAGGCGAGCTCCGCGATCTCGCCCTCTGCCACCGGGATGCCGAGCTCCTGCGCCCTGGCCCGCATGTGATGCTTCTGGTCGGCATACCTGGTGATCCTTGGCGAGCCGTCCACCCGTACCGGAATGCCGCTCTCGCGTTCCATGACCTCGGCCAGCGCCGTGACGTCGGCCGTGGCGGCATAGGGCTCGATGGTCACTTCGGGGGCGCCGAGCGCATGCGCCGCCCGCCTCAGCACGGCGGGCTCGCCCAGGAGCCGCTCGGCGAGCGGCCGTCCCGCCCCACGCCCGTTGCCGCCCGCCACGACGACGTGCTCCGGACGCGGACCGAGCCCGAGCGCAGCGAGAAAGCCAAGGAAATCAGGGTCCACCGGCCGGGGAACGCACACCGCATCGCCGTCCCCGGCGAGGAGCAGTGCGCGCTCGGGGTAGCGGTCGAGCCCGGGGATCGCCTCGCCCAGCCCCTGCAGTGATTGCAGGGAGCCGACGCAGTGGAGATAGAATCGGCTCAGGCGCCGAGTCTCCCGAGGGGCCGCCGCTGAATCTCGCGGATGGCGGAGAACGGGGCGCCGCAGTCGCACGGCGCGCCCCTGATCGCGAGATCCTCGAGGCGGTAGCGGATGAACGGCATCGCGTAGGAGTGGAGATTGGTCACCACGACGTCACCCCGCTCTCCCGGCCCCGCCGGCCTGTCGTCCCGCAGGACCTCCACCAGCACGCTCTCGTCACAGGTGTGGAGGTCGCCCGAATGGCGGCACTCCCACGCGATCAGCGGACACTCGTGACTGGTGTAGACCTCGTGGAGAGACGCGGCGAAAGCTTCGCGGATACGAAGACGCACGCCCGGCGCGGCCACCTCGCCCCCGATGATCACCAGCCTGGGCCGCACCCGGCGCACCGCGTCCGCCGACTCCGGGCCGGTCAGGCGATCGAGCAGGCCCGGCGGGCCAACCACCACGTCAGGCCGTGCCTCGAGCAGCCGGGAGGCCAACCGGGCCGGCTCCTGGAACCCGTCGATCACCTGCCGCCGCTGGAGTCCGAGCGCATGCAGTGAGCCGCCGGACACCACTTGCTCTCCGGAGGGCCGCCCCGCCACGACCACGATGCGGTCGCGCTGCCTGAGGCCAAGGCCGCCGAAGGTGCGGAGCCGCAGCATGGACTGGAGCTTGTCCTCCAGCCACGTACGGCGAATCGTGAGCGGCTCGCCGGACGAGCCGCGGGCCTGCACCGCCAGGAGCGCCGCCGGATCGTGGCCCCGCGCGAGCACGCCCGCCGGGCCCTGTCTCAGCATCTCCGCCTTATCGGTGAAGGGGATCAGGTCGAGGTCGGCGGTGCCGCGGATGTGTCGGGGGTGCAGCCGGTGGAGGTCGAAGAGTCTGCGATACAGGGGCACCGCGTCGTACGCATGGAGCACCAGGCGCCGCAGCCGGGCATCCTGCCAGGCGCGGAGCTCCGCGCGCGCCATGCGG
>CAMPKP010000204.1 GCA_946887295.1 uncultured Gemmatimonadota bacterium | reverse complement strand
ACCGACGGCGGCGAGCTGGCCCTCGGCAGCAACGTGCTGGTGGCGTTCATGCCGTGGTACGGGCACAACTTCGAGGATGCCATCGTCCTCAGCGAGCGGCTGGTGAAGGACGACGTCTACTCGTCGATCCACATCCAGGAGCTCGAGCTGCATGTCCGCGACACCAAGCGCGGCCAGGAGGAGATCACCCGCGAGATCCCCAACGTCTCCGACGAGAGCGTGGTGGACCTCGACGAGCGCGGCATCGTCCGGATCGGCGCCCACGTGAAGCCGGGCGACATCCTGGTCGGCAAGATCACGCCGAAGGGCGAGACCGAGCTCTCCCCCGAGGAGAAGCTGCTCACCGCGATCTTCGGCGAGAAGGCGAAGGATGTGAAGGACAGCTCGCTCAAGGTACCGCCCGGCATGGCCGGCGTGGTGATCGACGTCAAGATCTTCAGCCGGATCGAGGATCAGGTCGTCGAGAAGGACCGGGGCGAGCGGATCGGCGAGGTGCGCCGGATCGAGAACGACGAGAAGGCGCGGATCAACACGGTCATGCTGGACGAGCTGAGCCACCTGCTCCAGGGCCAGGAAGTAGCCCTGATGCTGAAGGCCGGCACCGTCGAGGAGTTCCTCCCCGCCGGGACCAGGCTCACGGCGGCCGCCCTGACGGACCTGGATCTCGGCGAGATCGATCTCAAGACGCTCCGGGTGGCCAACAAGGCGGCCAACGACCGGATCCGCTCCACCATCGACATGGCGGCGCGGGAGCGGGCCAGGGTGGAGGAGAAGGCGGAGGACCAGATCGACAAGATCCTCCAGCCCGACGAGCTGCCCCCGGGCGTGATCCAGCTGGTGAAGGTGTACATCGCCGAGAAGCGGAAGATCTCGGTGGGCGACAAGATGGCCGGCCGCCACGGGAACAAGGGCATCGTCGCCCGGATCGTGCCGGAGGAGGACATGCCGTTCCTGCCCGACGGCACGCCGGTGGACATCGTGCTCAACCCGCTCGGGGTGCCGAGCCGGATGAACGTCGGCCAGATCCTCGAGACCCATCTCGGGTGGGCCGCGCGGATCCTCGGGTTCGAGGCCAAGACCCCGGTCTTCCGGGGCGCGGACGAGGCCGAGATCGGCGTGCTGCTGCGCCTGGCCGGGTTCCGCTGGGCGGCGGAGAGCCTCCGGATCCGCAAGGCGGCGCCCGAGCTGGCGGCCGGGGCGATCACCCGGCTGGTCACCGACCTCAAGAAGGTGGTGCCGGAAGGCGGGCACACCACGGTGCTGGCGGCCGGGATCGGCCTGCTGGGCGCGAAGGGCGCCTCGGCGGAGACGAAGGAGCTGTACCACCAGGTGCGCGCCTTCCTGACCGAGGCCGCGAAGGAGCTGGGTGAGCGCGAGCTGGCCCAGCGGCGACAGGAGTCGGCCTTCCACCTGGCCGAAGCCGAGCGCGAGGACGGCCACGACCCGAAGGCGGTCGCCAAGGCCCAGAAGGAGTCGGAAAAGGCGGCCGGGGCCACCCCGGCGGAAGCGCTGGTCGCGGCGGGCAAGCCCAACCTGGCGGCCCTGCTCGGCGGCAAGAACGAGGGCGACCTCGACGGGGCGGCCGACGAGCTGCTCCGGAGTGCCGGCCTCACGCCGGCGGGCAAGGCCCGGCTGCGGGACGGGCGGACCGGCCAGTTCTTCGAAGGCGAGGTCACCGTCGGATCGATCTACATGCTGAAGCTGAGCCATCTGGTGGACGACAAGATCCACGCGCGGTCCATCGGACCGTACTCACTGGTGACGCAGCAGCCGCTCGCCGGCAAGGCGCAGTTCGGCGGCCAGCGGTTCGGGGAGATGGAAGTCTGGGCGCTGGAGGCCTACGGCGCGGCGCACGTGCTGCAGGAGATGCTCACGGTCAAGTCGGACGACGTGAACGGCCGCAGCAAGGTCTACGAGGCGATCGTGAAGGGGCAGAATCTGCCGGAGCCTGGAATTCCGGAGTCGTTCAACGTGCTCGTCAAAGAGCTGCAGGCGCTGGGCCTGAAGGTCACGCTCGGCACCACCGAAGCCGGCGACGAATAAGAGGGTCTCATGATTGATTTTCGCAGCGGGCGCGAGCCCAAGAGCTCGAGCTTCGACTATATCAGCATCCGTATCGCGGCCCCCGAGGAGATTCGGGGCCCGCGCGATCCGAAGGAGCGCGAGCGCCTGGAGCTCCAGGGGCAGCGGTCCTGGTGGTCGTGGGGCGAGGTCACCAAGCCGGAGACGATCAACTACCGGTCGTTCAAGCCGGAGAAGGACGGCCTCTTCTGCGAGCGCATCTTCGGTCCGGTCAAGGACTGGGAGTGCCACTGCGGCAAGTACAAGCGGATCCGCTATCGCGGCGTGATCTGCGACCGCTGCGGCGTGGAGGTCACGCTGAGCAAGGTCCGGCGCGAGCGCATGGGCCACATCGAGCTCAGCGTGCCGGTGGCGCACATCTGGTTCTTCAAGACGCTGCCGTCGCCCATGGGGAACCTGATCAACATCACGCTCAGGGACCTCGAGCGGGTCATCTACTACTCCAGCTACATCGTCATCGAGCCGGGGCAGCAGGAGGTCGAGGCCAACCAGCTCCTCGACGAGGAGGAGTACCTCACCTTGCGCGCCAAGGCGCGGGAGGAGGGCGACGGCGCGTTCCAGGCCGACATCGGCGCGCCGGCGGTGCGGAAGCTGCTCGAGCGGCTGGACATCCGCCAGCTCGCCGAGACCCTGCGGGCGGGGGTGGCCACCGAGACCAGCCAGCATCGCAAGAAGCAGATGCTCAAGCGGCTCAAGATCGTGGACGCGTTCCTCAGCTCGGGCGACTCGGGTGACCTCCCGAACAACCCGGCCTGGATGATCCTGGACGTGATCCCCGTGATCCCGCCCGACCTCAGGCCGCTGGTGCCGCTCGACGGCGGGCGCTTCGCCACGAGCGACCTGAACGACCTGTATCGGCGGGTGATCAACCGGAACAACCGGCTCACCAAGCTGATCCAGCACAAGGCGCCGGAGGTCATTCTCCGGAACGAGAAGCGGATGCTGCAGGAGGCGGTGGACGCGCTGTTCGACAACGGCCGCCGCTCGAAGGCGATCCGGGGCCGGGGCAAGCGGCCGCTCAAGAGCCTCAGCGACATGCTGAAGGGCAAGCAGGGCCGCTTCCGGCAGAACCTGCTGGGCAAGCGGGTGGACTACTCCGGCCGGTCCGTCATCGTGGTGGGCCCGGAGCTCCGGCTCCACCAGTGCGGCCTGCCCAAGGCGATGGCGGTCGAGCTGTTCAAGCCGTTCATCATCCACAAGCTGGTGGAGAAGGGCATCGCCGAGACGGTCAAGCGGGCCAAGAAGATCGTGGAGCGGGAGAGCCCCGAGGTGTACGAGATCCTGGAGGAGATCATCCAGGACCACCCGGTGCTGCTGAACCGGGCGCCGACGCTCCACCGCCTGGGCATCCAGGCGTTCGAGCCGGTGCTGGTCGAGGGCAAGGCGATCCGGATCCATCCGCTGGTCTGCGCGGCGTTCAACGCCGACTTCGACGGCGACCAGATGGCGGTGCACGTGCCGCTCTCGTTCGAGGCCCAGCTGGAGGCCCGCCTCCTGATGATCTCCTCGAACAACGTGCTGAAGCCCTCGGACGGTCGTCCGGTGGCGGAGCCGTCGCAGGACATGGTGCTCGGCAGCTACTTCCTGACCAAGCTGCCGCCGGGCTTCGAAGAGGAGCTGCGGCGCGGCGGGGCGGGGAAGAGCGAGGAGGTCAAGGCGCGGCTCTGGAAGGACGCCAAGTTCTTCGGCAGCCTGGCGGAGATCGAGATGGCGCTGCTGAACGGGAGCGTGGGGTATCACACCGCGATCCAGTTCTGGTACATCCCGCCGGCGGAGACCGCCGACGAGGAGGCCCGCCGGCCACGCTGGCTCCGGACCACGGTGGGCCGGGTGCTGTTCAACAGCATCCTGCCGCGGAGGGTGGTGGCGGAGCTCGGGTTCCGCGACGATCTGATGAAGAAGAAGAACCTCTCGGAGCTGGTGCTGCAGAGCTACCGTCGGGCCGGGCTGGCCGATACGGTCACCTTCCTCGACCGGCTGAAGGACTTCGGGTTCCGCTTCGCCACCATGGGCGGTGTGTCCATCGGCGTGGAAGACCTGGAGATCCCGAAGGAGAAGGCCGAGCTGCTCGCGGAGGCCGACGCCCGGGTGAAGCGGTTCCAGCGGGCGTACAACACCGGCCAGATCACCTTCGGCGAGCGGTACAACAAGGTGATCGACGCCTGGACCCACGCCAACAACGACGTGGCCGAGGCGATGATCAACTCGATGCGGGTGAGCCACGGCGGGTTCAACCCGGTGTTCATGATGTTCGACTCCGGCTCCCGCGGCAGCCGCGACCAGATCCGGCAGCTCGCCGGCATGCGCGGCCTGATGGCCAAGCCGCAGAAGAAGCTGACCGGCGGCATCGGCGAGATCATCGAGAGCCCGATCAAGTCGAACTTCCGCGAGG
>CAMPKP010000203.1 GCA_946887295.1 uncultured Gemmatimonadota bacterium | reverse complement strand
CTTCTGATCTGCAGCGGTCACTCGTCTACCGGCTGGTGTACGTCGGGGGCACGGCGCGCCCGGATCCGGAACTCCGGCCGCTCCGTGCTCCCGACGTTCTCCAGCCGGTAGACGAGTGACCGCTGCAGATCAGAAGGATCGAGCTTGTTGGCGAGCAGCAGGTCGAGGTCGCCGTCTCCATCGAGATCGGCGATGGCCGGAATCGTCTCGCTGCCGAAGTCGAGCACCGGAAGCAGCTGCCGGCTCCGTACCTGCCAGCCGCCGTCCGCGTCGCGGGTCAGGTAGTAGAGGTTCTCCGCCGAGGTCCGCAGCGGGTTGTAGGCCCCGCCGAGCACCCCGACCACGAGATCGGCCCTGCCGTCTCCGCTCAGGTCGCCGAACGCCGGAGCATTGTATCCGGACGTCAGCAGCGGCCGGTCCACGGGGAACTGCACCGGTGGGCTCCTGAAGCTCGGCGCGGCGCAGGTTCCACGATTGGAGATGAGCAGAAGCCCCGGCTCGAAGAAGTCGCCCCAGAAGAGATCGAGATCGCCGTCGTCGTCGTGATCGGCCAGCGCCATCGTGTTGGCGCCGTGCATGCTCGGGCCCGGGAGAAGCGGCATCGGCGGCCCGACCTGCTGCCCCACGATCCGGATTCCCTCGAACTCCTTCGCCAGCAGCCGAAACGCCGGCGAGCGGCCGGCCTGCGAGGGCACCGCCTCGTAGCGGCCGACCGTGCCGTCGAGCCGGCCGATGAGGAGGTCGGCGCGCCGATTGCAGTCGATGTCACCGAGCTGGGGAATGTTCTGCCGGTCGGAGAAGATGGGCACGCCGTCGGAGTCCTTGAGCGTGTCGGCGGCGAGCACGAAGCGATACCCGCCGTCGTCACCGTCGTTCCGGTAGTACTTGATGTAGCTGAACGGCTGCTCCGCCAGGAGATCGAGATCGCCGTCGGCGTCCACGTCGGCGAAGCGGAACCACTCGCCGACGTCCAGCCCGGCGTACTTCGGAGTGCGGAACGCGAAGCGGGGCAGTCCGTCCACCTCCCCGTCGCGCTCGTACAGCGCGACGCTCCCGGTCACCTCCTGCAGGAAGAGGTCGAGGTCGCCGTCGCCGTCGGCGTCCACCAGCTGAGGCCTCGGCGCGTTGAACCCGCCCGCGAATGGCAGCTCCAGCGCCCTGCCCGAGGAATCCGTCACGGGAAAGGGAGACACCAGGGGGCGGAACCGGGGCACCCGGGCCGCGGGCTCGGTGCGGGGCGCGCTCCCTCCCGCGCACGCCCCGACCACGCCCCAGAGCAGGAGCGAAGCGGCCCGGTGCGTCAGGGGCAGGGCCGGGGAGCCGCCGCGCCCCCGGGCAGCGCGGGCGTCATGCCGAGACCCGCGGCGTAGTGACCGACCGGGACTACCGTTTCCACCTCGCCGGTCCGCACGCATATGGCGACCACCGTTCCCTTCCCCGTGGGCCGGCCGCCCGCGTGGTCGTGGACGTCACCCAGCTGGTGGCGGTTGCCCACGAAGAGCCGGGAGCCGTCGGGCGAGATGGCGATGCCGTGAGGCTGACCGAAGCCGGCGTGCTCCGGCAGCACCCTCACCGACCAGCCGCGCGTGTCGACGACCGCCACCCGGTTCGCGTTCAACGCGGTGACGAAAATCGAGCGGCCCTCCGGCGTGAAGACGGGCTCGAAGGGCCCGTCGGGCATGGCGAGCCCCCGGATCAGCTTCGGCACGGAGGGATCGGTCAGATCGAAGACCAGCAGCGAATCGGTCAGCTCGGCGGTGACCGCCAGCATCCGGCCGTCCGGGGACACCGCGGCCTGAACGAAGCCGTGCGCCATCCCGGGCACGCTGGTGAGCCGTACCTCGCCCTGGTCCACGCCGACGCTCGCGATCTGGTTGGTCCCGAGACTGGCCACGTACACCACGGCGCCCGCGGGGTGGACCGCGATGCCGTGGGGCCGGGGAAACAGCAGATCGACCTCGTCGAGCAGCTTCATGTCGGACCGGCGGATCACCCCGATCCTCGGCGGCGGGTTCACCGCGCTCATCGACCGGCCCACGAACATGAGATCCCTCGACGGATGCAGCGCGATGAGTCCGGGGACCTCCAGGTCCACGCTGCCCAGCAGCCGGTCCTTCGGATCGAGCTTGAGCACCTTCCCCGCCCCGATCAGCGTGACGTACCAGGCGCTCCCGTCCGGCTCCACCTGCACGTGGTGCGGCTTGGCGTTGTCGCCCACCCCGTACCGGCGGAGGTCCACGGTCCGGAGCAGGCGCCGCGTGGCGGGGTCGATCACCGATACGGTGGCGTCGTCCTGGTTGGGCACGTAGAGCTGCGCCCGCAGGGGGAGCGGAGCACCCAGCACGAGCGCCGCGAGCGCCGCGGACCTGCGCATGCCCCTCACGGAACGACCGCGCTGGGCTGGTAGCGGATGAGGAACAGGCCTTCGCGCATGCTGGTGGCCGCGACGACGCCGCTCTTGAAGTACGGGTAGTTGCTCCACGAGCCCGAGAACCCGGGCAGGTTGTCCCCGAACGGCACGGTGTCGAAGTGGCCCACCTCCACCGGATTGACCGGATCGTTCACATCCACCACGCGGAGCCCCGCCACGTAGTTGGACTGGTACATGTACCGTCCCTTGACGTAGAGGTTGTGGTCCGAGGCCGCGGTGTTGCCGTAGAACTCCCGGGCCACGACGGGATCCTCCAGGTCGGTGAGATCGAAGACCACCGTCCGGGTACGAGGCGCCGTGCCCGCGATCTCGTCGCCCTCGTCGTCGAGGAAGAAGTGACGGTGATCGTCGCTCAGCCAGCCCTGGTGCGCGTACGCCACGTTGGGGTATGCCGCGATGCTCAGCGTACGGGGCTTCGCCTTGTCGGTCACGTCGGCGATCCCGAGCGCGGTCTCCGAGGAGCTGAAGCAGATCTCGCGGCCCTGGTAGCGCGCATCGGGACCGTGGTAGGTGACGCACTGCGCGTCGTGGGTGGACCCGGTGCGCTGCAGGCCCAGCGCCGGATCGGCGTAGCAGCCGGCGAACTGCGGGTTCAGCGGGTCGCGGATGTCCACCATGTGGAGCGCGCCCCCGCAGGTCTCGCCGCCCATGCTGTTGCCGACCGTGTACGCGAATCCGGTGCTCGGATTGATGACGATGTTGTGCGCGCTGTTGATGCGGGCGTAGTGCGCCGTCTCCTGGAACGACTGCGGCGTGGTGACGTGGCGGAGCTGGGTGAGATCGAACACCTGCATCCCGTGCGGCCCCGAGCCGTCGGCGACGATGAATGCGTGGTTCCGGTAGACCTTCATGTCGCGCCAGATGTTGGCCCGCGCGCCCTGGTGCATCGGAAGGTCGCCCAGATACTTCGGGTTCGCCGGGTCGGTGACCTCCACGAACGAGGTGCCGTCGGTCCGGCCTACGATCGCGAACTCACGTCCGGTGGTCGAGTCGGTCCAGCCCCAGAGATCGTTCAGCAGCGTGCCCCGCTTCGCCCCGATCGCGCTCTTGGGCAGGAAGGCGACGAGATCGGCGTCCTTGCAGTCGAATCCCCTGGCCTTGCCGCTTTGGCACTTCACCTCGCCCCCCGAGACCGCGGGGAGGAAGGCGGAGACGGTATCACTCACGGTCGCGGTCTCGCGCCACTCGCCGGCCGCGCCGTCGCGACGGTAGATCAGTCCGACGCCCTCGAAGAAGTACGCCAGCGGGGCGCCGGCGACGGTCAGACCCTGGCCCGCCGCGAGGGCGGCGCCGAGCCTCGTCGAGTATCCGGCCGGCGGCGTGGTGAGGCGCTGCACCTCTGTCCATTCGTTCGCCGCCCCCCGGCGGAGGACGTGCACCGCGCCGGCGCTCTTGTCCGACATCGGCGCGCCGACCAGCAGGTCGTTGCCGTCGCGGGCCAGGGCGGCGCCGAAGCCGGCGGGCCGCATGGCCGTCGCCGGAGTGACCCGTCCGGCCGGTGCCCAGCGCGACGCACCCTCGCGGCGGTAGCGGACCACCGCACCACCGAGCGCATCGGAGAGCGGTGCGCCCACCAGCGCCTCGGAGCGGTCGAGCAGGACCGCCACGCCGAGCGCCCGGACGCCGTCTCCCGCTTCCGGCACGAGCCGGCCCTCCTCGGTCCATGCGCCCCGCTGGCCGGCGCGGAACACGAAGGCGCGGCCCGGCTTCCAGGTCGTGGAATCCTGAGTCGTCCACGGCCCGGGCGCGCCGATCAGGGCCCGCTGACCGTCGAGCGCGACGGCGGCGCCGAACCAGTCACCGGCTTCGGTACCGCTGCCCTGCACGACTGCCCGGGCGGTCCAGTCGCTCGCGCCCCTGCCACGACCGAAGACCAGGACCGCTCCCTTCTCACCCTCGCGCCCGGGCGCCCCCGCCTTCAGCACGCCCCCCACCATCGCCACCGCGACGCCGAGCCGGTCTACTTCGGCGCCGCCCGTCGCGGTTAGCCGCGCCCGCGGGGTCCACCGTGCCCCGGAAGACCGTTCGCTGGATCCCGAGCCGATCCCGCTCGGCCAGCG
>CAMPKP010000202.1 GCA_946887295.1 uncultured Gemmatimonadota bacterium | reverse complement strand
GGCGCGGGAGACCGGACCGGTGAGGAAAGCCGAGTCCGGCGCCTCCGGCAGGAACTGGAGAGGCGGCAGGGCAAGCGCGATGAGCAGCGGGAGCTGGATCGGGAGCATCGTACCGGTTCGTTGGAGTGGGAATGAGCCCGCGAAGACCGCAAATGTCGCGCCTCCACCGGGATGCGCCCGGCGGGGGCGGAACCCCGTGCAGGGCCTGCCGCTGGCCCGTGATTGTGCGCCAGGTATTGCACTTTGGCGTGTAGTATTAGGGAATGAGCGACCAGGAAGATGGACGCGTCAGACTGGACAAGTGGCTCTGGGCGGCGCGGTTCTTCAAGACGCGGGCGCTCGCCGCCGAGGCCGTGGAAGGCGGCAAGGTGCAGGTGAACGGAGAGCGACCCAAGCGCGCGCGCCCGCTCCAGCTCGGCGACCAGGTTCGCATCCGGCTGGGGCCCTACGAGCATACGGTGGAGGTGCGGGACCTCTCGGCGCAGCGGGGCCCGGCGGCCCGCGCGGCCGAACTCTACGAAGAGACCGCGGCGAGCCGGACCGCGCGGGAGGCGCTCGCGATCCAGCTCAAGTCATTGCATGCCGTGTTCGGGCCCGACAAGGGGAAGCCGACCAAGAAGGACCGGCGGGAGATCGACCGCCTGCGGGGAAGAAGACCGTGAAGCGCTGGCTCACATGTTCTCGATCATGGCGTCGGCGAATTCCGACGTCTTGAGCAGCGTCGCTCCCGGCATCAGCCGCTCGAAGTCGTAGGTCACGCGCTTCTGCCCGATGGTGCGCTCCAGGGAAGCGATGATGAGGTCGGCCGCCTCGTTCCAGTCCAGATAGCGGAACATCATCTCGCCCGAGAGGATGACGGAGCCGGGATTCACCTTGTCCTGGCCGGCGTACTTGGGCGCGGTGCCGTGAGTGGCCTCGAAGACCGCGTGCCCTGTCCGGTAGTTGATGTTGGCGCCGGGGGCGATGCCGATGCCTCCCACCTGGGCGGCGAGCGCGTCGGAGATGTAGTCGCCGTTCAGGTTCAGGGTGGCGATGACCGAGTAGTCCCGAGGCCGGGTGAGGATCTGCTGGAGGAAAGCGTCGGCGATCACGTCCTTGACGACTACACCCCCCGGCAGCCGGCACCACGGCCCGCCGTCGATCTCGACGGCCCCGAACTCCTCCATGGCGAGCTGGTAGCCCCAATCGCGGAAGCCGCCCTCGGTGAACTTCATGATGTTGCCCTTGTGGACCAGCGTCACGCTCGGCCGTTTCTGGACCATGGCATATTCGATCGCGGCCCGGATGAGCCGCTTGGAGCCCTCCTCCGACACCGGCTTGATGCCGATCGCGCTGGTGGCCGGAAACCGGATGGACTGCACCCCCATCTGGCCCTGGAGGAAATCGACGACCCGCCGCGCCTCGGGGCTCTGGGCCTTGTACTCGATGCCGGCGTAGATGTCCTCGGTGTTCTCGCGGAAGATCACCATGTTCACGTCCTGCGGGGCTTTCACCGGCGAGGGCACGCCCTCGAACCAGCGCACCGGACGCACGCAGGCGTACAGATCGAGCTTCTGCCGCAGCGCCACGTTCAGCGACCGGAACCCTCCGCCGACCGGGGTCGTGAGCGGCCCCTTGATGGCGACCCGGTTGCGCTCGATGGCGGCCAGCGTCTCGTCGGGAAGCCAGCTGTCGAGCCGGTCCTTCGCCTTCTCGCCGGCCAGGACCTCGAGCCAGGCGATACGGCGGCCGCCGCGGTACGCCCGCTCCACCGCCGCGTCGAACACCCGCCGGGACGCCCTCCAGATGTCCGGGCCGGTCCCGTCGCCCTCGATGAAGGGGATGATGGGACGGGTGGGGACCTCGAGCCGACCATCCTTCATGGTGATCGGCTCGCCATCGGCGGGGGCCTGCGGCGGCTGGGAAGAGGGCGCGGTGGCGGGCATGGCTGGAATTCCTTCGAGGCCGGTGAGATGACGCAGTCCGGACGAGAAACGACGCTGAATCTGGCGGGATCGCGGGGCACGGGCAACCGAGCCGGCGGCGGGATCGAGGCCGCCGCGGCCGCGGCTATCCACGCCGCCTACGAGCACTGGATCCGGGGCTTCGACGAGATCACCCGGCGGGCGCGCCAGCGGTTCGAGCAGCGCGACTGGCACGGGGCCCAGGCCGACGCGACCGCCCGCCTGGCGCTCTACCGGATCCACCTCGACGCCGCGGTCTCGGACGTGCGCGACATACTGGAGGACGCGGTCCTCGAGCGGACCCTGTGGGGCGCCGTGAAGGCCCGTCACTTCGAGGGCCTCGCCGGCCGCCCCGACATGGAGGTGGCACAGACGTTCTTCAACTCGGTCACCCGGCGCATCTTCAGCACGGTGGGCGCCGACGCCGCCATCGAGTACCTCGATCCCTCAACCCCCCCGAGTGCCGCGATGGATGCCGAGCTGATCGAGCGCCACGTCTCCGCCGCCGTAGACCCCGCGCTCGCCCGGAGAATTCTCGAGGCCTGCCACTGGTCCGTGCCATACGCCCGGCCGGACCGCGAGGCGGAGGAGGTCGCGGCGATCATCCGGGAGCGGCTGGCTGCGAGCGGCGCCACCGGTCCCGTCACCATCGACATGCTCCGGCCGGTCTTCTTCCGGAACAAGGGCGCCTACCTGGTCGGCCGGGTGCTCCAGGGCGACCTCACGCTCCCCCTGGTGCTCCCGCTGATCCACGCCGAGCGGGGCATCGTGGTGGACGCGGTGCTCATGACCGAGGACGAGGCGAGCGTGGTGTTCGGCTTCAGCTGGTCGTATTTCCGGGTGGACGCCCCGCGGCCCCGGGCGATGGTGGAGTTCCTCAACTCCATCATGCCGCTCAAGCGGGTGCACGAGCTCTACACCGCCATCGGCTTCAACAAGCACGGGAAGACCGAGCTGTACCGGAGCCTCATGCAGGAGCTCGAGGACCCCGACGCGCGCTTCACCTTCGCCCAGGGCGACGAGGGCATGGTGATGGCGGTCTTCACGCTGCCGTCCTTCACCACCGTCTTCAAGATCATCAAGGACAGCTTCGGCGCGCCGAAGAACACCACCCGCCAGGCGGTGATGGACAAATACCATTTCGTGTTCGTCCGGGATCGCGTCGGCCGGCTGGCCGACGCGCAGGAGTTCGAGCACCTGGAGTTCCCCCGCCGGTGCTTTCCCGACGACCTGCTCGACTACCTGCTCTCGGTCGCGGCCTCGACGGTGCGGGTGGAGGGTGAGACAGTGATCATCCGGCAGCTCTACACCGAGCGCTGGGTCACTCCGCTCAACCTGTTCCTCCGGGACGCCGACGAGAGCGCCGCCTGCGAGGCGGTGCTCGACTACGGCAACGCGATCAAGGACCTCGCGGCCGCCGACATCTTCACCGGGGACATGCTGCTCAAGAACTTCGGGGTGACCCGGCACGGACGGGTGATCTGCTACGACTACGACGAGCTGTGCCTCCTCTCCGAGTGCCGGTTCCGCCGGCTGCCCGAGCCCTCGTCCATCGAGGAGGAGTTCGCCGCCGAGCCGTGGTTCCACGTGGGGGAGATGGACGTGTTTCCCGAGGAGTTCCGCGCCTTCCTGGTGCCGCCCGGCCGCGCGCGGGACGTGTTCCTCGCGGCCCACGGCGACCTGCTCGACGTGGGGCTGTGGCAGGGAGTGCAGCGGCGCCTGGAGGAGGGCGAGGTCTTCGACGTGTTTCCCTACCGCCGCTCGGCGCGGCTCAGGCGGGACCGCGACCGCTGATCCGGCGGAGAAATCGCTCGGCCAGCTGCTCCAGCCGCTCGTTCCCGCTCTCGCGGGCCTCCCCGAGGATCTGCTCCACCTGGCCCCGGAGCGCTGGATCACCGAAGTAGAAGCCGGTCGCCGCCTCGGCCCCCGGGGTGTCTCCCTGGTCGGCGCCGCGCAGGAGCGCTCGCGCCGCGGCCAGGGGATAGCCGGGGTCCTCCGGCGGGGGGAGCGGATAGCGCTCCGGCGCCGCGCCGGCATCCTCGTTCACGAAGGCCCGGGACATGTGGGGAATTTAGCGGGTGCCGGAGGGAAGAGCACGAACGACAAACGGTGAGCGGGATGGATTCCCGCTCACCGTTTTGCAGCTTGTCGCGGCGCCTTCGGTCTAGATGACGAGCCCGCCCTGCAAGGTGAGCTGCACCCTGGAGCCCACCGGCACGACCACGTCCCGGTCCTGGGTCTCGACCGCGCGCTGGGTTCCCACCGCGCCGCCGATCACGCCACCGATCACCGCTCCCTTGGTATTCCCGCCGATGACCCGGCCCGCGAGCGCGCCTATGGCGGCGCCTGCGCCCACCTTGGCCACGTCGCCCGCGTTGGTCTTGCGGTCCTTCAGGTAGCGATCGAGCGCCTCGGCCGAGGCGGCGAGGGGATAGCTCCGGCCGGCGATGGCCACTTCGGTCGGCGTGAGCGTGAGCTTGCCGGAGTCGTCGCCCTTGTTCTCCGACTCCCGGATCTCGGTGATCTGCATGGTGATCTTGGAGCCGGCCGGAATGATCACGCGGCCGTAGGAGTCCGTCACGTCCGCGCTGACGGTG
>CAMPKP010000201.1 GCA_946887295.1 uncultured Gemmatimonadota bacterium | reverse complement strand
CCAAGGTGCAGGCCGCGCTGCTGGAGGCGATGCAGGAGCACCAGGTCACCATCGGCGGGACCACCTTCCCGCTGGATGAGCCGTTCATGGTGTTGGCCACGCAGAACCCGATCGAGAACGAGGGCACCTACCCGCTGCCCGAGGCCCAGCTCGACCGCTTCATGCTCAAGGTGCGGGTGGGCTACCCCAGCCGCGACGAGGAGAAGGAAGTTCTCCTCCGGATGAGCGGCGGGCAGGAGATCGCGGTCGAGCGGCTGCTGCAGCCCCGCGCGATCCTGGCCGCCCGCGCGACCATCGCCGAGCTGTACATGGACCAGAAGGTGGTGGATTACATCGTGGACCTGGTCCGGGCCACCCGCGACCCGGGCAGCGTCGGGCTCCTCGAGCTGAAGCCGCTGATCGCGTTCGGCGGCTCGCCCCGGGCTTCGATCGCCCTCGCGCAGGCGGCGCGGGCCCATGCCTTCCTGCGCGGGCGCGCCTACGTCGTGCCGGAGGACGTGCGCGCGCTCGCCCCCGATGTGCTCCGCCACCGCATCGTGCTCACGTTCGAAGCCGAGGCCGAGGACCTCACGACCGACGACGTCGTGGCGAAGGTGCTGGGCGCGGTGAGGGTGCCGTGAAGACGTGAACGGTGAAGTCCGATGTCCGTAACCCCCGAGATCCTCAAGCAGGTCAAGGCCATCGAGCTCCGCACCCGGGGCCTGGTCGGCACGCTGTTCGCCGGCGAGTACCGCTCCGTGTTCCGCGGCCAGGGCATGGAGTTCGCCGAGGTGCGCTCCTACGAGGCGGGGGACGACTTCCGCACCATCGACTGGAACGTCTCGGCCCGGCTGGGGAGCCCGTACGTGAAGACGTTCACCGAGGAGCGAGAGCTGACGCTCATGCTCCTGGTGGACCAGTCGGGCTCCACCCGATTCGGGGAGCCGGTGACCAAGGCGGCGCTCGCGGTGGAGGTCGCCGCGGTGCTCGCGCTGGCCGCGGCGTTCCACAACGACCGCGTCGGGGCGCTGCTCTTCTCCGACCAGGTGGAGCGCGTCATCCCGCCGAGGAAGGGCCGCCGGCACGCGCTGCGCGTGATCCGCGATCTGGTGGCCTTCGAGCCCGCCGGCCGGCGCACCAACCTCGCGGCCAGCCTGTCCTACGCCAGCCGCCTGCTGCGCCACCGCAGCATCGTCGTGGTCCTGTCCGACTTCATCGCCGAGGGGTGGGAGCGCCCGCTGCGGCGACTCGCGGCGCGCCACGAGGTGGTGGCGATCACGGTGGATGACCCTCGCGAGCACGAGCTGCCCGACGCCGGCTGGATCGAGATGCTCGACGCCGAATCCGGCCGGCGGGTGCTGGTGGACACCGGCAGCCGGGACGTGCGCACACGGGTGAGCGGTCTGGCCGCCCGCAGGCGCGAGGAGAGAAGCCGCACCCTGACCTCCGTCGGCGCCGACGAGGTGGCGCTGGAGACCGGCCGCGACTACGCTCTGCCGCTCCGGCGGGCCTTCGCCCGGCGGGCGCGACGGATCCATCGGGGATGACCCATCTGCCGGTGCAGGTGGCGCTGCCGACCGTCGGGGACACGATCTGGGTCACGCGCACCGTGGATCTCCCGGCCGGGCGGAGTCTGCGGGCCGCCGATTGGGATGCCTCGGACCCCGTCGAGCTGCTGGGCCCCGCCCGCGTCACGCTGCGCGGCGGGTCGGCCGACGTGTCGTATCCCATCGCGATATGGCGGGCGGGATTTCACACCCTCCAGGTGCCGGGGCCTCTGCTTCTCTCGGTCAACGGCGGCGTCGATTCGCTCCGCCCCGAGGCCGTCACGCTCCGGGTCGCGAGCGTGCTTCCCCGGCCGGCCACCGACACCAGCCTTCGGCCGCAGCCGCGAGCCGAGTTCGTCCCTCGTGCCGCCACCACGCCGCTTCCGCTCGTCCTCTTCCTGATCCTGGCCGTCGCGCTCCTGGTGCCGCTGCACTGGTGGTGGCGGCGCCGGGGCCGGCCGGCTCGCCGCCCGACGGCATCCGATCTGGGCGGACCGGCGAAGCCGCCGCTCGAGCGCTGGGCCGATGCCGGCGAATCCCGCGCGGTCGCGGCGGCCGCCGCGACGCGCCTTCGGGCCGCCGTCGCGACCGGGCTTCCCGATGCGCCGCCGTCTCTCGACACCGACTCGGTGCTGGCGAAGGTCGCCGAGAAGCGCCCCGACTGGCCCCTGAGTGAGCTCGCCGAGATACTCCGCGGGCTGGACGATGCCCGGTTCGGCAACGGCACGCTGCCCGACGCCATGGGACTCGCGCGCTGGGCCGCGGAGCTCGAGCCCCGGCTGCAGCGGGAGGCGGCATGAGCTTCGCGCGCCCGATCGTCCTCCTCCTTCTCCTCGCGATTCCGCTCTGGGCCTGGCGTCGGCGCCGTCAGGACGTGCCCGCCGCCAGGTTCAGCGACGTGAGCCTTCCGGCCGCCGTGTCGGCCAACCGCTGGTGGGTCGTGCTGCCTCCCGTGTTCCGGGCCGCCGCGCTCGCGGCGCTCGTGATCGCGGCAGCGGGCCCCCGGGTAGGGGGTGACACCGTGGAGATGAAGCAGGAGGGCATCGCGATCGTGATCACGATCGACATCTCGAGCAGCATGCTCGCCGAGGACTTCGCGCCGTCCAACCGCCTGGAGGTCGCCAAGCGGCAGGCCGTGGGCTTCGTACGGGGTCGCTCGGCCGATCGGATCGGCCTGGTGGCGTTCGCGGGAGAGGCACTGACGCAGGTGCCCGTCACGCTCGACTATCCGGTGGTGGAGCAGGCGGTGATGGACCTGAAGATCGGAAGCCTCGAGGACGGCACCGCGATCGGCAGCGGCCTCGCCACCGCCGTGAACCGGCTGCGGCGGGCGCCCGACAAGTCGAAGGTGATTCTCCTCCTCACCGACGGCGAGAACAACAAGGGACTGATCGACCCGCGTACCGCCGCGGCCACGGCCGCGGCGTTCGGCATCAAGGTCTACACCATCGGGGTCGGCACCATCGGCGAGGCACCGATCCCGACGGGCCGCGGTCTCGGCGGGTTCCGCTACGAGCTTCTCCCAGTGCGGATCGACGAGCCCCTCCTGCGCGAGATCGCCGCCAAGACCGGCGGCCGCTATTTCCGGGCCCGCGACAGCGAGGCGCTGAGCCGGATCTTCCGCCAGATCGATGCGCTGGAAAAGACCCCGGTGCAGGTCACGCGGTATACCCGCTACGACGAGGCCACGCGGCCGCTGATCCTGCTGGGGCTCAGTGCTCTCGCGCTCGAGCTTCTCGTCGGCAGCACACTGGTGGTACGGGTGCCGTGATCTTCGACGCGCCCCTCCTCCTCTTCCTGGCGCCGGCGGTGGCGCTGGCGGTCGGCTTCGGTGCGTGGCTAGGCCGGGGCCGGCGCATCCGCCTCGCCCGCCGCTGGTCGCCGGCCCTTGCGCGAATGGCGAAGGCGCGCGGCGGCTGGGCACCGGCACTCCTGGCGACCGTGTCGCTGCTCGCGATGGTCGGCCTCGCCGGGCCGCGGCTGGGCCGCACCCAGATCACGACGGAGACCCGGGCCCTGAGCCTCGTCTTCGCGGTGGACATCAGCCGCTCGATGCTGGCGGAGGACGTCATGCCCAACCGCCTCCAACGCTCCGTGCGGGAGGCGCGGCGGCTCATCGAGGACCTCGGCGGTGACCGGCTGGGCCTCATCGCCTTCGCCGGCCAGAGCTACATCCTCGCGCCGCTCACGGTGGACGGCGGCGCGATCCGGATGTACCTCGACGCCCTCGATCCCGATCTCGCCAGCAGCGGAGGATCGAACCTTCACGCCGTGCTCGCCCAGGGGGCCCAGCTGCTCGCCGCGACGACCGACGCGGCCGACCGGGTGCTGGTGCTTTTCACCGACGGCGAGGCGCACGACTCGCTGCCGGAGATCGCCGCCCAGGCGGAGGCGCTCAAGGATGTCGGCGTCAGACTCGTCGTGGTCGGCCAGGGCGGATCGGAACCGGTTCGCATACCCATCCGCGACTCGGCCGGCACGATCACCGAGTACAAGCACGATGCCGACGGCGCCGTCGTGCGCACCCAGCGGCGGGACGATGTCCTGCGCGCGATGGTGGAGGCCGCCGAGGGCACGCTGGTCCCCAGCGAGGTGGCAGACCAGGCCGGGGCGGTCCGCGATCTCGTAGCCGCCATGAAGCGAAGCCCCTCCTCCGAGACCCGCACCGCCGACCTGGTGCCGCGCGCCTGGATCCCGGTTCTCTCGGCCGCGCTGCTTCTCATTCTGTACACCCTCGCGCGGCCCGGCCCGGCACTGGTGGGATTGGCGGGAGTGGTGGCCGCGGGGGGCACCGCCGCCGCGCAGCGGCCGGCGCAAGGTGAGCGGGACCTCGCCGCCGGGAACCCTGCCGCGGCGGCGGCGGCCTTTCTCGCCGACGCGAGCAGGGGCAGGGCCAGGGATACCGCCTTCTACAACGCCGGCACCGCGGCGCTCGAAGCGGGACGGCTCGACGGCGCGCGCGGCGCGCTGGCGGAGGCGGCCAAGTCGCTGGATCCCGCGCTTCGGTACCGGGCCCTCTACACCCTCGGCCTGGCGGGTCTGCTGGCGGCGGAAGCCGACACGACGCGGCGGGAGGAGTTCCTCGAGGACGCCGTCGTCCGGGCCGGTGGCACGGTGCTGCGCTACGGCGGCTT
>CAMPKP010000200.1 GCA_946887295.1 uncultured Gemmatimonadota bacterium | reverse complement strand
GGGAGATTCTGATGCGCGAAGAGGTCGGCCGGGTCGTCACCCCGTTCCTGGCCCAGGTGGACGCGGCGCTGGGCGGCGGGTACAGCGCGGTGATGTACGGGTCGGCCGCCCGGGGCGACTTCGTGCCCGGGCGCTCGGACCTCAACCTCATGCTCATCGTGGACGACCTCTCGCCCCGCGCGCTGGCGGCGCTGGCGGCCCCGTTCGGCACCTGGCGGAAGTCGGGATACGAGCCGCCGCTGGTGATCGGCAGAACGGAGTGGGTCCGCGCCACCGACGTCTTCCCTATCGAGATCGCCGACATGCGCTGCGGCTACGAGGTGCTCCGCGGCCCCGATCCGGTCGCGGGGCTCAGCGTGTCGCCCGCCGACCTGCGGAGCGCGCTCGAGCGCGAGCTTCGCGGCAAGCTGCTTCGGCTGCGGCAGGGATACGTCGCCACCGGCGGCGATGCCGCCGCACTGGGGACCCTCGCCGGCCGAAGCGGGGGCACCGTGATGGTGCTGCTCCGCGCGCTCCTGGTGCTGCTCGGCAGGCCGGTTCCCCGGGAGCCCGTGGAGCTCGCCGCGGCCGCCGCGGCCGCGATGGGCTTCGACGGCGAGCCCCTCCTCAACGTGATTCGGCATCGAGCCGAGCGGGCCTGGCGCGCCACGCCCGCCGAATTCGAGGGCTACATGGATACGGTGGCCCGCGCGGCCGTGTTCCTCGACCAACTTCAGCTTGGAGATCAGCGATGACGCGCTCTTCGGCGGTCCCGGCATCCCTCGTCGCGCTCGCGTTGCTCACGGGCGGGTGCGGGTACAACACGATTCAGACGTTGGACGAGAGGGTGAATCAGGCCAAGGGGCAGATCGAGACGCAGCTCCAGCGGCGGGCCGATCTGGTGCCGAACCTGGTCGCGACGGTGAAGGGCGTCGCCAAGCAGGAGTCGACCATCTTCACCAGCATCGCCCAATCCCGGGCCCGGCTGTCGGGCGCGGTGCAGTCGGGCGACATCGGAGAGATGGCGAAGGCCAACCAGGAGCTCAACCAGGGGATCGGCCGGCTGCTCGCCATCGTCGAGAACTATCCCGAGCTCCGCTCCAGCGAGAGCTTCCGCGCGCTGCAGGACCAGCTGGAGGGCACCGAGAACCGCATCGCCGTCGCCCGCCAGGACTACAACGCCGCCGTGGGCGAATACAACGCCTACATCCGCCGGTTTCCCTACAACCTCACCGCCAAGATCTTCGGCCTGGGCCCGCGGGAGTACTTCGAGGCGGAGCCCGGAGCGGCGGAGCCGCCCAAGGTCCAGTTCTAGAACAGGGAAACGGCACGCAACAGAAAGGGGGCGCTCGATGAGCGCCCCCTTTGCCGTCGGCCCGCTTCTCCACTAGTCCGTGACCACCGTGACCACTAGTCCGTGACCACCGTGACCGCTAGTCCGTGACCACGTGCTCCGGCAGCACGTACCTGAGCGGGTCCACCGCGCGGCCGTTCACGTGGACCTCGTAGTGGAGATGCGGGCCGGTGGCGAGGCCGGTATTGCCCACCAGCGCGATGCGCTGGCCGCGCGACACGCGCTGGCCCTCCCGCACCAGGATCTTGGAGGCATGGGCGAACTTCGTGACCGTCCCGAAGCCGTGGTCGATCACGATCGTGTTGCCGTAACCCGACTCCCAGCCGGCATCCCGCACCACGCCGGCCGCGGGCGCCTCGATCGGCGTGCCCATCGGGGCCGTGACGTCGATGCCCTCGTGCGGCCGGGCCATGTGCAGGATCGGATGGGCCCGCATCGAGGAGAAGGCGCTGGTGAGCCAGCCCTGCGTCGGCATGATGGACGGCGTCGCCGCGAGCCGCGCGGAGTGCACGGCCAGGCTGTCGGCCGCCTCCTTGAACGACGACGCCAGCAGGTTGGCGCGCCTGATAAGCGCGTTCAGATCCACTCGTATCTCGCTGGAGCGGCGCATGGCGGTGCCCATCTCGCCCGGAACCCCGGCCATGGTCGGGCCGCCGATGCCGGCGGCCTGGACCTGCGGGTCGATCGGGTCGAGGTTGGCGAGGACTCTGATGCGGGCGTCCCGCTGGGAAAGGCGGGAGAGGGTGTCGGCGAGGCCGGAGAGGCGGCCGTTGAGCTCGCCGAGCTGCTGTTCCAGCCGGGCGTTTTCCTGGGCCAAGCGGGCCGACTTCGAGAAGTCCACCGTGTGGGAGACCGTGGCATATCCGACACCGACCGCCGCTGCCACCGCCAGGATGGCCCCGCCGATGCCGGCCTTGATGACTCGGTAGGAGACCTCGATGATCCTCGAGGGCTCCGAGCCATGCGGCACGAGCACGACGGTCCAGCGGCGTTTGCCCATCCTCGACTCACCTCATTTTTGACTGTCCGAGACACCCAGCACCACCCCACACTCCCGCCCCACGTTGGCGGCTCCGCAATCTGCTTGGATCCCGTCGCCCGCGGGGTGACCGAAGTCACGCAATCGCATCAAGGTGCCGACCGCCCGGGGGGATGTCAAGAGTGCGAACGGTTGGATAACTCTTTGACTGTCAAATAGTTTTGCTGCCGAACAGTCTAACTTCTAAACGTTCGCGGGCTTGGGAAAAAGGACCTCGGGACGCCGCGTCACGAGCCCGGCGGCCGGAGGGCTCGCGAGCGAGTCCCAGACCGGGTCCGAGGGGCGGCCCGGCGCGCCGAGCGATTCCCAGATGCTGGCCGCCTTCCCGGGGATGAACGGGCCGGCCAATACCGCCAGCCGGTACAGCGCTCGCGCGAGCGCTGCGAGCGCCGTATCCAGGTCGGCGTCCCGACCCTCCTTCGCCAGCTTCCAGGGTGCGACTTGCTGGATGTAGAGATTCGCCGTGGCCACCAGGTCCCACGCCGCTTCCGCGCCTCCCCGGAGATCGTGGGCGTCCATGGCCCGAGCGTAGGCCTCTACCACCTGGCGCCCGACCCGATCCAGCTCGGTATCGCCTTCGACCGACGGGACCACGCCCTCGCGATACTTCGCAAACATCGCGAGCGAGCGCGACACCAGGTTCCCCAGCCCGTCGGCGAGGTCGGCGGTGTATCGCTCGTCGAACCGGTCCCAGCTGAAATTGCCGTCGGCCTCGAAGCCGACCTCGCGCAGCAGGAAGTATCTGAGCGCGTCGGGGCCGTGGCGATCGATCGCCTCGCCCAGCGTCACCGCGGTGCCGGCGGTCTTGGACATCTTGGTCCCTTCCCACTGCACGTAGCCGTGAGCCCAGACCCCGCGCGGCACCGCTTCACCCGCGGCCAGCAGCATGGCGGGCCAGATGACGCAGTGAAACCTGGTGATCCCCTTGCCGACGACGTGCAGGTCGGCGGGCCAGAGACGCTCGTAGCCGGCAGCCGGGAAGCCGGTCGCCGAGAGATAGTTCACCAGCGCGTCGAACCACACGTAGACGGTCTGCTCGGGATCGCCGGGGAAGGGAATGCCCCACGACAGGCGGTGGCGCGAGACCGAGATGTCCTGGAGACCGTCCTCGAGCAGGCGCACGATCTCGTTGCGGCGGATCGCCGGCTCCACCCGGAACTCGCCCGATGTGATCAGCTCGAGCAGCGTGTCCCGATAGCGGCTCAGCCGGAAGAAGTGGTTCCGCTCCCGGGTACGGACCAGCTCCAGGGTCGGGTGCTCGATGCAGTGTCCGTCCACGATCTGGGCCGGCTGCTTGAATTCCTCGCAGCCGGTGCAATAGAGCCCCTCGTAATCGCCGACGTAGAGGTCGTCCGGATTCCGGCGCTCGATGCGCCGGAGCAGCTCGGTGACCGCCTCGCGGTGGCGCGGCTCGGTCGTGCGGATCCAGTCGTCGTTGCTCACCTCGAGCCGCTCCCAGAACTCCGCGAATCGCGCCGCCATCAGATCCACCCATGCCTGCGGCGTGTAGCCGTTCTCCTCGGCCGCCTGGACTACGGCCTGGGAGTGCTCGTCCATGCCCATCAGGAAGTGGACCTGGTCCCCCCGCAGCCGGCGGTATCGGGCGATGCAGTCGGCTCCGACCTTCTCCAGTGCGTGCCCCAGGTGGGGGTCGCCGTTGGAGTAGTCGATGGCGGTGGTGAGATAGAACTTGGCCATGCGGAAAAGTAATGCGGTCCGGGTCGGGGCCAGTATCGACGATGAAGGCGGAGCTCCCTCACCCCTGCGGCGCACCGCCGCTGTCGCGGCCCCGGCGCCGGCGGCGGCGCTCGGAGCGTTCCTGTCCCGTCTCCGTCGGCTCCGCCTCCGCCGCGGCCGCCCGGGCGCGGTACTCGGCGGTGACCAGCACGTCGCCCAGCCCCTCGACCTCTTCCTTGAGCTGCACCAGCGTGATGATGCGGGAGCCCTGGTCCTCGCTCCGCAGGAAGACCCGCTCGCGGAAGATGTCCACCGCGATCACGCGCTCCTGGCCGAGCGCGGTGCGGATGGTCTTTCCCTCCTTGGGAAAGCGCTTCCGGGCGGCCACGTAGAACTCATGCTCGTACTTGAGACAGCAGAGCAGACGGCCGCACCCGCCGGAGATCTGGGTGGGGTTGAGCGAGAGGTGCTGGTCCTTGGCGAGTCCGAGATTGACCGGGGAGAGCTCCTTGATCCAGCTCGAGCAGCAGTACTCCCGTCCGCAGCGGCCCACGCCCGAGAGCCGGGCCGCCTCGTCGCGCACGCCGATCTGGCGCAGCTCGATCCGGGTCCGAAAGGTGGACGCGAGGTCGCGCACCAGCGCGCGGAAGTCCACCCGCTTCTCGGCGGTGAAGT
>CAMPKP010000199.1 GCA_946887295.1 uncultured Gemmatimonadota bacterium | reverse complement strand
CCGATCTGGGCCAAGCCGATCTGGGGCACCTGGTGGACCTGGGACGCGCGGCTCACGCTGACGCTCTTCCTCTTCTTCCTCTTCGTCGGCTACCTCGCCCTGCGCGCCGCGCTGCACGATCCCTCGGAGCGGGCCCGCTTCAGCGCCGTGGTCGGCGTCCTCGGCCTCCTGCTGGTGCCCTTCATCCATCTCAGCGTCTATCTCTTCCGGACGCTGCACCCGCAGCCGGTGGTGCTGAAGCCGAGCGCGCCCTCGCTGCCGCCGGAGATGCTCCGGACGCTGCTCATCTCGACGCTGGTGTTCATGCTGCTGTACGCGGGACTGGTGACGGTCCGCTACGGCATCGCCCTGGCGGAGGACGACCGGGAGGGGCTCGATGCCGCCTGACAACGCGGGCTACATGGTGGCCGCTTACACCGTCACGGCCGTGATCGTGGTGGCGTACGCGGCCGGACTGTGGCGGCGGGCCAGGAGAGCGGTTCGCGGAGCCCCGGTGGGGACGACCAGGCCCTAGCCCTCCCGCGGCTCCGCCCTCAGCAGCACGTACTGCCACACCAGCGCCGCCAGCACTCCACCGACGATCGGCCCCACCCAGTAGACCGCGTGCGCGACCCACTGGCCCGACACCAGGGCCGGCCCGAAGGCGCGGGCGGGATTCACCGCGCCGCCGGTGAGCGGCCCGCCGACCAGCATGTCGAACAGCAGCGCCAGGCCGACGCCCAAACCGCCGAAGCCCGCCAGGCCGCGCGCCGCCGGGCCGATTACGAGGCCGAAGTAGGCGGAGACCAGGAAGAACGCCATCAGGCCCTCGATGATCATCGCCTGGTGGAACTGGATGGTGTTGGCGACGATCGGGGTGCCGAGCGCGATGGGACGCACCACGCCGAGGGGGTAGACGATCTTGATGAGGACCGCCGCGAGGATCGCGCCGAGGAGCTGGGCGACGATGTACCCGGCGGCGCTCCGCAGGTCGATGCGCCGCACCGCCAGCAGGCTCAGGGTGACCGCCGGGTTCAGGTGGCCGCCCGAGATCGGCAGCAGGGCGGTGACCATGACCGCCATGACCAGGCCATGCGCCACGGCCACGCCGAAGATCCCGTAGGTGGCCTCCGGGAAATATTTGCTGGCCACCGATCCGGCGCCGATGAACACCAGCGCGAAGGTACCCAGCAGCTCGGCGAACGAGCGGCGAAAGAGCGAAGGCATCAATCAGTCTCCAGGTGAAGGCGTGAACGGCGGCGAATCTAGGCGTCCGCCTTCCCAAATACCAGCGCCGCGTTGATCCCTCCGAAGCCGAAGGAGTTGCTGACCAGGTAGTCGGGGTCGAGGTGGCGGCCCTCGCCGGTGACGTGACCGAGATCGCAGGCGGGATCGGGAACCTCGAGATTCACGGTCGGGGGGAACCAGCCCCGCCGGCTGGCGAGGGCGCAGATCGCCGCCTCGATCGCGCCGCTCGCTCCCAGGGCGTGGCCGTAGTATCCCTTGGTCCCGCTGAACGCGAGGCGGTAGGCGTGCTCCCCGAAGACCTGCTTCACCGAGGAGGTCTCGGTGGGATCGTTGAGCGGGGTGGACGAGCCGTGGGCGTTGATGTATCCCACCTCGCCGGGTGAGACGTGGGCCTCCGCCAGGGCGTTCCGGATGCAGCGCGCCGCCTGGCTGCCGTCGGGCCTGGGCGCGGTCATGTGATACGCGTCGTTGGTGAGCCCGTAGCCGCACACCTCGGCGTATATCGGCGCGCCCCGGGCCAGCGCCCGGCCGCGCTCCTCCAGCAGCAGCACGGCGGAGGCCTCCGCCATGACGAAGCCGTCCCGGCCGGCGTCGAACGGACGGCTGGCGCGACCCGGGTCGTCGTTGCGGGTCGACATGGCGCGGATGATCGCGAAGGCGCCGAAGCAGAGCGGCGCCAGCGGCGCCTCCGCGCCGCCGGCGAACATCACGTCCGCCTCGTCCCTCGCGATCGCGCGGAACGCCTCGCCGACCGCGATCGCGCCCGAGGCGCAGCTCATCCCGTTGGTGGCATTGGGCCCGGTGCAGCCGAACTCGATCGCGATGTTGCAGCTCGCCGCGCCGGCGAAGACGGTGAGCGCCAGCGACGGGTCCACCGCCCGGGGTCCCTGGGTGAGGAAATTGTGGTACTGAGCCTCCCCGTGCGCCACTCCGCCCAGTGCGGTCCCCATCATCGCCCCGACGCGGTCGACGTTCTCGCGGCGCAGGTCGAGTCTCCCGTCCTCCAGTGCCATCCGGGTGGCCGCGATGGCGAACTGGGAGTAGCGGTCGAGGCGGCGCGCGCGGCGCTCCTCGATGTGGTCGGTGGCGTGGAAGTCGTCCACCTCGCCGGCGATCCGGGACTTGAAGACCGACGCGTCGAACCGGGTGATCGAGCGGATGGCCGACCGGCGGCGGCGCAGCCCATCCCAGAGGCCCTCGACGCCGAGCCCGATCGGAGTGACCGCTCCGATTCCGGTGATGACCACACGACGGCGGGACTCCATGGCTACCCGTCTCTCCCGCCGGCTTCGACGTACCGCCTGATCCCGGCCAGGGTGCGCGACGCGATGCCCTGGATGAAGACCGGACCGATGACCACCGCGGCGGCGGCGGCTCCGACCAGCGGCCAGGCGGGGCCGGCCCACTGGTGCACGATGGAGACGTCGGTGCCGCCGTCGGTCGGCACCAGGCGCCAGACCACGTCCATGCCGGCAGTGATCCCGCGGACATGACGGTAGCGCACCGTGGCCGCGCCGCGGTCCACGTGCATCTCGGACACCCACCAGGTGGGGTAGCCTACGAACCCGAACGGCCGCCAGGCGGCCATCTCCACCAACCCGCCGTCCGGCCGCCGCTCGAGGAAGCGGACCCACCGGTAATGGCTCAGCACCGCCGGCCACCGCTCCACGTCGGCCGCCGCTTCGAGGACCTGGCTCACCGGCGCGCGGATCCGGATCCGATCCACGGTCCTCACCGAGGCGTCTCCGGTGCTGCGGGCCCACCGGGCGCGGAGGCGGTCCGCCAGGCCGCCACCAGGCGGTACCCCAGCCCGCGCTCGACCCGGCCGCTCACGCCCGCCCGCTTCAGGAGGGCGCCCAGCTCCTCGGGCGTATAGCCGCGACGGATGGACGTGAGGCCATCCGCGACGGTGACCGGATCGAAGCGCAGCACGCGGGCGCCGATCCGGAAGGCGAGCGCGGCGATGCGCGCGCGCCTGAGGTCCGCGATCACGACGCCGACCCGGGCGAGGGCATCACAGGTGCGGATCAGCCGCACCGCCGAGTCGTCGGTGAGGTGATGCAGGACCTGGCTCACCAGCACCAGGTCGACCGACTGCTCCCGCAGCGGGGGCGCGCCGGCATCGGCCACGGCGCAGGGCACCCCGGCCCGCCGTGCCATCGCCGCGGCGGTCCGGCTCAGCTCCAGGCCGAGTGGCCGCAAGGTGTAACCCCGACGCCGGGCCCAGCGCACCGCCCACCGGGGCAGGTCACCGGCGCCGGTACCGAGGTCCAGCAGGGTGAGCGCCCGATCCCGCGGCAGGCCTCGGAGGGCCAGCACCAGGCCCCGGCGTACGGCGGCGGCGCCGCCGAACCAGCGGTTCGAGCGCGCGACGTTTCGCAGCGACCGGGCGACGGTGTCCGGGTCTGCGGCCGGGTCGTCCAGCAGCTCGGCGCCGAGCGGAGTGACCTGCAGGCGCGGGTGGCTCATTCGAGCGTGGCGTAGCCGCCACGATAGTACAGCAGCGGCCGGCCCTCGCCGGTCGAGCCGCCGATCACCCGGCCGATGATGATGGTGTGATCGCCCCCGGGGTAGCTGGCGAAGCGGTCGCACTCGAGGTGGGCCAGTGCGCCGTCGAGCAGCACCAGCCCTTCGGGGCTGCGATGGTAGCCCACTCCGTCGAACCGGTCCTCGTGCCGGTCGGCGAAGCGGCGCGAGAGCGCCTCCTGCCGGCTCTCCAGGATGTTCACCACGAAGACCGGCGCCGCGAGGATCGCGTCGTGCAGCTCGGCCGCGTGGTCCACGCATACCGAGACGAGCGGCGGCTCCAGCGAAACCGAGGCGAGGCTGCTCGCGGTCATTCCCAACGGACGGCCGTCGGCGCCGTTCACCGTGAGCACCGTGACCCCGGTGGCGAAGCGTCCCATGAGCTCACGGAAGCTGGCCGGATCGACGTGGGTGACGGTCAGAGCAGCATCCTGGCGAGGAAGAGCGGGTTGAGGACTTCCCTGGCGGGGACGAAGTCGGCCGTCACGCCGATCAGCGTATGGGCGAGGCCCCGGCGGGCGAGGCGGCCGACCGCGCGGTCGAAGAGCGCGGGGAAGATCATGCCGTAGCCGATCAGCCGCTCGACCACCCACTTCCCGCCGAAGGCGCGGCGGCGGGCGCGCCGATATGGCGCGAGCGCCGCCGCCGTGACCCGACCCTCGCGCGCGAGGGCGGGCAGCGCGGCCTCCACCAGCAGCTCGGCGCCGCGGAGCGCGCTGTAGATCCCCTCGCCCGTGAAGGGGTCGAAGAAATCGGCCGCGTCGCCTACCAGGGCGGCGCCATCGGCCACGACCCGGCCGGACCAGGCGGCGAAGGGTCCGGTGGCGAGGACCCGCCGCGCCATGCGGCCGCGGCCGACTCGATCGCTCACACCGGGGAAGTCGGCGAGGGCCTCGAGAAAGAACTCCCGGGGTCTGCCGCGGGCCCCGGCGGCGCGGGCGGCCGGAACCACCAGCGCCACGTTGGTGCGG
>CAMPKP010000198.1 GCA_946887295.1 uncultured Gemmatimonadota bacterium | reverse complement strand
ATCCCGCCGAGCTTGAGCTCGTGCCGCACGCCCGCCGGAATCACCGCCGTCCGCACCCACCGCCACGCTCCGCCCTCGACCCTCAGCCGGAACTTCCCGTATAGCCCCGTGAGATACACCGGAGCCCCGTGCTGGTGGCTGGCGTTGTAGTCCAGCGGACCGATGAACAGCGTCCGCCCCGCGTCCAGGTGCCACAGCGCGTCCAGCTCCCCCGTCGGCGGCTTCGCCCCCGGCGCAGCACGTTCGTACAAGCACCTGCTCTCCGGGATCCCCATAGTAGTGGCTTTCGCCTCACTGCCCATGTCGTCTCCATATAGGAAGCAACCGCCATGCTCCAGTCCGGCACCGGAGTCACCCGCCGCCAGATCGTCGCCGTCGGCGCCGCCCTCGCCGCGGGCCACCTCCTCGGCGCCTGCTCGGACGAAGCCGCCGGCTCGAAGACCACCGCGACCGCCGGGCCTGCCAAGCCACTCGGCCCCGCCGAGCCCACCTTCTTCCGCTTTCAGCTCGGCGACTTCGAGATCACCACGATCTCCGATGCCGGCGCCGTCATCGACGGCCCCTGGCCCATCGTCGGCGAGAACCGCCCCGCGGCGGAAGTCGAGAAGCTGATGCAGGAGAACCTGCTCCCCGCGAAGCAATTCCGCCCCGGCTTCACGCCCATGCTGGTCCACACCGGCAGGGAGCTGATCCTCTTCGACACCGGCAACGGCCCCGCCGGCTTCGTCCCCCGCCCCTACGGCGGCTGGCTCAAGGACCAGCTCGGCCCCGCCGGCTACTCGCCCGAGCAGGTGGACGTCATCGTCCTCAGCCACCTGCACCCAGACCACGTCGGCGGCGTGATGGAAGACGGCAAGCCGCTCTTCCCCCGCGCGCGCTACGTCGTCGGCCAGAGGGAGTTCGACCACTGGCGCGGCACCGACTACGGCTCGCTGTCACCCGATGCCAACGAGTATAAGACCAGCCGGCTGTTCCAGTCCAACGTCGTGCCGGTCGCGGACCGGGTCACGTTCGTGCAGCCGGAGGGCGAAGTGGTGCCGGGGATCCACGCGGTCGAAGCCTACGGCCACACGCCCGGGCATCTCGCCTTCCACCTCGAGAGCAACGGCCGGCGGATGCTCTTCTGGGGCGATTGCGCGCACCACGAGGTGGCGTCGCTCGCGCACCCGGAGTGGCACGCGCTGTTCGACATGGACAAGGAGAAGGGAGCGGCGACGCGGAAGCGGATCTACGGCACGGCCGCCGACGAGCGGCTGCTCGTCATGGGATACCACACGTCGTTCCCGTCGCTCGGCTTCGTGCAGCGGGCGGGGTCGGCCTATCGCTGGCTGCCGCTGACCTACCAGCTCGCCGTGTAGCCCCGGGACCGCCGCAAGGTGTGGAAGCGCCACGGGCGAGGCCCTGCGGCGAGGCGGTTCACAGCGTCACGTAGGTCAGCTTCTCCGCCACCTTGCCGTTCCGCACCCGGAAGATGTCCACCCCGCGGCCGCTGCCCGTGCCGCCGTCCGGCAGGCGCCAGGTCATGGTCCAGCGGCAGGCGCACCGGTCGCCCACGCCGAATACGTCCTCGATCTCGAAGCGGTATCCCGGGAAGTGCTCGGCCAGTGAGACCCACACCGCCCGCACCGCGGCCTGCCCCTCGTGCCGGCCGAAGCTCACCGGCGCGGGGGCAATGTGCTCGAAGACGCAGTCCTCCGTCATGTCCGCCATGAGGGCGTCCGCGTCGTAGGTGTTGAACGTGTTCTCGAATCGGGTGACCAGATCGACGGCGGATTCGGTGGCGGCGGGGGCGGACACGGGACCTCCTCGAGGAAGATGCGCCAGGCGGTGCGGGGATGTCCGCAATGGTACGGGCCGGACCGGCGCTCCGCCAGCGTGTTACCCGACCGTCGCTTCTCCCTGGAGCTACCTTGCTACCCATGCGTAAACTCTTCCTTGGGGCCCTGGTGCCGCTCTGGCTGGCTTCGCCTCCCGCCGCGCCGCCGCCGACGCGCGTGGCGGTTCTCTCCATCGCGCTCAACGACGTCTCCAATCAGCCGGTGAGCCCGGCGCTTCCTGATCGGATGCACGCCCTGACGGCCGCGCTGCGGGAGCGGCTGGCGTCGGCGTGCGGCTACCACGTGGTCTCGGTGGATTCGCTGGCCGAGGCGGGGGCGGAGCGTGGCCCCGGCTACCTCTACGCCCACCCGGACGTCGCCGTCGCGCTCGCGGCCCGGACCGGGGCGGAATGGGTCATCATTCCCCGGTTGAACCGGGCGACTCCCTGGGTGACCGACCTTCAGGCGCACGTGGTACGGACCCGCGACACCGCCCTGGTCAGCAACCGGATCGTCGAGGTCAAGGGGATCGAGTTGACGCCGGAGCTGGCGGCTCGTCTGATCGACCGCGGCGCGGCCTGGATGGCCGACCAGGTCTCGCAAGCGATCGACCACGGCTCCGGCCTCACGCAACCGACCCCGCGCCGCTGTCCGGCCTGAATCAGTCGGCAGCCGGCAGTCGAACGAAACGGCCTGTGCCTTCAGGTGCTCCGCACCCTGGGAGCACCAGCGTGAAAGTCACGAACCGCCGGTGCCCGGTGTCCTTCGCCGGGAGTCACGTCAGCCACCTGGCGAACCCGAGCCACAGCCCCGTCCCGCTGATCGCCAGCCGCAGCGGCTGGGATACCACGATCGCCAGCCCGCCCCAGATGGTCGCCGGATGCACCCGCCGCAAGGTGGTGAGGTCGTACGCGATGCACGCCACGAGGAAGAGGTCCGCGAGGGCGAAGACACCCGGCAGCCCGATCATGCGCGCGCCGAACGGCAGTCTCGCGATCGGCGCGCCCAGGAGCGCGATCGTCGCGAGCGTCATCAGCCGCTTGTGGATGTCCGCCCGGCGGCGATGCCACAGCCCCACCGCCGCGAGCCCGGTGAACACCACCATGTCGAAGAAGGGCACCGCCAGGAAGACGAGCGGCGGCACGCCCGGCGGGCCCGCCGCCCTGGAGGCTCCCGCGATCGCGGTCGTCGTGCCGACCACCACCAGGAGCACGGCGAGCACCGCGCCCGCCACTCCCAGACGCCGGTGCAGCGCCGTTCTGCCGGCCGCGATCAGCGTGGACTGGACCAGGAACAGCAGCACCCACCCGGTGAAGACGAGCCCGTGCAGGTGAACGAGCCCGCCGAGCGGCGTGGATTGGAACCAGGGACGGAGGTAGTAGGTCGGGGCGAAGCCGGCGAACACCGTGAGGGCGATCGCCAGCGCCATGCCGGTGTAGAAGCGCCGCCTGCGAGGCACGACGGCGACGCCCGGATGTACGGCCATGGAGGCTCCTTTCTCGGATTTCCGTCGAGAGCGGCGAAGCTCGGACCGCCGAGGATCCCGGCAATGGTACGAGTCGGATCGGCGCTCCGCCAGCGCCGAAAACCGAACCGCCGTCGAGAGGTCGGGTCTCTCGGCGGCGGCTCAGCCCATCTCCCGGGTCACCCACGCCCGGGTCACGCGGCGGGCCTCACATCCCCCGCCTCCGGCTCACCGGGCGCCGCGGCGACCGGCCGCGCCAGCACGGTGCTCGCGTTGATCCACGCCCCCAGCACCTGCTCATCGGTCTTGAACCGGTACCGGTTGCGGGCATCCATCGCCCGCACGATCTGCCCCGCCTCCAGCGCCAGCGCCCCGAGCCGCTTCGTGGCCCCGGTGTGCGCCGCCCGCCCGTCGCTGCCGACCATCACGGCCGCGTCGAACTGGTCCAGCAGCTGCCCGAACACCTCCAGCACCGCTTCCGACAATCCGAACGTCGCCAGCACCTCCTTGTGAGTCTCCGCCTCCGCCTGCATGCTGCGCGCGGCGGTCCGGTGCGCCACGTACGTGTTCCCGCTCGGCTTGTACCGGAACTTGTTCACCAGGTCGGGGTGCATCCGCCCCGCCAGCCCGCCGATCTCCGACAGATGCGCGATCGGCCCGGCCAGCATCTCCCGCCGAAGCCGGCGCTTCTCCGTCGCGCCGGTGTGCACGTCGATCAGTCCGGCGCGCTGCAGGGCGGCCACCTGCTCCATCTGGGCCTTCACCACCTTGAGCCGCTCCACCGACACCACGTGCCCCGCATCGGTGTCCGGCTGCGCGTCGCTGAAGTTCACGGCGCGAGCCACCATCTCGAACGTCCTCCGCACATGCCCGTTCATACCTCCTCCATCGTGCGCGCTCGCGAACGGCCCGGCATCCTCGGCGCTCCGGTCGACCTGCGTGATGACCATCGGAGGATCGGCGCGCGCTCGGGCCGCGCGTCGATCGCCGGGCCCGAAATGCATCGAGTGTGCCAGGATCGTCGAGCGCTTGACGAACATGCGCGAGCGCTTGTCGAACATGCGCGAGCGCTGGTGCGAGCCAGGTGGGCGATAGCGGCGCAACGTCGCGGACTGGAAGACGATACGCGTGCGCGCGCGGCGATGCACGGCGGCGCGTCCGAGTTCGCGCGTCGCGAGTCGAGCTTAGTCGCGCGCACGGGTCGATGTCGGCGCGCTGCCGAAAGAGGACACTCGATGTTCGCCGCCGTGCGCTCGTGATCGGAGCCGGACGGAGGCTCGCGACGATTCGCGGTCGCTCGTCCCTCAGGCCGACTCCGAGCCGGTTTGCACGCCGGCTCGCGTCGCCAGCGCGGTCGCTCGCGAGTTCGGCGAGAGCCGCCGGGTGGGTCGAACGCTCGCTTCTGCCAAGCAGCGGAGGGGTGAATCCGGTCCGGCGCTCACTGGGACACGACGGCGGCCGCTCGGTGATTCGTACGCGCGCTCGGTACGCCGGACGCGCGCTCGGTACGCCAAACGCGCGCTGGGTGC
>CAMPKP010000197.1 GCA_946887295.1 uncultured Gemmatimonadota bacterium | reverse complement strand
TCGCCCCACCGGCGCCTCCGCCTTCGCCCCCGCCGGACACCGCGCCGTCTCCGCCGCCGACACCGGTCGTCCACACCGGCATCCCGTTCGGTCCGAGCGTCTACACCCAGGGCAACAGCTCATTCTCGCTGATACCGCCGTCGAGTCTGGACTCGGCATTCAACGCGGTCAACACCGACGCGCACCCGCCCATCCTCCTTGCCAAGCTGGAGGCCGCCCGGCGGGCCAACGACCGTGTGCTCCTCAGTCTGGCGGGCAGCTCGGAGCACTACCGCGACGACCTCACCGGCGGGTTCAGTTTCACGAAGTGGAAGCAGCGGATCGACGAGTTCCGGGGAATGGATCTCGCGTCCTACATCGCCGACGGAACCCTGATGGGCCACTTCGTCATGGACGAGCCGAGCGACCCCCACAACTGGAACGGCCACCGGGTATCGCTCGCGGACATCGACGAGATGGCGAGGTACAGCAAGGAGATCTGGCCCGACCTGCCCGCGATCATTCGCGCCTGGCCCGATTACCTGACGGGTTATGATTACAGGTATCTGGATGCGACCTGGGTTCAGTACCACTCGCGCTTCGGCCCCATCGACTCCTTCATCGACGTCAATGTTCGCGAGACCAAGGCGCTCGGACTGGCCCTGCTCCTGGGACTGAATGTGGTTGCCGGCGGCGGAGAAGGCGGAATACCGGGCTATCACCGCGACAAGTTCGCCATGACCGCGGCGCAGGTCAGGTCCTGGGGGAACGCGCTCCTCGACGAGCCCTACGCCTGTGCCTTCTTCATGTTCCGGTACAATGCGGACTACTTTGCTCGTCCCGACATCCATTCAGTGATGGCGGAATTGAGTAAGCGGGCGGCGGGCCTTCCGGAACGGCCGTGCCGGAGGTCGTGACCGAGCCATCCTACATCGCTGCGCACGGCACAGTCGCGGGGAGCCCTCGGCACCAACTGCCGGGGGCTTTGACTTGGGAGACGCATGTTCCTCCGGTACCTGATCGCCGGTGCGGCGGTCGCGCTGGCGGCGGCACTCACCGGCCGTCGAGCCGCGGCACAGATCGACTATCGCAATCTGGACGAGGGGCGTCCCGTCCACACCGAGGATGCCTACGCGGTCGAGCGGTACGCCTTCGAGCTGGTGCTGCCGTACTCCTACGAGGACGAGCGGGGGCCCGGCTGGAGCCATGTTGTCGCTCCCGAGCTGGCCTATGGTGTTCTCCTGAACATGCACGTCGGGGTGAAGCTTCCGCTCGCGGCCCTCGACGACGGCCCCTCCGGGAGCACCGAGTGGGGCTTCGCCGGTCCCCGCCTCTTCGCGCTCTACAACTTCAATACCGAGACGCCGGCGTCCCCGGCCTTCGCGCTGCGCACCGACCTGGCGCTCCCGGTGGGGGGGCTGGCCGGGGACAACGTCCGTGGGGCGGTGACCGGGATCGCGACCCGGAGCTGGGGCCGGACCCGGGCACACCTCAACGCCGCCGCTGCAGTCGGCGGTAGCGGAGGCGCGCCCGCGGTCCACGGCATCTCCGACTGGTCGGTGAGCCTGGCCGTGGATCGAACGTTCCTTCGGAAGAGCCTGCTCGTGATCGGCGAGCTGGGCGCCAGGCAGGACATGGGGGAGGCGCCGACAGCGGTGACGGTGGGCATGGGTGCGCGGATGCAGCTCACTCCGACGATCGTGATAGACGCCGGGGCCGAGCGGCGCCTCAGCGCTCGCGCCGGCCCCGACTTCGGGTTGACGCTGGGCCTGTCCCACACCTTCGCGCTCCCGGGCCTGATGCCCGATGGCGGAAGGTAGGAGATCTTCCTTGAGACGCGTCACGATCCCGCTGGCCCTGCTGGCCGCGGCGCAGGCGGCCATCCCACCGGTGATTTCGCCGCTTCGAGCCCAGGAGCCCCGGGGGGAGCAGACCTACTTCCCCGGCCGCTTCAACTGGCGGTTCCTCGAGACCTACCCCGAGGCGGCCAGGCTCTTCAACGCCTTCGATTACGGACACGCGATCCTCTACGAGAAGCTGCTCACCGAGGACCGCCATGCGGCAGAGGCACTGGCCGGGGAGTACCGCTTTCTCACCCGCGATCTGCTGATTCGTCCGCCCCGGTTCGCGTTGGCCGAGGAGGCGGTGATGCCCGGCTACGCGAAGCTGGCCTGGCGGGCCAAGCAGATGTTCGACTGGGCCCATGTGCTGCACCGGCAGATCTACGACGTCTATGCGGACGAGCGTCTCTCCATGGCGACCCGTGACTCGTTGATCGAGCGGCTCACCGACTACTATCTCAGCCGGGCCGACATCGCCTTCGCGCCGGTGCCCAAGTCCATGGCCCTCATGGACGGTCAGTGGTTCAGCCGGGTGTTCCGGCGCGAGTATCCGACATTCAACGGGCTCATCTGGTCCTACCACTGGCTCCAGGTCGGGTTGTACGAGCCGCTGATCGCCGGGACGACCGGGAGCGAGAAGAAACAGGGCGTGCACGCGACCGTCGCCCGGTTCTGGCAGATGGTGCGGACCGAAGGGTTTCCCACGGTGATGCCGATGACGTCGGGAATCGCGCCGACGTTCAGCGCCGCTCACCCTCGCGCGGCGGTTATCTTCGACAATCTGCACATGATGCACGACATCATCTCGGACCTGTTGGCGTCACCCGAGATCCCGAAGAACCGGAAGCGATCCATGATTTATCGCCAGCTGGCCGAGTTCCGGGATCCGACGACCAACCTGATCCCGCTCGACCAGTGGCGGACGATGGCCGCCCACATGGGAGGGGTCAACGCGATGGGCGGTCCGGCGCTCGGCCTGTTGCGAACGGAGCCGCCGGTCTCCCCGGCCGCCACTGTCCCCCCGGCGGCCGCGAACGGCCACCAGCATCGGGACTGACGGGATCGAGATCATGAACGACGTCCACCCACCGCGCGCGGGTCATGATGGTCACGGCGCTCACCAGGGCCACGGCCCCGGCGGGGAGGCGGGGGCGCACGACAAGCACGCCGGACATTCGGTCGCGATGTTCCGGGACAAGTTCTGGCTGTCACTCCTGCTCACGATCCCGACCCTGATCTGGGGTCACATGCTCCCCCGCGTCCTGGGATACTCTCCTCCGGCGATCCCGGGCGCCCGCTGGATCGCGCCGATATTCGGCACCATGGTCTTCCTGTACGGCGGCCTGCCCTTCGTGCAGGGTGCGATCCGCGAGCTGCGCGACCGCCTGCCGGGCATGATGACGCTGATCGCCCTGGCCATTACCGTCGCCTTCGGGTTCAGCGCGGCGGTGACGCTGGGCTATCCGGGTACGCCGCTCTGGGAGGAGCTGGCGACGCTGGTGACCATCATGCTGCTGGGCCACTGGCTGGAGATGCGGTCCATCACGCAGGCGCGGGGCGCCCTCGCCGAGCTGGCCAAGCTGCTGCCCGATACCGCCGTGCGGGTGGTGCGCGACGGGGCAGGGGAGCGGACGGAGGAGGTACCTCTCGCCGAGCTGCGGGAGGGAGACGTGGTCCTGGTCCGGCCCGGCGCCGCCATCCCCGCGGATGGCGTGGTCCGCGAGGGCCACAGCAGCGTCGACGAGGCCATGATCACCGGCGAGTCCCGGCCGGTGCCCAAGAACCCCGGCGATGCGGTGATCGCGGGGACGGTGAATCAGTCGGGCTCCCTTCGAATCACCGTGACCGGCACCGGTGAGCGGACCGCGCTCGCCGGAATCATGCGCCTGGTCGAGCAGGCGCAGAGCTCGCGCTCGCGGGCCCAGGCGCTCGCGGATCGTGCCGCGTTCTGGCTCACGATCATCGCGCTGGTCTCGGGCGCCCTGACGCTGGCCGCCTGGCTCGCCGCCGGCGCCTCGACGGCGTACGCCGTCGAGCGGCTCGTCACCGTCCTCGTCATCGCCTGCCCTCATGCCCTGGGTCTCGCCGTGCCGCTGGTGATCGCGATCTCGACCACCCTGGCCGCGCGCAATGGACTTCTGGTGCGCGACCGCCGCAGGTTCGAGGAGGCGCGGCGGCTGAACGCCGTCGTCTTCGACAAGACGGGGACGCTCACGCTGGGCGAGCATCGCGTGGTGGCGCTGCGGGCGGCGGCCGGGCTCGGTGAGGACGAGGCGTTGGCGCTCGCGGCTGCCGTGGAGCAGGATTCCGAGCACCCGGTCGCGCGGGCGGTGGTCGCCAGCGCGGCCGAGCGCAGGCTCCCGCTGCCGCGGGCGACGGCGTTCGAGGCGCTGCCCGGCTACGGCGTCCAGGCGAGCGTCGGCGGCCGCCGCCTGGCGGTAGGCGGCCCCAACCTTCTCCGGCGCGACGGGATCGCCGTCTCCGAGGACCTCGGGACCTTCGCCGCGGAGGCGGCCACCCGCGGTCAGAGCGTCGTCTACCTGGTGGAGAATGGGCGGGCGCTGGCCGCCTTCGCGGTGGCCGATGCCGTCCGCCCCCAGTCGGCGGAGGCGGTGCGCCGGCTGCACGCCCTGGACATCGAGGTCGTCATGCTCACCGGCGATGCGCGGCCGGTGGCGACCGCGGTGGCGCACGAGCTGGGCATCGACCGGGTCTTCGCCGAGGTGCTTCCCGCGCAGAAGGTCGAGAAGATCCGGGAGCTTCAGGCGGAGGGCAAGCGCGTCGCGATGGTGGGCGACGGTGTGAACGACGCGCCGGCTCTGGTCACCGCCGACCTCGGCATCGCGATCGGGGCCGGGACCGACGTGGCGGTGGAAGCGGGCGACGTGGTCCTGGTCCGGAGCGACCCGCGGGACGTGCCGCGCATCGTGGAGCTCTCGAAGGCGAGCTACCGGAAGATGGTGCAGAATCTCTGGTGGGCGGCAGGCTACAACATCGTGGCCATTCCGCTGGCAGCCGGTGTGCTGGCGCCCCGGGGCA
>CAMPKP010000196.1 GCA_946887295.1 uncultured Gemmatimonadota bacterium | reverse complement strand
ATGCCCTGGCGCGGATTCGAACCGCGACGCCTTTCGGCACTACCCCCTCAAGATAGCGTGTCTACCAGTTTCACCACCAGGGCGTGCGGGGGGCAAGATAGCGGCCGGAGAAGGGGGAATCAACCCCGCTTCGAGCACGGTCTAAGTGCTTACCGATGCTGGCGCTAAGTGCCGTTTACGGGAACGTCACGGAGAGCGGATACGGGCTCCCCTTGATGGCCGCGCCGGCCAGGGTGATGAACACCTGGTGCTCCCCGGTCGGCACCGAGAAGGCCGTCATGGTCACCTGATAGGTCCCGTTCCCGTTGTCGGTCAGCGACACGGGCGGGCCCGAATCGAAGCGGAGCTCGAACGGATCACCGCCGCGGCCCACCGGGTTTCCGAACTGATCGAGCGCCGTGATCGTGATGGTGAACGCGGTGAAGATGGACACCCGCGACGGCACGTCCGCGAAGCTCTGCGACGCGGAGGTGGAGCCCGGGGCCACCTGGCTCGCGAAGGGCGAGCCGGCGAGCGCGCCACCGGACACCTGGATCGTCACCTGGTCGGTGCCGGCCACCTGCGGCGTGTAGGTCACGGTGTACCTGCCGCCGTTCCGATCGGTCGCGGGCAGCGCGCCCACGTTGTTGGCGCCGCTGATCGAGAGCGCGATCGCGCTGGCCCGCCCGGACACCGGATTCCCGGCGGCATCCTTCAGCAGGATCTCGATCGTGGTGGGCTGACCGGCCCTCCCGGCGGGCACGGTCGCGGAGCTGGTCGCCGCCACCGGAGGGCCCGCCGCCACCGTCACCGTCGCGGTCTGCTCGACCGCGACGCCGGCTGCCGTCGCGGAGATCGTGCGGCTTCCCACGGCCGTCGAGCTGAATCTGCCCGTGGTCCTGCCGTCGGGGCCGGTCGGACCGGCCGGCTGCACCAGTGTGTTCCCCGAGCCGGTGGCGGCAAGGGTCACCTCGACGCCAGGCAGCGGATTGCCGAACTCGTCTCGCGCGGTCACCGTGATCGTGGACGCGCTCGAGCCGCTCGATGCGGTGATGCTGGCCGGTGCCGCGTCGACCGTGCTCTGCGAGGCGCTCACTCCGCCGGGCACGCCGGTGGCCGAGAAGACCACGGGGCTGCCGCTCAGGTCCTGTCCCGCCACCGACGCCTCGAGGGTGTTCGCGCCGGCCGTTTCGCCCAGCTTCCATTCACCGACCGCCGCGACACCGTCGGAGCCGGTCACGGGCGTCTCGCCCGAGACGCTGCCCTCCCCGCCGGTCACCCTGAACGTCACCGGAATGCCGCCGAGGGGATTCCCGTCGGCGTCTCTCACGACGACCGAGGGAGCGACCGGCACCGGCTCGCCGACGGTGGCGCTCTGGTCGTCGCCGCCGGCCAGCTCGATCGAGGCGGGCGCGCCGACACCCAGCGCGATGGGCGGGGTCGTGGCCGGCGCGAATGCATCCGCCGCGAAAATGAGCCGGCGGGTGCCGGGCGAGCCGCGGATCGCGAGGTCGGTGAACGCCACCAGCCCGTCGGCGTCGCTCGTGGCCGTCGTGGCGCCTTCGAGCGAGCCGCCGCCCGAGGCGATCTGCACCGTCACGATCACGCCGTCGCGCGAGATCGGCGTGCCGTCCGCATCCTCCAGCCGCAGCGTCGGCTGCGGCGAGAGCGGTGCTCCCGAGATCGCGATGGCAGGCAGCTCGGAGGTGATGACCAGACGCGCGGCGAGGCCGGTGCTGGTGAAGGTCACCGGCTCGGGAAGCCCTTCGACGGTGGCGATGGTGAAGTAGGTGCTGGGCTGCGGCCCGAGGGTGCGCAGCGTGCCGGCCCGGCCGCCGGCGTCGGTGGCGCTCTCCGCCGGAGCGACGCTGCCACCCCCTTCGGCGGACCAGGCCACCAGGACCCCTTCGACCGGATTCCCGAAGCGGTCCGTCACCTCGACCACCAGCGAGTCCACCAGTGCCTCTCCGACGGTGCCGTTCTGGCGGTCGCCGTGGAAGATCTCCATCACGGCGGGCTCACCCTCGTTCGGCAGGGTCAGATTGTCACCGCCGCAGGCCGAGGCCAGGGCGGCGAGCGTCAGGGCGAGCCGGGCGGAGGGGCGAGGCAACATCAGTCCTCGACGTCGAAGGGTGAGCTCACCACCGATCCCAGCTCCGGACGCTCGCGAACGAAGGCGCGGAGCCGGTAATCGTGGCCATCGTGGTCCACCGAGAGGTCCGGGAAGACCGCGATCCCGTTCTCCGTCGCGCGCGAGCTGTCGCCCTCGAGCTCATTGGACCGATGGCCCTCGTCGCGGAGCAGCTCGAGCTCGATCTCGACGCCGGACAAATCCACCACGTTGCCCTGCAGATCCACGAGGGCGACCTCCACGGCGGGAAAGATCGGCCGGTCCTCCTCCGTGTCGGAGGGCGGAACCCGGAACACCAGCTCGGTCGGTCCAGTGATCCCGGTGACGGCCACCTCGGCCGTCTCCAGGACGGCGACCACGCCATTCACCGTCGCCGACACCACCTTGGTCCCGGGCACGGCCGACTGGAGCGTGCCGGTCGCCACCCCGTTCGACCCGGTCGGCGCCGACGGCTGGGTGACCAGATTGCCCGAGCCGGTCGCGGAAAGAGCGACGGTTGCCCCGGATACCGGGGCCCCGGAGCCGTCGCGCACGGTGACGGTTATGACGGACACTCCGGTGCCCGCGGCGATGTTGTCGGGTGACGCGGCGACGGAGGAGCGCTCGGGGCTGGGCCCGTCCTCGCCGTCTGCGACCGCGGTTGCCGTGAAGCTTACAACGCCGACCCCGGATACTACAGCGTTGAGGGTGTTCGGTCCCGGCCCCGGGCCCAGCGTCCAGTGGGTGGAGGCCACGCCGCCCGCGTCGGTCTCGCTCGAGTGCGGGTCGGAGGCGCCCTCGCCGATCCCCACCACCCAGGTGACCGGCTGCCCCGCCACGCCGTGGCCCGAGCCGTCCACCAGCCGCACCACGACGGGCTCGGGAAGCGCCGTGCCCGGAGCGCCCCGCTGCTCGTCCCCGCTCACGCGCTCCAGCCGCAGCGTGCTCGTGCGCTCGGCCTCGGCGAAGAACCCGACCTCGAGGCCCGCACCCACGATCTCGGCCTTCACCTCCTGCCGACCCGAGCTGCCACCGAGGATCCAGCGCGTCGAGGCCAATCCTTCGGCATTGGTGAGGGCCGTGTCCGGACTGGTATCGCCTCCGTCCGCCCGGGCGCCGAGCGCGAACGCCACCCGCACTCCGGCGATCGGCCGGTTCTCGGCATCCACCACCTGCACCACCAGCGGATCGGGCAGCTCGGCCCCTACCGAGCCGGCCTGCCCGTCACCATCCACCAGCACCATGTCGGCGGGGGACTGGTCCTCGGGCAGGACCAGATCGCCCCCGCCGCACGCAGCGCTGGAGACGAGGGACAAAGACGCGGTCAGCGCACGAAACAAGCGCATGGGGCCACCCCGGAGAAAGGGGCCGCAGAGATGATTTCAGGAGGCTCAACTGTAGCACCCGGGGCGCCGGGCCGATAGGGCGCAGATCACATCACTGCAATGGTTTGCAGCGTCGCTGGCTCAGGGACCGGTGGGGAGGTTGACGGTGATTCTCACCGTGGCCGACGCGGTAGTGCCGCCGGCGCGCACCTGGTAGGTGAAGGAGTCCTGGCCGAAGAACCCTCCACTGGGCACGTAGTCGAACGAGCCGTCGGAGTTCAGGTCCACCGTGCCGTTGCTCGGGCCGCTGACCAGCTCGGCGGTCATCGAGTCGTCCGGGTCCTCGTCGTTGGCGAGGACGCCTTCGCCGGCGGGCACCGACAGGGTCACTCCCGCCGTGGCCGAATACCCGTCGTCCCTGGCGGTCGGCGGCGTGTTGGGGACGACCACGGTGTGCGATGCGGTCCCCGAGCTCGGCTCGAACAGGTCGCTGCCCTGGAATCGTGCGGTCAGCGTGCGAGACCCCGCTCCGGACAACACGATGGTGCAACGGCCGGCCGAGGCCGCGGCACTGCAGCTCTCGGACCCGCCGGACGCCGTGACCTCCACGGTGCCCGATGGTGCGCCGCCCCGGGAGGTGACCTCGAAGACGACCGTGACGCCCTCGCCCGGTGCCGACGGCTCCGGCTCGTCCGAAGTGATTCGGGTGCTGGTCTCCACCGGATTGACGTCGATCGTCGAGGATGTCACCGACGAGAATCCTTCGGCGGCGAAGATCAACGCGTGATCACCGGTGGCGCCACCGATGGCGAGGTCGGTGAACGTCGCGCGGCCGCTGGAGCCCGTCGTCTGCGTCCTGGTGCCGACGATCTGTCCGTCGCCCCGTGCGATCGCCGCGGTGACCGTGACGTTGGCAGCCGGTACGGGATTGCCCGCCGCATCGCGGACCTGAACCACAGGCTGGCGGCCGAGCTCGACGCCGACCTGTGCGCTCGACGACGGCTGGGTCGCCAGTGCGAGCGCGGCCGGCGCTCCCGCGGTCGAGGTCGCTTCGAAGCGGACCGACCCAGCGCCCGAAGCCGAGGCCTGCACCCGCTGTCTTCCCGTGCCGGAGCCGAGGGTCCAGGACGTGGAGGCCCTGCCGTCCGACCCGGTCGTGGCGGAGCCCGGCGAGACCGAGCCGCCGCCGGACTCCACCCGCCAGGTCACCGCGACGCCGCTGACAGGATTGTCGCTGGCGTCGAGGACCTGAACCACGAGGCTCGAGGCCAGACGCGAGCCTGCCGCCCCGGTCTGGTCGTCTCCCGACACGATCAGGATCTTGCTCGCGGTGCCCGCCGCGGCGGTCGCGCTGAACTCCGCCTGCCCGACACCCGAGAAGATGGCCTGCACGGTGTTCGTGCCAGCCGCGGGGCCGAGAGTCCTCTTGGTGGATGCCCGCCCGGCGGCGTCGGT
>CAMPKP010000195.1 GCA_946887295.1 uncultured Gemmatimonadota bacterium | reverse complement strand
GTCGCGAGGGCGATGATCCCCGGCCCCTGCGTCATCTCGATCTCCCGCTCGGGAACCACCTCCGTCGGCTGATCCCCGCACGCCACCGCCAGACTCGCCAAGATCAAGCTGGTACACCAGACGCGCGTACGCATTGCTCCTCCTGAGCAGGGACAACCAGCCATGCTCCGACAGGGCGGAGCGTGGGATGGGAGAACGGGTGAGGCAAACGCTTCAATCAGCTGGCGTCAGGACGGTGACCGCCCCGGACGCCCGGATCATCTCTGGTCGCACCCGGGGGGCCGAGCGCCTGGTCGAGCCGGGCTGGTTTGCTCTGGAGTCGATTGGTAAGCGGAGCCACTAAGCGCAAGAACCCGGCCCTCGAGCAAGGCCTAGGGGGCTCGGCGGCAGGCTGGGGGAATGGACTGCGGGAGGCTCAGCCGGTCCGGGTTCCATGCGGACCTAGGGGGGGACGAAAGGCTGTGGCACCGAGCCAACTTAGGAGGCTGGACCCTGAGGATCCTCTCCAGCTTTGCACGATCTGGGGGCACAGAAAGCGGCGCGGGCGCGCTCCCCCGGGCCGCGGACCACCCGGCGCGTCCGGGGGCCTCCACCACAGTTCGCAGTGCATTCGTGGCGCGGGGGCTACAACGGGACTCGCACCCTCGCCGCGGCGCTGGCCTGCCGCGCGCGGAGCCCGCTCGACGGCCGAACCGGGTATTCGCCGGGGCCCCGGAGCCCCCGCAATCCTTCGGGCAGCGCGGCCAGCTGCTCCGCACACCACCGCCGCACCTCGGCGAGAGGCGGGTGCCCCCGCAGCAGCTCGCCGCTCCGCATCACGGGCCGCAGCAGCGATTCGCCTGCGGCCTCTGGCGCCGGCTCGTCGGCGAGCGCGAGCACGTCGCCCGCCGCCCTTCCCTGTGCATCCGTCATACGATAGAGCGCCTTCGCTCCCACCCACGTCTCCTTCCCTTCGCTCAACTTGAGCACATCCCGATCGCCGTAGCGCACCAGCTTGTACACCAGGTCCAGCGACGGCGCGTCGGCCGAGACGTTGAGCCGGGTGCCGACGCCGAAGGCGTCGATGGGCGCGCCCGCTGCGAGCAGGGACTCGATATCGTGCTCGTCGAGCCCCCCACTCACCAGGATGCGGACCTCCGGGAAGCCAGCCTCATCGAAGATCCGCCGCACCTCGCGGCTCAGCACGAGGAGATCCCCGCTGTCGAGGCGCACGCCGGCGAGACGCTTCCCGGCCGCGGCCAGCTCCCGCGCGACGGTCACCGCCTTCCTGGCACCTTCGATCGTGTCGTAGCTGTCGAGCAGCAGGACGGCCGCGTCGGGAAAGGCACGCGCATACGCCCGGAACGCCTCCAGCTCGTCGGCGAACGCGGTCACGAACGAGTGGGCCATCGTGCCCGAGACCGGGATCCCGTAGGACTTGCCCGCCAGCACGTCACTGGTGGACTCGCACCCCGCGATCCAGGCGCAGCGGGCCGCCTTGAGCCCGGCGTCGGTGCCATGGCTGCGGCGGAGGCCGAATTCGGCGATCGCGCGCCCCCGCGCCGCCATCGTGACCCGTGCGGCCTTGCTCGCGAGGACGCATTGGAGATGGCAGATATTGAGCAGCGCCGTTTCGACCAGCTGCGCCTCGATGACCGGCGCGGTCACCTCGAGGATCGGCTCGTCGGGAAACACCACGGTGCCCTCGGGCACCGCCCGCACGTCGCCGGTGAATCGCAGGCAGGCGAGATGGTCGAGGAACGCCGCGTCGAACCGGCCGAGGGAGCGGAGATAGTCGAGGGCAGCGGCGGTGAAGCGAAGCGCCCGGAGATACTCGAGCGCGTCCTCCAGGCCCGCGGCGACGATGAATCGCCGCGAGGCGGGAAGGCGCCGCGCGAAGAGGCTGAAGGTGGCCGACTCCCCCATGCCCTCGCGGAAGAACGCCGCCCCCATCGTCAGCTCATAGAGGTCGGTGAAGAGCGCCGCGTCGTGAAGGAGCAAGGGGCCCGAGCGGAATTCGCCGGGGACCGGTGAAGCCGGCATGACTCGCCTCGGGGAAACGGTGGGAGAAAAGTACAGTAGTGCCTCCGTCCCGTCTCAGGGCGCCAGCCGCTCGATCCTCCACGCCTCCCCGCTTCTCAGGTACCGGATCCGGTCGTGCAGCCGGCTCTCCCGTCCCTGCCAGAACTCGATCGTCTCCGGCCTCACGCGGTACCCGCCCCAGTACGGGGGCAACGGGACGTCGCCTTCGGCGAAGCGCTCCTCGACCTCGGCCAGCCCCGCCTCCAGCGCGGTGCGCGACGGAATCACCGCGCTCTGATGCGACACCCACGCACCCAGCCGGCTGCCGATCGGGCGGGAGCGGAAGTAGGCCTCGGAGTCCTCGATTGACGTGCGCTCCACCGGGCCGGTAATCCGCACCTGCCGCTCCAGCTCCTTCCAATGCAGCACCAGCGCGGCTCGCGGATTGTCCTCGAGCTCCGACCCTTTGCGGCTCCGGTAGTCGGTGAAGAAGACGAAGCCCCGCTCGTCGAACGCCTTGAGCAGCACCACCCGGGCCGAGGGCGAGCCGTCGACGGTCGCGGTCGCGAGCACCATCGCGTTCGGCTCCTCCACGTGGGCGGCCTGGGCGTCGGCGAACCAGCGCGCGAACTCGACGATCGGATCGTGGCTCACGTCCTCCTCGTCCAGGCGGGCGCGGGCGTACTCGCGGCGGAGGTCGGCGAGCGATTCGGATTGCGACATTGAGTCCCCGGGCTCGGTGTGCGGTTGTCTTCCGGCGTGCGGTTGTCTTCCTATTGTATACTCGCCGCCTCGCGAAAAGTCCCGTCCATCGGCGGTTGTGGCGCGGAAGTGAGCGGGCTTTAATGCACGGGTGCCTCCGATCCACCTGCGTCGCATGCTCTCCCTCGCCCTCCTGGCCCTCTCGGCCGCGGGCCCGCTCTCGGCTCAATCGAGCGCCGGCGACAGCTTGCGCACGATCTTCGCCGGCGGCGTGGAGCGAGCCTACCTGCTGCACCTGCCTGCCCGGCCGGCGGGGCAGCCGGTCCCCTTACTGCTGGTGCTGCACGGCGCGGGCGGAGACGGTGCCGGAATGGCGAGCCACACGGGCCTCACCAGGCAGGCGGGCGCGCGCGGCTACGCCGTCGTCTACCCCGATGGCATCGGCGGCCGCTGGAACGACGGACGGGGGACGAGCGCCCGGCCGGAGGATGTCGAGTTCATCCGGATGCTCCTCGACTCTCTCGCCCGCGAGCTGCCGGTCGATCCCAGGCGGATCTACGTCACCGGGATCTCCAACGGCGCCGGACTCGCCTTCCGGCTCGCCTGCGAGCTCCCCGGCACCTTCGCTGCGATGGCGCCGGTCGCGGGAGCGCCGGCCGCGGCGCTCGAGCAGCGATGTGCCGCCACGCGACCGGTCTCGCTGATCTCCTTCCAGGGCACACACGACCGGTTGATGCCCTACGACGACGGCGCCGTGGCGGCGAGGTTCGCCGAGGTCAACGGCTGTGCCTCTCCGCCCTCGGTCACCACGGAGCCCGACACCGCGACCGATGGCACCCGGGTCCGGCGCTCGACATACGCCGGGTGCCGCGAGGGCCGCGAGGTGGTGCTCTACACGATCGAGGGCGGCGGCCACACCTGGCCCGGCGGCCCGCCAGTAGGCCGGCGGGTGGGGCGCGTCACGCGCGACATCGATGCGTCCCGTACCATGCTCGATTTCTTCGACCGGCACTCCCAGCCGTGAGCCCGGCGCTCCGACGATGAATCCCCTGCTCGATCTCGCCGCGCACCCCATCATCGCGCACCGCGGCTCCTCCGCCGATGCCCCCGAGAACACGCTGCCGGCGTTCGAGGCCGCGGTCCAGCGCGGCGCCGACGCGATCGAGCTCGACGTGCGGCTCACCGCCGACGGCGCGCCCGTGGTGATCCATGACGCCGCGCTGGACCGCACCACCGACCGGACCGGCCCCGTGAGCGCCTTCACCCTCGCCAACCTCCGCTCGGTGGACGCTGGCTGGACATTCACCTCCGACGGGGGACGGACCTTTCCCTATCGCGACCGCGACGCGCGGATCCCGACGCTCGGCGAGGTGCTCTGGGCGTTCCCCCGCATGCCGGTGCTGGTGGAGATCAAGGAGCCCCAGGCTCAGGACGCCGTGCGGCGGGTGCTGCTGCAGGAGGGTGCGGCGGCGCGGTGCGCGGTCGCCTCGGAGCACCGGGAGGCGCTCCGGATGTTCGACGAGCCGCCCTTCGTGCGCGGCGCCTGCGGCGCGGAGATCTCGGCGCTCTACTGGTCGGTCCTGCTCCGACGGCGGGCGCCGGCCGCGAGCTACCGCTTTCTCTCCGTTCCCGAGCGGCACCGCGGGCTGCCGGTGCCGACCCGCGGGTTCCTGGCCGCCGCCCGTGCCCGCGGGTGCCCGGTCCACGTGTGGACGGTGGACTCCGCGGACACCGCCCGAAAGCTGTGGCGGCGCGGCGTTGCGGGAGTGGTGACCAACGTCCCGGGGATGCTGGCGGAGGCGAGGGAGCGCTGACCCTGCCTCCGCTTCACGGCTACCGCTCTACCGGCAGCCTCACCGCGTTCCCCCACTCGGTCCACGAACCGTCGTAGTTGCGGACCCGGTCGAAGCCGAGCAGGTAGGTGAGCGCGAACCAGGTGTGCGACGACCGCTCGCCGATCCGGCAGTAGGCGATGGTTTCCTGGTCCCTCTTCAGGTTGTTGTCCTGCTCGTAGAGCTTGCGCAGCTCCTCGGCGGTCTTGAAGGTGTGGGTCTCGGGATCGACCGCCTTGCCCCACGGAATGCTCTTGGCGCCCGGGATGTGCCCGCCGCGGAGGCAGCCCTCCTGCGGGTACTCGGGCATGTGGGTCTTCTCGCCCCGGAACTCCTC
>CAMPKP010000194.1 GCA_946887295.1 uncultured Gemmatimonadota bacterium | reverse complement strand
GTGACGCCATGCTGATCCGCAACAAGGCCAGGCGCTCGGGAAGCAGCCTGACCGGCTTCGGCGTCAGCGTCGGCGTCAGCTACATGCTCGGCAGCAAGCCGATTCCCGACAGCGACAACGACGGAGTCCTGGAGAACCGCGACCGCTGCCCCGATACGCCGGCCGGCGCGCAGGTGGACGGCACCGGCTGTCCCAGCGACAGCGACGCCGATGGCGTACCGGACGGCGTGGACCGCTGCGCCAACACGGCGCCCGGCGCGTCGGTCAATGCAACGGGCTGCACTCAGGACTCGGACGGCGACAACATCGCCGACGGGCTGGATCGCTGCCCCGATACCGAGGCCGGCGTGCTGGTGGATCCCAACGGCTGCCCCAAGGACAGCGACGGAGACTCCATCCCGGACGGGCTCGACCGCTGCTCCGAGACTCCGCGCGGGGCCACGGTGGACGCGCTGGGCTGCCCGGGCGACGAGGACGGCGACGGGGTGCTCGACGGCCTCGACCGCTGCCCCAGGACGCCGCCCGCCGCGGCGATCAACGCCTCCGGATGCTCCGCCAGCCAGGGCGCCACCGGCCGGGCGGCGCCGGCTCCGCCCGCGGGCGGGGCACCGCCGCCGCGGGCCGCCGCACCGCAGCCCTCCCGCACGCCGCCGCGGGACACCACGCCGACCGCTCCGCAGCCGGCCGGCAGGCGGGACACGACGCCGACCGCTCCACAGCCGGCCGGCAGACCGAGCGGCGGTGCGCGCGGCCGGATCGTGGCGGGCGTCATTCCCGGTGTCGGATTCGCGCCCGGCAGTGCCCGGCTCCTGCCGGAGTCGTACATCGCCCTCGACTCGATCGCCGAGATTCTCCGGGCCGACAGCACGATCAGGGTCGAGGTCGGCGCGCACACCGACGTCTCCGGCACGGCCACCGCGAGCCAGCATCTCACCAATCTTCAGGCGGACGCGGTGCGGACGTACCTGGTGACCAAGGGCGTCCCCTACCAGCAGGTGCTGTCGCGCGGCTATGGAGCCACCGTGCCCCTCACCACCGACAACACTCCGCGCGGCCGGGCGGCCAACCGGAGGGTGGAAATCAAACCCGCATCGTAGGCCCCTGATTTGCGGTTGAGGAGCGCCGGGGCGCCGTTCGGTGCCCCGGCGTTCTTTTTTCCCTGGAACGGGGCCCATGCACCGCTCTTTTGCGCTCGGCATTCTGGCGGTCTTGCTGCACGTTGCCACTCCTGCCGCGCAGCAGTCGGGCCGCTGGGGGGATGAGCTGCCCCCCGCGCCCGCGGCTCCCGACTCCCTGTTCGCCATCCCCGGCTTCGACACCCCCATCCGCTGGCCGGCTCCTCCGCTCAGCCGTCCGCCCGCCAGCTTGCGCGCCCTCTACGTCAACGCATGGGCCTTCGGCGGCAAGCGGTTCCAGGAGCTGGTGCGCCTCGCCGACCGGACGGAGATCAACGCCTTCGTCGTGGACGTGAAGGACGACACGGGGTATCTCACCTACCGCTCCGAGGTCGGAACCGCCGTGGAGATCGGCGCCAACCAGCAGCTCCGCGCCCGCGACACCCGGGAGCGCCTCCGGATCATGCGCGAGCACGGGATCTTCCCGATCGCCCGCATCGTGGTGGCGAAGGACCCGCTGCTCGCGGCGAAGAAGCCGGGCTGGTCGGTGCAGCACGTGAACGGCGGCCTGTGGCGGGACCGGCTGGACTTCGCGTGGGTGGACGCGTTCAACGATTCGGTCTGGGTGTACGCCGCCGAGCTCGCGGCGGAAGCGGTGCGGATGGGCTTCGCCGAAGTCCAGTACGACTACGTGAGGTTCCCCGACGAGCCCGAGAGCAGGCTGGCGAGCGCCCTCTTTCCAGGCCGGCGGACGGGGGAGACCAAGCGCCAGGGTGTGACGCGGAACCTTCGCCTCCTGCGGGAGCGCACCAGGCCGCTGGACGTGCCGTTCACCATCGACGTCTTCGGCCTCACCACCAGCGCCCGCGGCGACATGGGCATCGGCCAGTACTGGGAGGATCTCGTCACCACGGCCGACGTGGTGCTGCCCATGGTGTATCCCAGCCACTACGTCCGGGGGGTCTACAACCTGAAGCACCCCAACAGCGAGCCCTATCAGGTGATCCGGCGCGCCATGCAGGACGCACTGCGCCGCTCGGCGCCGCTGGGAGAGACGGCCGAGATCCGCCCCTATCTCCAGGCGTTCACGCTGGGCCAGCCCCGGTACACCCCGGCGATGGTGCGGGAGCAGATCCGCGCCGCGGAGGAGCTGGGGCTCGATTCCTGGGTCCTCTGGAACCCGCGCAGCGCGTACGACCCCGGCATCTTCCGGCCCGAGACCGCCTCGGTCAGCGCCGCGACGGAGATCCCGGCGAGTCCCCAACCGGGGACGAACTGACCTCGTTTCCTGCCCTGCGCCCTGGCCGCTTGACCATCGGAGGTGCAGACTTATCCTCCAGTGCCCGAGCATGGGTCCCGCCGGGCTGGCACCCCCCAATGCCACAGGAGAGGATGATGGATTACCGCACACGCTTCGGCCTGCTGGTGGCGGTCGCCGCATTGGCCGGCACCCGGCCGGCCGCCGCGCAGGGCGCCGCGGCTCCCGCCGGCGTGACCCCGGCGGCGATCGCCAAGGGCGACACGATCTTCCACAAGACCGGCATGTGCTACGCCTGTCACGGCACCAACGCCCAGGGGACGGTTGGGCCCAACCTGACCGATGGGGAGTGGCTCCACGGGGACGGCTCGTACGACATGATCGTGGCCACGGTGACCTCGGGCGTGCCGCTGGAGAAGTCGACCAAGGGCATCGCCATGCCGCCCAAGGGGGGCAGCTCGATCAGTGACGAAGAGGTGAAGGCGGTCGCGGCCTACGTCTATTCGCTGGGTCACAAGTAGCGGGGTGTCGGGGCGGGCCGTAGATCACCGACGGCCCTCCCCCGCGGCGTAAGTTCCCTCCATGACCTCCAACCGCCTCGGCACCGCCGCCTCCGCGTACCTCCGGTCCGCATCCCATCAGCCGATCCACTGGTACCCCTGGGGAGAGGAAGCCTTCTCCGCCGCCCGGGCCCAGGACCGGCCCGTCCTGCTCGACATCGGCGCCGTGTGGTGCCACTGGTGCCACGTCATGGACGGCGAGTCCTACGAGGATCCGGGGCTGGCGAGCTACCTCAACGACAATTTCATCTGCGTCAAGGTGGACCGGGACGAGCGTCCGGACGTGGATGCGCGCTACCAGCGCGCCGTCCAGGCCTTCACTCGCCAGGGCGGCTGGCCGCTCACGGCCTTCCTGACCCCGGGCGGCGAGGTGTTCTACGGCGGGACGTACTTCCCGCCGGAAGGCAAGTATGGTCAGCCGGGATTCCGCACCGTGCTCGCGAGCGTGCTCGACGCGTACCGCTCGCGGCGCGGCCAGGTGGAGGCCCAGGCCCAGGCGATCCGCAAGGTGCTCGATGCCCACCTCGACGAGAGCGCGCCCGGCGAGCCGTCCGCTGCGCTGCTGGACCAGGCCCGGGATCAGATCGCCGAGGTCTTCGACCCGGTGCACGGCGGGTTCGGCAGCCAGCCGAAGTTCCCCCACCCGGGCGCGGTGACGTTTCTGCTGCACCGCTGGCACGACCAGCCCGACGACGGGACCCGCCACATCATCGACCGCACGCTCGAGGGGATGGCCCGCGGCGGAGTGCACGACCAGCTCGGCGGCGGCTTCCATCGCTACAGCGTGGACGCGAAGTGGATCGTGCCCCACTTCGAGAAGATGTCGTATGACAACTCCGAGCTGCTCGAGGCGTATCTGGACGCGTACGCCACGTTCGGAACCGAGGAGTATGCCGAGGTGGCGCGAGGCATCGTGCGTTGGGTGCGGGAGGTGGCCTCCGGCCCCGAGGCGGGGTACGCCGCGAGCCAGGATGCCGACGTGGGGCTGGACGACGACGGCGACTACTTCACCTGGACCAGGGACGAGGCGGCGGCCGTCCTGTCGGGCGACGAGCTCGACGTGGCCGCGGCCTACTACGATATCGGTACCGCGGGCGAGATGCACCACAACCCCGGGAAGAACGTGCTCTTCGTCGCGGCGCCGCTCCCCGCGGTGGCCCGGCTGGTCGGGTTGACCGAGGACGCGGCCAGGCTGCTGCTTGCCTCCGCGCGGCGGAAGCTGCTGGAGGCCCGCCGCCGGCGGCCGACGCCGTTCGTCGACCACACCCGGTACACCAACTGGAACGCGATGATGGCCTCGGCGATGCTGCGCGCCGCCGCCGTGCTGGACGACGAGGCGGCCGGCGCCCACGCGCTGGCCACTCTCGAGCTGCTGCGGCGCGAGAGCCCGGAGCCGGACGCGCTCCCCCACACGCCCGGCGGAATCACGGGCCTCCTGGACGACCAGGTCCAGGCGGCCGCCGCCGCGCTGGACGCCTACGAGGCGACCGGCAGCCCCGACTGGCTCGACTGGGCCGGGAGGCTGATGGACCGGGTCTGGAGCGATTACTGGGACGACGCCGCGGGGGGATTGTTCGACACCGCGAGGGGCCGCGACGGCGAGGAAGGGCTGCTGCCCGCGCGGGTCAAGCCGGTGCAGGACACGCCCACGCCCTCGCCCAACGGCGTCGCCGGCATCGTGTTCATGCGGCTCCACGAGCTGACCGGCGAGCCGCGCTGGCGCGAGCGGGCCGGCGCTCTGGTGTCGGCCTTCTCGGGCCGCGCGGCGGAGCTCGGCCTGCACGGAGCGGCGTTCCTGCTGGCGCTGGACTGGTATCTCAATCCCATCACCCATCTCGTGGTCGTCGGCGAGGCGGGAGACGAGACCGCCGAGGCCATGCACCGGGCCGCGCTCGCCGGCTACGCGCCCCGCCGGGTCGTGCAGCGGCTCACGCCCGAGGAGGC
>CAMPKP010000193.1 GCA_946887295.1 uncultured Gemmatimonadota bacterium | reverse complement strand
TCCCGCATCCAGCTCCACGACCTCGCCTTCCGGGTGCGCTTCCCGCCGAGCTGGGCCCGGAAGGGCGTGATCCAGGGCGACCGGCTCGTGCCCGACGGCGATCAGCCGGTGGATGTCGTCTTTCCCCGGGCCACGATCGTCTTCGACCTCGACGCCGACATGCCGGTCCAGGTGCTCCTGGACGACGACGAGCTGGTCTCGGTGGACCCCATCTACCTGCCGACCCTCGGCATCGGCATAGAGGTCCAGAAGCTCAAGCTGGACTTCAGCAGGGAGACCGGCATTCCCGAGGTGCTGGCCCGCCCCGGCTACCAGGAGTCGTGGCGCGGCCTCTACCTCGAGAAGTTCCGGATCTACGGCATGGACACCCTCCTGCCGACGCTGCCCCGGAAGGTGGACCCCGACGATCCGGCCGACCTGATCGTCGAGCTGTCCAAGGTGATCATCGGCTTCGACGACGGGGGCGTGACCGGGACGCTCCGGGCCGAGATGCAGGCGCCGGACGACGACCGGGTGCTGCGCGGCGGCGGGTTCGTGATCGAGCTGGAGCGCGGCAATCTCATCCGCTGCGAGCACAGCCTCACGCTCAGGGTCGGCAAGGCCGGCGGACCGGAGTTCTCGGTCGGGCCCGACGGCGACCTGCGGATCGTCGCCGTCGCCCGCTTCGGCCCCGGCGGCCGGCTCGGGTTCGAGCTCGCGCTCCAGACCCCGGGCACCGCCGACCGCGGGCTGGTGTCGCTCGGACCGGACGCGGCGCTCGCGATCCAGGCCGCCATCGCGACCTGGGTGGTGATCGACGACCTCCGGGATGCGGAGTACACCGACGCGCTGCTCCTCTCCGGGCTCCTGTACGTCCTCTCCGCCCTGCAGCTCAACGACATGCTCGGCTTCGAGCGGGTCACGCTGGACGCCCTGCGGCTGCGCTACCGCGAGGAGCTGGTGGCCGGTCGGCCGCTCCGGTGGCTCGACGCCATCCTCGATCTCGAGCTCCGGGTCTCCCTCGACCTGCCGCTGAAGGAGATCCTGCCCTGGGCCGCGCACTTCCTGCCGAACATCAAGACCGATCCGGAGCACCCGCTCGGCGTGCTGATGAAGGGGCTCCGCATCTCCTACGCGGTCAACTACGAGGACTTCAGCGAGACCGAGCTGGCCGGGCGGACCCGGCGGGCCTTCGGGTGGCCCGACGACTACCTCTTCGATCTGAGCGACCAGTCGCTGTTCTCCGGCTCGCCCGTGCTCCTCACCAAGTTCGGGTTCGGCCGCTGGGACCGCGGGGTGTGGGTCGACCTCGGCCTCAAGCTCGCGGTGAACGAGCCCGCCGCGGCCTACTCGCTGATGCCGAGCGTCGTGCGGCTGTATCTGCTCTCGACCGGCGAGATCGACCACGCCACCTTCGAGGGCATCTCCCTCTCCATCCTGGTGCCCGGCGTGCTGTTCGTGCGCGGCCGGCTCAACCTGGGCGACACGATGACCGAGGCGTCGCTCCAGGGGTACTTCATCTCGCGGCCCGGCCTCTCCCTGGAGGAGATGGTCAAGCCGGAGCACTGGCACTGGGACGTCGGGGCCCAGTACCGCAAGGCGGTCCTCGAGGACGGCACCGAGAGCTCGATCGTCTTCGCCTGGCTCAGGACCAGGACCGGCATCCCGGTCTTCTTCCTGCCCGGCACCGCGCTCTACGGCGGCCACTTCCTCTACGCCGACAATGCGCGCCCCGCGCTCGCCGGGCAGTCGGTGGAGCGCTGGTACGCCGAGCGGGAGCCGAAGAACCAGATCGTGATCGAGAAGTGGGAGGGCCACTCCGGAAGCACCGGCATCGGCTTCGGCCTGGTGCTGGGCGCCCAGGCCGACCGCGGCCGGCCCTGGAACCTCCAGCTCGGCCTGCTCTACGCCGATTCGCAGTGGCTGCTGAGCGGCTACCTCAACCTGTTCAAGGCCAATCCCGACCCCGCCGAGACCCGGGCGGGCTCACTCCGGTTCCTGGGGGCGTGGGGACCGGGGCGGCTGCTCGGGTCCGTGCGCTGGATCGAGCTGATACCCGCCGACGGCAAGGTGATGAAGCTCGATCTCGGTGCCGAGCTGCTGGTGGAGGATGCCGCCGACAAGTCGCACTTCTATGCGGGCTACCACTGGCCGCCGGAGCGGCACCTCAAGGCCATCCTGTTCGAGCGCTACGAGGCCAGCTTCTACCTGATGCAGGACGCCGCGGACGTGGAGAACTTCGCGGGACTCGGCGTCGCGCTGCCGGGCTTCGTGTCCGCCCTCGGCGCCCGGTTCGCGATCGAGGGCGGCCGCAAGAAGGGCCGGATCAAGCTCTACTTCTACTTCCACGCGGCGGCCGACGTCGCCTTCGCGGGCAGCGACCCCTTCCTCACCGCGGTGCACGCGGGCGTGGCGGGAGGACTGGTCGCCAAGGCATACGGGATCGGGTTCGAGCTGGAGGTCGCGGCGGAGTTCTTCTGGGTCCGGCCGCAGCCGGAGCTGCTCGAGGCCAAGGTCAAGATCACCCTCGATCTCCCCTGGCCGATCCCCAATCTGCACTACACCCTGGACTTCACCGACGGGGCGGACGCTCCCACCCAGGAGCTGGAGGAGCTGGTCGAAGGGCTCACCCTTATCCCCCGCGCACCGAGCACCGCCGTGGAGCTGGACGGCGGCCCCGAGCAGCAGCCGGTGCCCCTCGACCCGGCCTTCACGCTCGCCTTCTCCTATCCCACGCGGAACGCGGCCGGCGTGAGCGGCAACTTCGACATCATCGGGCTCGGTCTCGGCGCGGTGGAGAGCCACGTCGTCCACGAGACGAGCGGCGGCCACGGATATGCGGTCGAGCTCACCGGGCTTCGGCTCTGGCGCGGGAGCCCCGGCACCGGCACCCTGCACCCGGGGCCCATTCCCGCCAAGTGGATCAAGCAGGACACGCCCGCGGCCGGCGGGCAGCCGTCCCGCCGGGTGCTGGAGCTGTTCTCGCTGGAGGACGTCGCGCTCGCCCGGCTGGTGGGACCGTCGGCGCAGCTTATCGGCAATTTGGCGGAAGGCTGGAGCCCCTGCGCGCCGCCCGAGCGGCCCACGCCCGTGTGCTATCTCTGGAACGATCAGCCGCCGGGACCGATGCCGCAGCGGGCGCGGGTGGAGCTGCCGCCCGCGCCGCCGCTCGAGGTCCGGCTGCTCCCCGAGCCCGAGGGTGCGGAGTCCAGCCGGCGCTGGTTCGGATGGACGGCGCACACGGCGGAGGTCGTGCCGCTGACGGTGCTGTCCGGCATCGTGCGCGCGCTCCGGCTGCCGGCGGTCGAGGGCCCGTCGCTCCCTGACGTGCCCGCCGCTCAGCCGCTCGAGCTCCGGTTCGCGCGGGCCGGCTCGGTGCTGCTGGAGCTGGCCCGCTACGGGAAGCGCGGCCAGGTGACGGTCCGCTTCTATCTCGGCGAGACGCTGGTGAAGGAGGACGCGAGCGGGACGGTGGCTCCGGGGCTGGAAGGTGCCTGGCAGCACCTCCTCTATCAGTGCGACGGGCCGGTGGACCGGGCCGTGCTCGAGGCCGCGCTCATGGGCGACCCGGCGCGGGACGACGACGCGGCGGCGTACCTCGTGCGCGTCTGCATCATGCCCCAGTCGGCCTGGGACCGCTGGCAGGACGCGGTGGACAGCGCGGGAGTGTGGGACGACTTCTGGACCGCCGCCACCCCGGACCCGCTCGTGCTCCAGCCGGCGAGCCACTATACCCTCGAGGTCGAGGGGAGCTGGTCGCGGGTGAAGGACGGCAGCGAGACCCCCGGGGGTTCGTTCACTCGCACGTTCGAGTTCGACACGGTGGGAGCGGACCAGTGGCCCCGCAAGCTGCGCGGCGCCGACCAGTCACTCGACGGCAAGTCGGGCTACGATCTCAGGACGGTGCCGGCCGCGGGCGCGGTGGCGGTGTACGCGGCCCGCCCCCTGCGGCTCGAGTTCCGCAATCGCCGGGTCGAGGCGGTCTACTCGGCATTCGGGAGGCGTCTGGCGATCCGCCTGATAGACGATGCGGGCGCCGTACTGACGCGCTGGCTCGATTACACCCCGGAGCCCCCGGCGGATCTGCCCGGCTTCGAGCTCGCCTGGCACGACCTCGTGCGCTCCGCCTCGTGCACGCCGGGAGACGTCGGCGCCCATTGGCACTTTCCCGTGGTCCGTCTCACCGACGCCCTGGCGCCGGAGCGGCGGTACGATGCTTCCCTGTTCGCGCTCGAGGCGGGCGTCGGCGACTTCGGCTCGGTGGAGTGGCAGACCCAGGTGCCGCTCTACCAGTTCACCTTCCGCACTTCCCGCTGGCCGAGCTTCGCGGCGCACGCGGCGGCACTCCTTGCGCCGGGCGCGCTGGACGAGATCCTCGCCGCTCCGGTGTCCTTCACGGAGCTTGCCGCCCTGATCGGAGCGGGGCCCAGAGTGGTGGACGACGCCCTCCTCGCGATCGCCATGTCCGACGCGCTCGGGCTGCCGCCCCGCGAGCCGGCCGCGGCGCCCGAGTTGGTGCGGGTGTGGCAGCCGGCCGCCGGCGGTCACCAGCTCGCGGCACTCCTGCTCGACGGGCCCGAGCCGCTGCCCCGCGTCAGCGGAGGAGCGCTGGAGCTGCGCACGCCGGCGGATGTCGCCGTTCCCTGCGTGCTGGTGCAGTCGGTCTCCGGAGCCCGTACGCTGGTGCTCTTCGGCGATGGCGGCGGTGGTCTCACGGCGGTCCCTCCGGCCCCGCTGCGCCTGGTCCTGAGCGACGAGTGGATCGCCGCGGACGGAAGTGCCCAGCGGGACACGGCGACGCTGGAGCTGGAGGTGCCCCCGCGTCCTCCCATCCTGGAGCCGGAGGAGGCGCCATGAGCCTGCTCGATCCCAACCTGCTGCAGCTCGTCGGTCTCGGCTCGAGCGGCGACCCCGAC
>CAMPKP010000192.1 GCA_946887295.1 uncultured Gemmatimonadota bacterium | reverse complement strand
ATCGATCCGCACGGTAAATACGGCCCCGCGCAGCCCGTCGACCGGGCGCCCCTGCCCGGCCACGGCCGCGACAACGAGCGTGAGGACATCGACGCCGGTACGGAACGTCGGGCCCTGGGGGGCCGGCGGCGCCGGGAGGAGGCTGGAATCCGACGCCGATGCGAGCAGCTCCAGCAGTGCCTCGCGGAGCCGCGGGTTGGGAGAGAGCTTCACGGCGAGCTGCAAGGCCCGCTCCATCCGCTCGCGGTCGCCCCGGGCCTGGTGGGCATACACCAGCTGGACCACGGGAAGCGCCAGGCTCGCCGCCGCGCTGGCGGACGTGGGATCGAGGCCGACGGCACCGGCCTCCGGCAGCCGCGCGTAGCGATACGTCTCGTAGACCAGCGTCTCGGTATCGGGAACGTGCAGCGGCGCGCCCGCCAGCCGGTGCAGGTCGAGGTCGGGATCGGTGGTGTCCGGCGGGACGGTCTGCAGGTGAAGGCCGAGCCCACGCTGAACCACGTAATCCCGCAGGCCCGCGACACCGCTCCCCGCGGTGATGGACCACACGATGGGCCGACGGCCGACGTTGCTCTGCACCAGACTCAGCGTCAGGATCTCGTTGGGATAGAGCAGCGTGCCTTCCTTGAGCGTGCGCACCAGGGGGCCCAGCCTCACGTCCTGGGTCTTCTGCACCATGTACCCGGACATCGCCGAGCCGATCATCGAATCGGTCATCCCGTGCAACGGCCAGCGCGGCGGCGGGGGGATCGAGTCGCGCCAGAGCGACGGCACCTGCGAGGGCACCACCGGCCGGACCGGATTGTCACGCAGCTGGCGCATGTACCAGTCGGTGTTCGCCAGGGCCAGGCAGACCACCGTCACATCCTGTCGCAGCCCCTCGACCTCCTGAGCCCACCAGAGCGGGAAGGTGTCGTTGTCGCCGTAAGTGAAGAGAATGCCGTACGGCGGCGCGCTGTTGAGAAGGTCGTAGGCAAAGTCGGCGGCAAGGCGCGCATCGGGCCCGTGGCGCCGAGAGGCCGTGCGCCAGTTGAGCGCGAGCGGCACCAACGGGACGAGCAGCAGCGCGGGCACCGCCCAGCGGCCCCACCGGGTCCGCGCCAGATCCCCGGCGAACGCCGTGGCCCCGATCCCGGCCCAGAGGCCCCACATGATGAAGCTGACGACGAAGAAGTAGTCCCGCTCCCGGACCTCGTGGTCGTCGAGATTCGGCCACTGCTCGAGCGCCAGACTGAACCCGGGCCTGAAGTTCATGTAGCCGACGAGGCCGAGCCCGGTGACGAGGAATATCCCGAGGATCATCCACCAGGAGGCGCGGTCGGCCCGGCGCTGCTCCCAGAATCCACGCAGACCGAGCGTGAGGAAGAGGATCGTAACCGGCTTCCGGGCCGCCTCCGCGAGGGAGCGGGCCCACTGCCAGTCGAAATACTGGAAGTAGTTGAGAACCTGCCACCCCACCAGCGCGAGCGTCCGGCCGGGATTGTCCGGACCGTGCGGCACCGTCGGGTCGTCGAAGGGCGTGCGGGGTGGGTACTGCGCTCGCCGCAACACCGCCAGCAGCGCATCGAGCGTGGAAGGCGCCGCCTCGTTGATGACCGGATGCTGGGCCGAGCGGAGATACATGAACGCGTAGGGCGTGACCCCCATGGCGGCGATGCCCAGCGCGACGAGCGCGAACGTCCCCGCTCCTCCGGTCGCGGCGAACAGCGCGGCCCCGAGGAAGCAGACGGCGCCGATGGCGGTGAGCGAGGCACTTCCCAGTCCGGTCCCCACCAGCAGCGCCCACACGCCCGCCAGCACCGCCACCTGTCCCCACTCGGCGCGGCGCCGGGCCGCGTCGCGAGCCGGCTCGTGCCGCAGAGTCGCCACGAGGAACAGCAGGACTCCGGGTACGGCCAGGAGCGCGAGCAGGTGGTTGCCGATGGAGATGCCGGCCAGGTAGACGATGAGCAGCAGCAGGCGCGGCCCCCGCTCGGTCTCCCTGCGGCTCCGCCACAGCACCGCCGTCCAGGCCATCGCGGCCGTGGTGAAGGTCGCGACCGTGTACACCTCGGTCTCGTTGGAGTTCTGCCAGTTGGTGAAGGTGAACGCCCCGAGCAGCGCGGCCGCGGCCGCGCCGCCGAGTCCCAGCAGGCGGGCCTGCTGCTCGGGCAGCCCCTCCACGACCCCGCGCATCGACCGATGCACCACCAGGAAGAAGAGCCCGGCGGCGGATGCGCTGAACAGCGCGCTGAGCAGGTTGGTCCGATAGGCCCACTCCCCGATCGGGACGAGCAATCCCCAGGCGTGGGCGATCATGACGAAGAGCGGCGTGCCGGGCGGATGGGGAATCCCGAGCGTGCGGGCCGCGGCGATGAACTCCCCGGCATCCCAGAACGTGACCGTCGGCGCGAGGGTCAGGACGTACACGGCCAGCACCACCGCGGCGACGGCCACGGCAGCGAGGTACGGAGGCCGCTCCGCGGGGGCACTCATGCGCCGGACACGGTGTCGAGCGCGTGGGCCAGCGCCAGCGCCTCCCGGGCAGCGCCCACGGCATGGACCCGGAAGAGGCGCGCGCCGCGCTCCAGTGCCAGCGCGCACGCGGCGGCCGTCGCCCGGTCACGCTCCTCCAGCTCGAGCGCGGTGACCGCGCCGAGGAAACGCTTGCGCGAGGGCCCGACCAGTATCGGGCGGCCCAGCGCCTGCAGTGCCGCCAGCTGATCGAAGAGCACGACGTTCTGCTCGACGGTCTTGGAGAACCCGAAGCCCGGGTCGAGCACGATGGCCTCGGCCGCGACGCCCGCGTCGGTCGCCGCCGCCATCGCCTCCCGCAGCTCGGCCAGCACGCCGCCCACGACGTCACCGGCGTAGTCGGTGTGCTGATAGGAGGCGATCTCGAGCAGTCCGCCGCGGGAATGCATGAGGATCGCGCCCGCACCAGCGGCCGCGACCACGCCCGCCATGGCGGGATCGAACCTGAAGGCCGTGACGTCGTTCACGATCGCCGCCCCCCGGTCGAGCGCCGCCTTCGCCACGGCCGGCTTCACGGTGTCGATCGAGATCAGGAGGCCGGGGTGTGCCCGCACCAGCGCCTCGATGGTCGGCACGACCCGGCGCAGCTCCTCCTCCTCGGGAACGATCGCAGTGCGTCCCGGCCGGGTGGACTCTCCCCCGAGGTCGATGACGGTCGCGCCGTCTCGGAGCAGCGACTCCGCGTGCGCCAGCGACCGGTCGACGCCGGTGAAGCGGCCGCCGTCGCTGAAGCTGTCGGGCGTGAGGTTGAGGATGCCGAGAATGACCGGCTGGTCGAGCGGGATGGGCCCCCGGGCGGTGTGCCACGCGGGCCCCGGATCGGCCGGCATCGCGAGTCCCACCTGGAGCGCGATCTGCATGAGGGGCTCGGGGGCGGTCCAGGGCCTGGCGAACGCGCTCATCCGCGAGCGGCTGCCCGCCACGAGCGCCCAGTCGTCCCCGGTCACCACCTCGAGGCCGAGGCTGCCGCCGAAGCGGACCAGGGCCTCGAGCGAGCCCTGGTCCAGGCCGGTCAGATGGAATGCGAGGGGGTGGATGCCGCCGGCCGAGGCGCGCGCGAGGCCTTCCTCCCACCCGTGAGACCGCAGCACGCCGCGGACGGCCCCGGTCGAGTGGAGCGCCAGCGGCGTGACATTCACGCGCCGGCTGGTTCGGCCGGCGGCGCCCCCAGAATCGGCGCCCTGCTGGGCGTGGCGCCCGGCCTCGCCGCCGGTGGACTGGCCGCGGCGGCCGAGTCGGGCGGCAGATTCCTCGGCGGCAGCGGGAGGTTCTTCACCAGCCGGTCGAGGTCCTCCCGGTCGATCGTCTCGCGGTCCAGCAGCGCCACCGCGATGCGATCGAGCAGGTCCCGGTTCTCCGAGATGATCTGGGTCGCGCGGGCATAGGCTTCGTCGATGAGCCGCTTGACCTCGGTGTCCACCATCTGCGCCGTCCGTTCGGAGATCTCGCGCCGCTGGGCGAACTCGCGGCCCAGGAAGATCTCCTGCTCCTTGTCGCCCACGGCGAGCGGGCCGATGACCTCGCTCATGCCGAACTGGGTCACCATCCGGCGGGCCAGCCCGGTGGCGCGCTCGATGTCGTTCCCGGCTCCGGTGGTGACCTTGTCGGCGCCGAAGATGATCTCCTCCGCCACCCGCCCGCCGAAGAACATCGCCAGGCTCCCGATCAGCCAGTCCTTGCTGTAGTTGTGCCGGTCCACCTCGGGCAGCGAGGCGGTGAGCCCCAGCGCGCGCCCGCGCGGCACGATGGTGACCTTGTGCACCGGATCGCTGCCCGGAATCTTGAGCGCCACGATGGCGTGTCCCGCCTCGTGATACGCGGTGAGCGTCCGCTCGTCCTCGGTGAGCACCAGGCTCCGGCGCTCGACACCGAGCATCACCTTGTCCTTCGCGTCCTCGAAGTCCGACATGTCCACCAGAGTCTTGTTGCGCCGTGCGGCGAGCACGGCCGCCTCGTTGACCAGGTTCGCCAGGTCGGCGCCGGCCATCCCGGGCGTGCCCTTGGCGATGGTCTCGAGCCGGACGTCCGAGCCCAGCGGGATCTTGCGGGTGTGCACCCGGAGGATCCCCTCCCTGCCCCGCACGTCGGGCGCATCCACTACGATCTGCCGGTCGAACCGGCCAGGCCGCAGGAGCGCGGGATCCAGCACGTCCGGCCGGTTGGTGGCCGCGACGAGGATCACGCCGTCGTTGGACTCGAAGCCGTCCATCTCGACCAGGAGCTGATTGAGGGTCTGCTCCCGCTCGTCGTGGCCGCCACCGAGGCCGGCGCCGCGATGGCGGCCCACCGCGTCGATCTCGTCGATGAAGATGATGCAGGGCGCGTGCGACTTGCCCTGCTCGAAGAGGTCGCGCACCCGGCTCGCGCCGACGCCCACGAACATC
>CAMPKP010000191.1 GCA_946887295.1 uncultured Gemmatimonadota bacterium | reverse complement strand
AGCTCGCGCTGGCCGCGGCCGATCGGGATCATCGCGTCGATCGCCTTGATGCCGGTCTGGAGCGGCTCCTTCACCGGCTGCCGCACGATGATGCCCGGCGCCACCATCTCCACCGGCCGCCTCATGGTGGTCTTGACCTCGCCCCGCCCGTCCACCGGCCGGCCCAGCGCGTCCACCACCCGGCCGAGCATCGCGGGGCCGACCGGCACGTCGAGCAGCCGGCCGGTGCGCTTGACCTGGTCGCCTTCCTTCAGCTTGAGGTAGTCGCCCATGATCGCGGCGCCGACGTTGTCCTCTTCCAGATTGAGCACCAGCCCGGCCACCGTCTCGCCGGTCTCCTGGGCGGTGAACTCCAGCATCTCGCTGGCGACCGCGGAGTTGAGGCCGTAGATGCGGGCGACGCCGTCGCGCACCTCGAGCACCGTGCCGACTTCGGAGACGTCGTCGGCGCTGAGGTCCGCCGCCTGGATCTCGCGAAGCAGAATGCTCTTCAGCTCGCCGGGACGGAGGGTAGTGTCAGTGGCCATGAGTTCTAGGTGCCCTGGCTGAGATGGATTCGGTTGGCGATCAGCTTGTGAAATTAATCACAAAAGCGCGGCCCGAGCAAGACGTGGGGCCGGTCCGCAAGGCTAACGGATCGGGTGGCTTGTGTCACGTCGGAAAGGGCCTACACCCGGCTGCGGGTGTTCCCCCGGACGAAGGCCTGCAGCACCCCGCCCGGACCCAGGGAGCCGAGCCCGCCGATCGGGACGTTCGCGATCCGTCTGGCGGTGCCGCTCAGGTGACTGGAGGAGGCGAAGTGCAGCAGCCTGGCGACCACCGGGATCGTGTAGCCCGGGTTGGCCAGCAGCTGGGACGCGCAGGCGATGCGGGTCAGATCGATCACCCGTTTGAGGTTGGGCGCGCCGCCCGCTCCGAACTGGCGCGACAGGTGCTCGCGGCTCACCTCGAGGCGCCGGGCGAGGTCGGTGGTCCGGACCGGCCGCTCGACCTCGCCGAGCAGCACGCTCCACGCGGAGCGCTGGAGCGGCTCGGTGAGCCGGAGCATGCGGGGCGCGTCGCCGAGCGCGCGGCGCCGCTCCGCGGTGACCGAGGCGCGGATCACCATGTCGCCCACCACGGCATCATCCACTCCCTCGACCGCGACGGGGATGCCGTGCTTCCGGCAGGCGAGGAGCAGCTCGCCGTCGTCGGGGCGGAAGGCCGCGTACGCCACCACCGGCATACCGGGAAGCCGCCTGCGGAGCTCGGCCAGCTCCGGCAGCAGCGCGACGGTGGGAGCGAGGACCACGGCGTCGACCAGCCGGCTCTCCAGGAGGCGGCGCAGATGGGCGGAGCTTCGGCAGGAGACGACAGCCGGCCCGCCGCGGGGCAGCGTGCGCCGCAGGGCGGCGAGGGCGGGCCGGCTCTCCAGCAGTGTGGCGATGGCGGCCACGGTCACTCCTCCGGCCGCGCCGGCCTTCCCGCGCCGATCGCGACCAGGGTGCGCACCATCTCCCCCGCCCGCTTCAACACGCCGCGGGCGTTGTCGTAGCTCAGCACGTCGAGCGCCTCTTCCAGCGTTCGCCACTGGCAGGCGGTGATGCCCTCGTCCAGCTGGGGACAGGGATCGCCGTCCGGGCTCTCGAAGAGGAAGAAGTGGCAGTACTTGTGGATGTGGCGCCCGCGAAAGCGGAAGTGCCAGTCGATGACCCGGATGGGCCCCTGGAGATTGAGGTGGCCGAGGCCGGTCTCCTCCGCGGTCTCCCGGAGCGCCGCCTCGGCGGGCGACTCGCCGTTCTCCAGGTGCCCCTTGGGGAAGCCCCAGTTGTCGTAGGAGTCCTTGATCAGGAGGTAGCGTGGCCCCGATTCCGTCGTCCTGCGGAAGACGATGCCTCCGGCGCTCACCTCGAGGTCGGCCTTCCGCTTGCTCATCTAGAACACCGAGATCTTGAGGTACTTCCGCGGCTGCGCCTGGATGTCGGTGAGCAGCTCGCGGAACTGGATCACCGTCGCCGTGGCCTCGCGGTAGAGCGTGGAGTCGGTCGCCAGCATGCCGAGGGTGCCGTTGCCCTGCTGAATCCGGGTCATGAGCGAGTCGGCCTGCTGCATCACCCGCACCAGACTGGTCTGGTTCTCCCGCGCTGCGGCCATCACCGAGCGCATGTCGGCCGCGGCCTGGCGGAGGTCCGTGCTGGAGGCCTGGCCGTTCGCGAGGATGTCCTGGAGCTGGCCGTCGCTGGTCGCGGTGTCGAGCCGCGCCACCGCCTGCTGGAACGTGCGGGCCACGCCGGCGAACGCGTCGGAGGTGGTGGCGACGTTGCGGCTCACCCGGTCGATCCGCGTGGTCTGCGCGTCGGCGAACACCACCATGCGCTGGGAGATGGCGGCGAGGTCCTTCACGCTCTGCTGCAGGTTCTTGAGGGCCGTGCTGTCGAAGGCCTGGCCGATCCGCGCGGTGATGTCTCCGACGTCGCCGGCGATGCGGCTGGCCTGCGCGGTGAGCTGGCCGATGTCGGGCAGCGTGGCGCCGGGCCACGCATCGCCGGCGACGAGGTCGGACTCCACCAGGGCGTTCCGCACCAGGGGGTCGCTCGGCAGCGGCTCGAAGGAGACGATGTTGGCGCTCCACTCGCCGAAGAGACTGGCCGGGGCGGAGATCACCGCCGGCTTGCCCGGCAGCTCGACGGTGCGGTCCACCCGGAACTCCGTCTCCACCCACTCGTCCGGGGCCAGCCGGATCGCCTCGACCCGGCCCACCCGCACGCCGCGGAGGGTCACCGGGGCGCCCACCCCGAGGCCCCCCACGGTGCGGAACCGGGCGGTGTAGGTCGCCTCCTTCTGATTCACGTCGGTCTCGCTCAGCCAGAGCGCGCCGCCGATCACCAGGGCCAGCGCGGCCAGCACCGCGAGACCCACCGCGAACTCGTTGCTCCGCCTCATTCGAACCTCCACGCCGGTGCCGGAGCGGGTGATCCGGGACGGCCCTCGATGAACTGACGGACGACCGGATCCTCGGTCGCCCGGATCTCGTCGACGCTCCCCACCTGGCGGATGGTCCCCTCGTGCAGCATGGCGACCCGATCTCCGACGCTGAAGGCGCTGCGCATGTCGTGTGTGACGATCAGCCCGGTGACACCCAGGTCGCGGGTGCGGATCATGAGCTGGTCCATGACCGCCGAGGTGACCGGGTCGAGCCCGGTGGTCGGCTCGTCATAGAGAATGTAGCGCGGCTTGAGGGCGATCGCGCGCGCGATCCCGACCCGCTTCCGCATCCCGCCGCTCAGCTCGCCGGGGTACTTGTCCTCCACCCCCGGCAGCTCGACGACGGCCAGGCTTTCGTCGATCCGCTGGCGGATGACGTCCTCGTCGTGGCCCCGCTTGACCAGGCCGAGCCGGATGTTCTCGGCGACGGTCATGGAGTCGAAGAGCGCGGCGAACTGGAAGACGTAGCCCACCCGGCCCCGGAGCTCCGCGAGCCGGCGGCGATCCAGCTGGTGCACCACCTCGCCGTCCACCTCGACCGCCCCTGCGTCCGGCTCGATCAGGCCCACGATGAGCTTGAGGGTGACGCTCTTGCCGCTGCCGGAGGCGCCGATCATCACCGTGTTCTGCCCGTCGGGCACGTCGAGCGAGACCCCGCGCAGCACCCGCTTCTCGCCGAAGGACTTGGTGAGGTCGTCCAGGACGATCACAACAGGACCAGCGCCCAGAACGCGTCGAGCACCAGGATCGCCTCGCAGCCGAGCACCACCGCGCGGGTGGTGGAGAGGCCCACGCCCGCCGCGCCCGCCTGCGCGTCCAGGCCGCGGAGGCAGCCCATGAGGGCGACGGCGGCTCCGAAGCTCGCACTCTTCACCAGCCCGAACCAGATGTCCTTGAACCGGTAGAACTGCTTGAGTCCCTTCATGAACTCGGGGGTGGAGAGGTCGAGCAGGTTGATCGCGGTGACCCACCCGGCGCCGACCCCGACCGCCATCGCGAAGGCCGTCACCACAGGGAACATCAGTGCCGCCGCGAGAACCCGGGGCACGACCAGATAGGAATTGGGGTCGTAGGCGAGCGTCTCCAGCGCGTCCACCTGCTCGGTGACCTTCATGGTGCCGATCTCGGCCGCGATGCTCGCGCCCACCCGGCCGGCCAGGGCCATGCCGGTGAGCACCGGTCCCAGCTCCATCATCACCGTCTTCCCCACCAGCGCCCCCACGAAGTAGAGGGGGACGGTGCCGGTGAAGATGTAGGAGGAGAGCAGCGAGAGTACGATGCCGGTGAAGACCGCGATGAAGAGCGCGATGGGTACCGAGTCCACTCCCAGGCGTCGCATCTGGCCGACGAGGAGGGGACCCCAGGTTCTGACGTCGGCGAGGGCGCGGGCGGTTTCGAGGCTGCGGCGGCCTACGTGCGCGACGAACCCGTCCCGGGCGGCGACACGGGATGCCACGGAGGGCGACACGCGTTGAAGCTAGAGGAGGTTACGAGGCTACGGAAGAGGGTCGCGGCGCGTTGGCCGGCGCTAGGCCGCGAAGCTGGCGAGCGCCCGACCCGCCTCGCCCTCGCGCAGCCGCTTGAGGGCCCGGTCGCGGAGCTGACGGACCCGCTCGCGGGTGACGCCGAGCATGGCGCCGATCTCCTCGAGGGTATGCTCCCGGCCCCCGTCCAGCCCGAAGTAGAGCCGGAGCACCTTGGCGTCGCGGGCCGCCAGGGTGCGGAGCGCCTGCTCGATCTCCTCGGAGAGGAACTTGTCCATCGCCCGCTCTTCCGGGTCGCCCTGCTCGTCGGCGATGAACCGGTCGATGAGCGCCCGGTCGCCATCGGGATCGAGCGGGGCGTCGAGCCGGACCTCGCTGGTGTTGAGCGCGGCGAGCGACTGCACCACGTCGAGGGCGAGGCCGGTGGCCGCCGCCAGCTCCTCGGGCGTCGGCTCCCGGCGGAGGTCCTGGCGCAGCGATTCGGCCGTCCGGACGATGCGGGAGAGGTCGGCGGTGCGGTTGAGCGGGACCCGCACGGTGCGGCCCTGGCGCGCCAGCGAGGCCAGAATCGACTGCCGGATCCACCAGACCGCGTAGGAGATGAACTTGACCCCCTGGTCGGGGTCGAACTTCCGCGCCGCGGT
>CAMPKP010000190.1 GCA_946887295.1 uncultured Gemmatimonadota bacterium | reverse complement strand
TTTGTCACCCTGAGCGAAGCGAAGGGGGCCATACCGAGCATGGCCCCCTTCGCTTCGCTCAGGGTGACACTACCTTCCAACCTTCCAACGCCTGACCACCCCGGAGAGAGCCCGACCCATGCGCTGCCTCGTCCTGCCCCTCGCCTGCATCGCCACCGCCGCCGTCGCCCAGGCGCCGGCACCGCCAGTCTCGTCGCCGCCGCCGGCCGCCCTGAGGAATGCGCCCACGCTGCCGCCCGGGTGGGAAAAGAAGACTCGCGAGATCTACAAGACGTCGGTCGAGATCCCGACCGTGGCCGGCCGGGGGCAGATGCCGAAGCTCGCCAACTACCTAGCGGATCAGCTCCGGGGCGCCGGCTGGGCCGCCGGCGACATCCGCGTGGTGCCGTACGTGTCGCCGGGGGAGGATAGCACCGCGGCGCTCGTCGCCCGCTGGCCCGCCGCGGGGACGCCCAGGCGGAAGCCGATGCTGATCATCGCGCACATGGACGTGGTCGAGGCGCTGCCGAGCGACTGGACGACCGACCCGTTCACCCTGGTCGAGAAGGACGGGTACTTCTACGGCCGGGGCAGCAGCGACGACAAGGGCGGGCTCGTGCCATCGTTCGTCGCGCTGCTGAAGCTTCGCCAGTCGGGCTTCAAGCCCGACCGCGACATCGTCCTGTTCTTCACCGGCGACGAGGAGACGGAGGGGATGGGCGCCGAGCTGGGCGCGACCGAGTGGCGCAAGTGGACCGAGGCCGAGTTCGTGCTGAATGCCGACGGCGGCGGGGGCGCCTTCACCGCCGACGGCAAGCCGCTCGGCTTCGGGCTGCAGACCTCGGAGAAGACCTACCAGAGCTACTACGTCCGCGTCCGCAACCCCGGAGGGCACAGCTCGCGGCCGCGCCCCGACAACGCCATCTACGATCTGGCCGATGCGCTCAAGAAGCTCCAGCAGCACCGCTTCACGCCGATGCTGACGGAGACCACCCGCGCCTACTTCACCGCGCGGGCCAGGCAGGAGGGCAACAGCGCCCTCGGGCAGGCGATGCGGCGCTGGCTCGCCGACCCGAACGACGGCGCGGCGGCCGACTCGATCGAGGCCAACCCGCTCGAGGTGGGGCTCACCCGCACCCGCTGCGTCGCGACGATGCTGGAGGGCGGCCACGCGGAGAACGCGCTCCCTCAGCTCGCCGAAGCGACGGTGAACTGCCGGATCATGCCGGGGGTCGAGCCGCCGAAGGTGCAGGCGGAGCTGCAGCAGGCCGTGGGCCCGAACGTCGAAGTCACGCCCTATCCGGACCTCGGCCGGCCGACGCCGGTGTCGCCGCTCCGGCCCGATGTCGTCAAGGCCTACACCGACGCGGTGCACGCGCGGTTCCCGAGCCAGCCGATCATCCCGCAGATGAGCACGGGGGCGACCGACGGGCTCGAGTTCCGCGCGCGCGGGATGCCGGTCTACGGGGTGGACGGGACTTGGCTCGTGTCGCCGGACGACGAGCGGGCGCACGGCAGGGACGAGCGGCTGCCGGTCCAGGCGCTCCGGGATGACGTCCTGCACTGGGAGCGGATGGTTCGCGCGCTCGCCAGCTGAAATAGCACACGGTCGAGGCGCGAGGGCCTATTTCGACGCCTTCTCGAACAGCGGGAGATACCGGCCGTACCCCTCCGCCTCCAGCCGGCTCACCGGCACGAAGCGCAGGGCCGCCGAGTTCATGCAGTAGCGCAGGCCGGTCGGCTTGGGCCCGTCATCGAAGACGTGCCCCAGGTGCGAGTCCGCGTGGGCCGAGCGCACCTCGGTCCGCTCCGCAAAGAGCTTGCGATCCGTGTGTGTGGTGATGTTCTCCGGCTCCAGTGGCCGGGTAAAGCTGGGCCAGCCGGTGCGCGAGTCGTACTTGTCCAGCGAGCTGAACAGCGGCTCGCCCGAGACCACGTCCACGTAGATGCCCGCCTCGTGGTTGTCCCAATAGGCGTTGTGGAAGGGCCGCTCGGTCGCGTCCTCCTGGGTCACCGCATACTGCTCCGGCGTCAGCTTGCCGGCGAGCGCCTCCGCGCTCGGCTTCTTGAAGGTCATCGGGTCCCATCCTTTGGCTGCGGTCTGGGCCGAGGCGCTGGCCGCCGTCGCGAGCAGGACTCCGGCACTGTAGAGCCAAGTGCCTGCCAGGAAAGCCTTTGAAGATCCGATCCAGCGCATCTCGCCCGTCCATGTTATCTGGTGTGCCCATGGAACGCGCGGCGAGCGAAATTGGATCCACAGCTCCAGGCGTCGCCGTATCATCAGAAATCCCGGGTCACGCTATGGCTTTCCGTCGGCGGAGAATACGACCCGCCCACCGACCACGGTCGCCCGGACCTTCGCCTGCTCGATCTCCTCCGGGGGGATGCGGGTAAGGTCGCGGTCCAGCAGCACCAGGTCCGCCAGGTAGCCCGGCACCAGCTTCCCCCGGCGGTCCTCCGCGAACACGCCGTAGGCGTTCCCCGCCGTGTACGCCCGCAGCGCCTCCTCCACCGTGATCTTCTCCTCCGGCACCCAGCCGTTCGGGTTCTTGGCGTCGAGCGTCCGCCGGGTGACCGCGGCGTAGATGCCGAGGATCGGGCTGATCGGCGCGACGGTCCAGTCGGAGCCGAAGGAGAGCGGCGCGCCCCGATCGAGCAGCGACCGGAAGGCGTAGGTGGTCTTGATCCGCTCCGGCCCGATCCGCTTCCGGGCCCAGCGGCCGTCGTCGATCGCGTGGTAGGGCTGCATGGAGGCGATCACGCCGAGCTGGCCGAAGCGGGGGATGTCCTCGCGGCGAAGGTGCTGGGCATGCTCGACCCGGAAGCGGCGGTCCCTGGGGCCGTGGGCCTGGGCGACGCTGTCGAAGATCTGGAGCAGCAGCGCGTTGGCCTTCTCGCCGATGGCGTGCACCGCGACCTGGAGGCCGGCGGAGTCGGCGCCGCCGACCCAGGCGCGCATGGAGTCCTCCGGCGTGGTCAGCACCCCGGAGGTCGAAGGGTCGTCCTCGTACGGCTGGTAGAACAGCGCCGTGGTCGAGCCCAGCGAGCCGTCCATGTAGCCCTTGACCCCCCCGATCCAGACCCGGTCGTCGCCCCGTCCGATCCGCTCGACGGTGTCGGCGACCTGGCGCCAGTATTGAATCGGGAAGTAGAGCGCCACCCGGGCGGTGAGAGTGCCGGCGTGCTTGGCCCGGGTGTACGCCGCCAGATCGGCGAGCGGCGCGCTTACGTGGGCGAAGGCGGTGACGCCGAGCGAGGCGGCGTGCTCGAGGGCCCGGCGGAGGGCGCCGTCGCGCTGCTCGTCGGTCGGCGCGGGGATGACGGCCGCGACCGGGCCCATCGCCTCGTCCTTGAGGACGCCGGTCGGCTCTCCGGTGCGGGGATCGCGGACGATCACGCCGCCGGGGATGTCCCTGGTGTCTTTGGTGACGCCGGCGAGCCGGAGCGCGGCGCTGTTGGCGAGCGCCATGTGCCCGTCGAGCCGGTACAGGAACACCGGATTGTGGGGCGTCACCGAGTCGATCCACTGGCGCCGCGGCAGGGGGGCTCCCGGCCAGCGCTCGTGATCCCATTCCCCGCCCGTGATCCACTCTCCCGGCTTCCGCTCGGTGGCGAAGGCCGCCAGCCGCTCGATGAACTCGGCCGGGGAGTTGGCCGGCCTCAGGTCCACGCTCGCGAGCTGGAACCCGCCGTCGAGGAAATGGACGTGATCGTCCATGAGCCCGGGCGTCACCAGCGCGGCGCCGTTGGACAGCACCTTCGTCTCCGGCCCCGCCAGGAGCGCGATCTCCGCGCTGTCGCCCACGGCCGAGATCTTTTCGCCCGCGACCGCCACGGCGCCGGCCCACGGCTTCGCCGAGTCGCCGGTCCAGACCCGCCCGTACACCACCATGTCGGCGGGCCCGGCCGAATCCGAGGGCCGGCAGGAGAGCAGGCCGGCCAGCGTCACGAGCGCGAGCGGGCGAAATGCGAAGACGGGCGGCATCGAACCTCTCAGCGCAGTTTGGTGAGCTTGCGAAGAGCCTCGAGCTTCTCCAGCGCGGTGGCGCCCGACGGGGCCGCGGGCGCGACGGAGAAGAGATCGCGGATGTCGAGCAGGATCTCCAGCATGAGCTGGTCCCGCATGTAGGCGCTCTCGAGGTCGATCATGCGTCCCTCGTCGCCGAACTTTTTGGCGCGATCGTAGGACTCGCGGTAGATGGTCTCGAGATTGGCGAGTATGCGCTCGCGTGGACGGATGTCTGTCATGGGTTCGGGGCGTGAGCCGGAGACAAAGGTAGCTTACCTTACGGGCCATGACACTTCAGGGCAAGACGATCCTCTTCTTCGCGGGTCCGCTCTACGAGGACCTGGAGCTGTGGTACCCCAAGATCCGCCTGGAGGAGGAGGGCGCCCGCACCGTGGTGGCGGGCACGGGCGAAAAGACCTACCAGGGCAAGCGGGGCTACCCGCTGACGGTGGACGCCGACGTGGACGACCTCTCGGCGCAGGACTTCGACGCGCTGGTCATCCCCGGCGGGTACGCGCCCGACATCATGCGCCGGTCGCAGAAGCTGCTCCAGCTCACCCGCGAGATCTACCAGGCGGGCAAGCCGGTCGCGTTCATCTGCCACGCCGGCTGGGTCCCGATCTCGGCCGGCATCGTCCGCGGCAAGCGGGGCACCAGCGTCGGCGCCATCAAGGACGACCTGGTGAACGCCGGACTCATCTGGGAGGACAGCCCCGTGGTCGTGGACGACAACCTCATCTCCTCGCGCACGCCGGCCGACCTGCCGGAATTCATGCGGGCGCTGATCGGAAGCCTGGGGTCCCGATGAGCCTCACCGACTCGCAGCGCCGGGTGCACGAGTGGATCAGCCGGTACGAGGAGGGCTACTTCCACCCCCTCACCAACCTCGCGCGGCTCACCGAGGAAGTGGGAGAGCTGGCGCGGGAGATCAACGACCGCTTCGGCGAGAAGACCAAGAAGGACGACGAGCCCGAGGGCGATCTGGCCATGGAGATGGCGGACATCCTGTTCGTGCTCATCTGCATCGCGAACCGGGAGGGACTCGATCTGCAGACGGCGTTCGACCGGATGATGGAGAAGGTGGAGACGCGCGACCGGGATCGGTGGACCAGGAAGGACGCGGGGCAGGAGCGGGACGGGGATATGTGACGTGACCTTTTGTCACCCTGAGCGAAGCGAAGGGGGCCATGCCCGGGCATGGCCCCCTTCGCTTCGCTCAG
>CAMPKP010000189.1 GCA_946887295.1 uncultured Gemmatimonadota bacterium | reverse complement strand
GGGCGATGAGCCTGGGACGGCAGAGGTATCAAGGCCTCGATGGCCTCCACCAGGCTGCCGATGCTGATGGGGCGCCGGAATACACGTGCCCAAGGTCCCTCAGGCACGCGACGCATGACGGGGGCGAGGAGCACGATGGGAGCCCCGGAGGTCCGCCGGAGCTCTTCCAGGGTGTCCCTGTTCTCGTCGCTCAGGGCATCCCGGTCGAGCACGACGAGGCGCACTGGTCCGCGCCCCGCCTCGGGTGCCGTCTGGTGGAGCGCCATGTTCAGATTTCGAGTGCCGCTGGCGTCGTAGCCCACCTCGCGGAGGGCGGCTCGGAGCAGCGCCCGGGGCCACTGGTCGGGGATTACGAGCAGGATTCGCGGGGGAAGGGTCGTGGCTGCCATATCCAAGGGATTAGGCGGTGGCTCCGCATGGCGCAAGTCGAGGTCGACCATCGGGGGGAGCCGCTGCGGGCAGCGGCCGAGCGGGCATGAGCGTCAGCCCCAGCTTCAGGAGCTTCGTGCTCGAGCAACTCGCTCGGACGACGCCGGCGATCCGAGCGCGCAACATGTTCGGTGGCGTCGGGATCTACGCGGCTGACCTGTTCTTCGCGCTGCTCGCCGATGACACGCTGTATTTCAAAGTGGACGACGACACCCGAGGCGAGTTCGTGGCCCGCGGCATGGGCCCCTTCCGTCCCTACGGCGATGGGGGCGAGGTCATGCAATACTATGAAGTGCCGGAGGATGTGCTCGAGGACCCGGAGGTGTTGGGCAAGTGGGTGCATGCGGCGATCACCGTGGCACACAACGCCAAACGCGGCCGTGTGCGTCGGCGTAGGCCCTGATGCGGCCCAGCCGTGATGGCTTCATCGACACGTTCCGCCCGGAGGACCAACAGGCATTCACGATCCGGCTGACTTCTTCGGCGGACGGGCGGACGGGTCGCGCTTCTTGCCGGCCTTGAACTTGGGAACCTTCGGCTGCCCCGGCTTGCGGATGTCCGGCTCCGCGGGATCGTGGATCTGTTTGGTGAGCTTGCCGCGTGGTCGTCTGCTCATCGTCACCCCCGGTGGGATCGTGGCTCGATGTTGGCGGGGCCAGCATAACCGGACCGCAGCCGCTCCGCAGTGACGTCGGGCACCCTCGTTTGGAGCCACCGCATGAACGAACCGTGCCGGCCGGATCGCTTCAGCTGAAGCGGACGCGGCGCGGCCGGGTGGGCCCATCCGAAGGAGGCGCGATGGCTGACCGGCACTTCGTGGATCGGCTTCCTGCCACTGTCAGAGCCCGGCTCAAGAAGCGTCCGCAACCGACGTGGGTGGCGCCCATGCTGGCGACGCTCACCCATGAGCCGTTCTCCCGTGAAGGATGGTTGTTCGAGCCCAAGCTGGACGGCGAGCGGTGCCTCGTGTTCCGCCGCGAAGGCCGCCTGGACCTCCTTTCACGGAACCGGAAGCGGCTCAACCGGAAGTACCCCGAGCTGACGGCGGCCCTGGAGCGGGAAGAGACCGCCGCGTTCATCATCGACGGCGAGATCGTCGCGTTCCGTGGTGACGTCACCAGCTTCGCCATGCTCCAGCAACGCATGCAGGTCGAGCAGCCCACGGCCGACCTGCTGCGCAAGGTCCCGGTCTGGCTGTACGTGTTCGACCTGATCTACCTGGAGCAGTACGACACTCGCCAGGTGCCGCTCCGCCATCGGAAGGAGCTGCTCCGCGACGCCTTCGATTTCCACGAGCCCGTGCGGCTCACCCCCCATCGCGAGAAGGAGGGCGAGGTCTATTACCGGGAGGCGTGCCGGCGGCACTGGGAGGGGGTGATGGCGAAGAACGGAGACAGCGTCTACGTCTCCAGAAGGACGCGCGAGTGGTTGAAGGTCAAGTGCGTGAACGAGCAGGAGTTCGTGATCGGCGGCTACACCGATCCCCGGGGGACGCGGATCGGTTTCGGAGCGTTGCTGGTCGGCTATTACCGTCGCGGCAAGCTGGTCTATGCGGGCAAGGTGGGGACCGGGTACGACACGGCCACGCTGCGCCGCCTGGCCGCACGGCTGGCCCGGCTCGAAAGGGCGACCAGCCCCTTCGACGCCGATCGACTGCCGCGAAACGGGGTACATTGGGTCAAGCCGGCGCTCGTCGCACAGATCCGCTTCACGGAGTGGACCCGCGACGGCAAGCTGCGACACCCTCGTTTCGTCGGGCTGAGGGACGACAAGAGGCCGGAAGAGGTCGTGCGGGAGGGCTGAGGTGGCCGTTCGAGAAGAGTCCGTCCGAATCGGCGGCAAGGAAGTGAAGATCACCCGTCCCGGGAAGGTCCTGTTTCCCGAGGATGGGATCACCAAAGCGGACCTGATCCGCTACTACCGCCGCATCGCCCCCAGGATGCTGCCGCACCTCAGGAACCGGCCGGCGGCCCTGGAACGCTACCCGGACGGGATCGACCAGCCCGGATTCTTCCAGAAGGCCACGCCCTCCTACTATCCCCGTTGGATCCGGACGGTGAGCGTCAAGAAGGTGGGCGGCACCGTCGAGCACGTCGTGTGCGACGATGTCGCCACGCTGGTGTATCTCGCGAATCAGGCATGCGTCACGCCCCACGTCTGGCTGAGCCGGGCGGACAAGCTCGATCGTCCCGACCGGATGGTGTTCGACCTCGATCCCTCCGACGAGCGCTTCGAGCCGGTGAAGGCGACGGCGCAATCGCTCAGGGAGCTGCTCGAGCTGCTCGGATTGCCTGCCTACCTCAAGACCACCGGCTCGCGCGGTCTCCACGTGGTCGTGCCGCTGAGGCGCCGCGAGGGCTTCGATGCGGTGCGCGATCTTGCGAGAGTGCTGGCGCGCATCGTCGTGAGCCAGGAGCCGGGGGAGCGAACGCTGGAGCAGCGCAAGAGCCGGCGCCGCGGCCGCGTATTCCTCGATACCAACCGCAACGCTTACGCGCAGACGATGGCCCCCGCCTACGCCGTGCGGGCCCGCCGCGGCGCTCCGGTGTCGGTCCCGCTCCACTGGGACGAGCTCAGGAGAAAGGACCTTCGGCCCGACGGGACGACGATCCGGACCGTGTTCGACCGCCTCGAAAAGGTCGAGGACCCCTGGGCGGATCTCTGGCGGCGCGGCGTCTCGCTGAGCCGGGCGCGGCAGAAGCTGGAGTCACTCGATGTCACTCGAGGAGTACCGTAGCAGGAGGAACTTCGCGAAGACACCGGAGCCTGCCGGGCGGATCCGGCAGGCGACACGCACGCGTGTCTTCGTCGTGCAGAAGCACGCCGCCAGCCGCCTGCACTACGACTTTCGGCTGGCGATCAAGGGCCTCCTGGTGTCCTGGGCGGTGCCGCGGGGGCCGTCGATGAACCCCGCGGACAAGCGGCTGGCCATCCGGACCGAGGACCATCCGCTCGAGTACGCCGATTTCGAGGGCGTGATTCCGGAGGGCCAGTACGGCGCGGGAGCCGTGATGGTCTGGGACCGAGGCAGATACGAGCCCGAGGGGAGCGCTTCGGCGGCCAGGCAGCTCGAGCGCGGCAAGATCGACGTGGTGCTCCACGGCGAGAAGCTGCGCGGAGGGTTCACGCTGATTCGGACGGGGCGGGGCTCGGCCGAACGTGCCTCGAGGACACGGTGGTTGCTGGTCAAGCACCGCGACGAGTACGCCGAGGAGTGGTGGGACATCGAGAGCCCGCAGCTCGACCGCTCGGTCCTCACCGGCCGTACGTTGAAGGAGATCGAGAGGGGCCGCCCACCAGGGAGGAGGCACGACGGTGAGCGGTAGAAGGCGAGCTCCGCTTGCCTCCAGCTCGGTCGGTTGCGCCGGGACCAGCCTTATTGGCGCACGAACCACAGGCCGGAGAAGAGCCGGCCTTCCGCGCCGGCCCCCTCCCTGCTTTGCGCTCCTATCGTGCCTGCACCAGCGTGCGGCTGAACAGGGTGATCATCTCCCGGTTGAAGGCCGGTATGTCGTCGGGCTTGCGGCTCGAGACGAGGTTGCGGTCCACCACGACCTCCTGATCCATCCATTCCGCGCCGGCATTGCGGAGATCGGTCTTGAGCGAGGGCCAGGAAGCGATCCTCCGCCCGCGTGCCGCGCCGGCCTCGATGACGGTCCAGGGCCCGTGGCAGATCACGGCTACCGGCTTGTCGGCATCGAAGAAGGACTTCACGAACTCGACCGCCGGCGGCTGCATCCGGAGCGTATCCGGATTCATGACGCCGCCAGGCAGCAGCAGCGCGTCGAAGTCCTCCGGCTTGGCCTGGTTGAGGGGTACGTCGACCGGCAGCTCGTCACCCCAGTCGGTGAGGTTCCAGCCGCGGACGCGGTCGTGCTTGGGCGACACGACACGGGTCTCGGCACCGGCATCGTCGAGGGCGCGCCGCGGCTCGAGCAGCTCGACCTCCTCGAAGCCGTCCGTGACCAGGATGGCGACCGTGAGTCCGTGGAGATTGTCCTTTGCCATGTTACCAACTCCTTTTAATCAGTCTGGTTCGGTCAGGCCGGCTGAGCGCCATGCCTGCGGTGAAGCCTATGCACTGGTGGGTCGCGCCCGCCGTCGGCGAAACACGACGGTGGGATTCGCGATTACCTGACACCGCGGCGACCGGCGCAGGGCCGACAAGAGGTTGGAGCCGGGCTTGCGGGTGAGGACAGGTATGAAGAAGGGTGGCCGGACGCCCTTGCCGGCGGTGGTGCTGGATACGAACATTTTCGTCGCTGCGGGGTTCAACCCCAGGAGCGCGTCCGCGAGGATCGTGGATGCCGTGAAACAAGGGCGACTGCGGATGGTCTGGAACGATGCGACTCGTCGGGAGATCGAGCGAATCATGCACCGTATTCCCCCGTTGCGAGCGCAGCCGGTGGCGCAACTCTTTCGTCCGGCGGATCGCTTTGCCGGCCCCACGCACCCCGAGCGCTTTGCCTCCATTCCGGATCCGGACGATCGCAAGTTCGCGGCCCTGGCCCATGCTGCCGGCGCGGTCCTGATCTCCAACGACGAACACCTTCTGGGTCATCGGGACCTCCCGGGCCTGACGGCGCTCACTCCCAGCGAGTTCTGGCAACGCCAGCGGCGGATGCCGGAGAGCCCTGGCGAGGCGTGACTCACTTCGGACGGTCAGAAAACTGAAAGTCAGATGCGCCGAGTCCTCTACCGCGTCGCCGCGAGTCTTGACGGGTACATCGCTGGGCCTCGTGGCGAGGTGGATTGGATCGTGCACGATCCCGCGGTGGACTTCACGAAGGTCTACGAGCAGGTCGACACCG
>CAMPKP010000188.1 GCA_946887295.1 uncultured Gemmatimonadota bacterium | reverse complement strand
GCCGGCGAGCTGCTGACCCTGGCTCGTCAGCGTGAAGCGCGAGCCGGTAGCCATGAAGGCCTCGTCTCCGTCGCGGCGCGGCGGCGGGGTGCAGAAGAGCGTCTCCGCCCACCGAGCCGCGATCCCCGGTGCCACGGCGCCCACGGTGCGGAACGCGGCTCGGATGGCCCAGAGTCGGGGAGAGGTTCGTGGCATGCCGGGGTCCGAGGCTATCGCGCGGCCGTGCGCGGCGGGACGGTCTTCGTCTTCACCACCTTCCCGTCCTTCATGACGAAGTGCACCCGCTCCAGCACCCGTGCGTCGGCCAGCGGATCGCCCGGGGCGGCGATGATGTCGGCCGCCATGCCCGGCGCGATGGTGCCGCGCTCCTTCTCGACGCCCAGGAGCCGGGCCGCGTTGATGGTCAGGGCCTGCAGGATGGTCTTCGGCGGGAGGCCGGCGTCCACGTAGCTGCCGATCCACGTGATCGCGAGCGAGCCTCGGGTGGTTCCCGGAAGATCGTGGATCGCGTCGGAGCCGAAGGCGATGGTGACGCCCGCCCTGTACCCCGCGCGCAGGCGGTCGATCTCCTGGTCGTATTCCTTCTGTCCCGCCGTGTCGCCGCGGAACCCCTTGAGCACCGATGCCGGGAAGGGGGTGAACACCGCCACGACGCCGTTGCGCTTCGCGAGCGCCAGGTCCTCGTCGGAGATCCCGTTCAGGTGCTCCATGGAGGCGACGCCCGCCAGCGCCGCGTTGTGCGCGCCCGGGCCGGTCCACACGTGCGCCGCCACCTTGAGCCCGGACCTCGCGGCCTCGTCCACCACGAACCGGATGTCCTCGGGCGTGTAGATGTAGTTCTGGTCGTCCACCACCAGCTTGATGACCGTCGCCCCGTAGTGGATGTTCTCCCGCACCGCCTTCAGCAGCTCGTCCCGGGTGTCGGCGAAGAAGTACTCCGGCGACGCCAGGACCTCGCGCTTGTCCGGCTGGAGCTGGAACTGCCCGCCGTACGGGGCGATGATGCGGCCGGCGTTGAGCATCGTAGGGCCGTCCACCAGGCCGCGGCTCAGTGCGCGGCGAAGGCTGGTGCAGGCGTAGTCTCCCTCGTTGCCCACGTCCCGCACCGTGGTGAATCCCGCCTCCAGCATGGAGCGCGCGTTGGCGACGCCCTGGATGGCGCGGTAGGAGTCGGGGTCGTTCAGCGTGGTGTAGTAGTAGCTCCCCGCGTCGCGGCGCATGTTCACCGTCATGCAGAGATGGGTGTGTGCGTCGAACAGGCCGGGGAGGACCGCGGAGCCGGAGAGATCGATCACCGTCGCGCCGCGCGGGATCGCCACCTTCGCGCCCACCGCCTTCACCGTCTTGCCCTCGACCAGGACGATCTGGTCACGGGCTGCCGTGCCCGCCACCGGGTCGATCAGCGTGCCGGCGCGGATGGCGGTGACCTGGGCTCGAAGGGCGGAAGCGGCGAGCAGGAGAAGCAGCAGAGGTGGAAAGGTGCGAGCGCGCATGGCGAGGGCTCCGGCGGGTCGGGGGGAACGAGACCGGAGTATCGCTGGACGACCCCGGGCCTGCCAGTGCACGGCCGGGGGTACCGGCGCCGTCTCGTGTGTGCGAAGGCCCCTCGCGCAGCGCCCGCTTCGGCGGCATCATCAGGCGTGCCCGGGAGCATCGTGACCAGCGTCGAGCGCACGCCGAAGCAATCCCTCCAGGAGTACGGCCGGGGGCTGGCCGGAGGCCTGCTCTTCAGCCTGCCCCTCCTCTACACCATGGAGGTCTGGGAGGCGGGATTCACGATGCCGCCGCACCGGCAGCTGGCCTTCCTGGTACTCGCGCTCGTGCTCCTGCTGGGATACAACCGCTATGCGGGCCTGCACCCGGATTCCAGCTGGTGGGAAGTGGCGATCGACTCGGTCGAGGAGATGGGGATCGGCCTCCTGCTCTCGGCGGTGGTGCTCCTCCTGATCGGGCGACTCGCTCCGGGGCAGGACGCCGGCGAGGTGGTGGGGCGGATCGTGACGGAAGCCGTGACGGTCGCCATCGGCGTCTCGATCGGAACGGCGCAGCTCGGCGGAGACGGGAACCACCAGGGACTGAAGTCGGACCGCCACGGCGAGAACACGGCGTCCCTGGCCGGCCTGATCGCGCTGGCGTTCTGCGGCGCAGTGCTGTTCGCCGCGAACGTGGCGCCGACCGAGGAGATCGTAGCGGTCGGGCTCGAAGTTCCGCCGCTCCAGCTCGCGGTGCTCGGCGCGGCGACGATGCTCCTGAGCGCGCTCGTCCTCTACTACTCCGACTTCCGCGGCTCCCGCCGATGGGCGAAGCCCGGCGGCTTCGGCGGCGTGGTGCGTGGGACCATGATCACCTACGCCGTCGCACTGGTTGCCTCGGCCGGCATTCTGTGGCTCTTCGGCCGGTTCGACGGGGCGGCACCTCGGGCGATCGTGGGCCAGACCGTCGTGCTCGGGGTTGCGTCGGCGCTCGGGGCGTCGGCCGGGAGACTGCTGATTCAGGGGGCGAGGAATGGCTAGGGTGTCGAAGAACTGGCTGGAGTGGACCGTCTTCGGGATCTCGCTCGTGCTGGTCGTCGCCACACTCGGCTTCCTGGTGCGCGAGACGATCGTCGAGAGTGGCGGGCCGCCGGACGTGGTCGTCCGGCTCGGGGCGCCGCGCCCTGCACGGAGCGGCTACCTGGTGCCGGTCGAGATCGGTAACGCCGGGGGCAGTACCGCGGAGGACGTGAAGGTGTCGATCTTCCTCGATCTGCCCGGCGGCCGGCGGGAGGAGGCGGAGCTCGACATCGCGTTTCTGCCGAAGGACTCGAAGCGTGAGGGCTGGGTGACGTTCCGGGAGGATCCGCGCCGGGGGAAACTCCGCCTCGGGACCATCGCATTCGAGACGCCCTGAAGGGGGGCATGCACGGGGGTGATCCCGGTCACCCGGTCGAGGGCCGTTCGGGGTTAACGTAAGGCGCCAAAGGGAAGCATGGGAAGAAAGGAAAAAGAAGCATTGTCATCGTGGACGCTCTTGTCATCCTGAGCGAAGCGAAGGAGCCGAAACAACGCCCTCAGCCGAGCCCGTCCCCGTGCACAACCAGCCCCCAACCCCTCTATCATTCAAGGAACGGCCATGACCCAACCATCCGATGACTGGCGCGCCTCGTGGGAGACCGAGGACAACTACTGGAGCGAGAACTTCAGCAGCCGCCCGTATGCCCTCGGCCCCGACTACTACGACCGTTTCCGCCCCGCGTACCGCTACGGCTTCGAATCCGGCGTCCACGGCATGGGCCGCTCCTGGGACGAGGCCGAGCCCGATCTCCGAGCCGGCTGGGACCGCTACGAGCACCGCGGACCCGAGCCCACGCTGTGGGACGAGATCAAGGACGCCGTCCGGGACGCATGGGAGCGCGTGACCGGGCAGAAGGCGGATTCCTCCTCCAACCCCCGGATCCGCGAGTGATCCGCCGGCGACCGCCGTTGCGCGAGACGGCTTCCCGCAGCCCGGTCGCCATGCAGCCGAGCTGACATGTCCGATTCCATTCGCGATCTCTTCTTCGGCACACCGACCGCCGAGCTGGTCGAGGCGATCGAGCCGCGTCGCACGTTCGACGACGTGGTGCTGCCCGAGACCACGCTCCGCTCGCTCAACCACGCGCTCGCGCTGGTCAGGAAGCACGATCTCATCTTCAGGCAGTGGGGTCTCGCCGAGCGGCACTCCAGCGGGCTCGGCCTGGCCTTCCATTTCGCCGGACCGCCCGGCACCGGCAAGACGATCTGCGCCGAGGCGCTCGCCTACGCACTCGATCAGCGGCTGCTCGTGGTGCGCTACTCCGAGCTGGAGTCGCGCTGGGTGGGGCAGACCGCGAAGCACGTCGCCAGCGTCTTCCGCGCCGCCGAGCGGCAGAACGCGGTGCTGTTCTTCGACGAGGCCGACGCGATCGCGGGGCGGCGCTTCACCTCGCTGAGCGCGGCGTACGAGCGCGAGGCCAACGCCGTCGTCAACGTCCTGCTGCACGAGCTGGAGAGCTTCGACGGCGTCGTGATCTTCGCCACCAACCTGGCGGCGAACATGGACCCCGCGTTCGAGCGGCGGATCCGCACCCACATCCTCTTCGACATGCCGAACGCGGAGGAGCGGGAGCGGATCTGGCGGGTGCAGCTCCATGCGCGGAAGACGCCGCTGGCGGACGACGTGGACTTCAAGGCGCTGGCCGAGCAGTACCCGCGCAGCGGGGGCGATATCAAGAACGCGGTGCTGAAGGCCGCCCAGATGGCCACCACCGAGCCCGGTCCCGACGCGGAGAAGCGGATCCACCAGCGACACTTCGAGCAGGGAATGGAGGAGGTGCTGGCGGGGGGAAGCGTGATGTCCCAGTCGCTCTTCGACGTCCCGGCCGCTGCGGCGCAGGCCGGCGGGCTGCTGGAGCAGATGATGGACGGCCAGGAGCAGCTTCGCGGCGAGATGGGGCTCGTGGCCGAGAAGCTGGCGCAGCTCGAGCGCAGCCAGGCGAAGCTCGAGGCCGGGGCGAAGCAGGCGGTGGCCGAGGCGGAGCGGCGGCCGGGGCCGTCCCGCGCTCCGCTTTATGCCGCCGTCCTGGCCGTCCTCCTCGCCGCGGCGGCGCTCGCAGTCGCATTGCTCTGAGAACAGCCTCTACAGCCCCAGCCACCCCGACCGCTTCTGCAGCCGCACGTCCTCGCTTCGCACGTTCGGCCCCACGACCAGCACCAGAAGCCGGCTCTCGTATCCCTTCGCGGTGACCCGGACGTACTGCGTCCGGCAGTTGTCCATCAGCGAGAGATCGAACCGGAACCGGTACTCGCCCTCGCTGTCGGTGAAGGCGACGTAGGGCGTGCCCAGCATCTGCAGGTGTGCCCCCGCGAGCGGCTCGCGGCCGTCCTGGCGGAAGATCCTGCCGACGACCGTCCCGTACTGCGCCGGCGCCGCCGAATCGGCCGGCGCGGTCGGCGAGGGCACGCACTTGTTCGGGTCGTCCGGGATGTAGGACTCCATCGGACGCGTCGCACGCGGGCCCGCGCCCGGGCGGGTGGCGACCCGCTTCCGCCCGAAGATGCGGAGCGCCTCCGACTCCATGGTCGGCGCCGCGATGCTGGGCGCTTCCGGTGCCGCCTCACGCGGGGCCTGCTCATCGGAGGCGCCCTCGGGCTCGTCCGCCTCCTCGCCCTCCGTGCGTGTGGCCTCCGGTGGTGCGTTGGCCCGGTCCTCGGGCACCGGCTGCCGCTCGCGCGGCGGCGGCGCGCTCGGCTTCGGCGTGGGCTCCGGGGGCTCGGGCT
>CAMPKP010000187.1 GCA_946887295.1 uncultured Gemmatimonadota bacterium | reverse complement strand
CGGAGCTCGACCGCGTGGGCCTGGGCCACCGGATGGACCACCGTCCGAGCGATCTCTCGGGCGGGCAGCGGCAGCGCGTGGCCATCTCGCTCGCGCTGGTGAACCGGCCGAGCATCCTGCTGGCCGACGAGCCCACCGGCAACCTCGACAGCGTCACCAGCGAGGAGATCATGCGTGTCTTCGCGGACCTCCACGCCGACGGCCAGACCGTGATCATGGTGACGCACGAGCCCGACATCGCCGCGCACGCGGAGCGGGTGGTGGTGCTGAGGGACGGCCGGGTGGAGACGGACCAGGTGAGCCGGGGAGCGGCAGCCTGATGGACCATGGTCTCGCGGACGCCTGAGCCATGCCTTTCCTCGAAGCCGTCCGCCTCGCCCTCCGGACCATCCGGGGGCAGAAGCTCAAGAGCTTCTTCTCCCTGGTGGGCGTGCTGATCGGGGTCACGTTCCTGATCGCCGTGGTGTCGATCGTGCAAGGCATGAACCGGTACATGGTGGATCGGTTCGCCAACACCCTGATCGGCGCCAACACCTTCGAGCTGCGCCAGCGGCCCAGCATCAACATGGGCAACATCACCCGGGAGACCTGGCTGGCGTGGCGGCGGCGCCCGCGGGTGAGCTACGACGATGCCGACTTCGTGCGGGCCCGGATCCAGACCCCGGCGACCTTCGCGAACTTCTGCGAGGACCGGGTGTCGGTGCACTACGACGGCAAGGTCGCAAAGGACATCGACCTCGTGGGAACCGAGGAGAGCTACTTCCGGATCCGGAACTACGAGCTCGCCGCGGGCCGGGCCTTCACCGCGCAGGAAGTTCGAGTGGGCCAGCCGGTGCTGGTGATCGGGCACGAGCTGGGCGAGAAGCTCTTTCCCGGCCTCGACCCGGTCGGCAAGCAGGTCCGCATCGGCGGCCTTCCCTACCGGATCATCGGCGTGGTGGCTCCGCAGGGCACGCTGTTCGGCATCTCGCTGGACAAGTTCGCGGTCATGCCGTTCAGCGCCCAGGGACGGCGCCTCATCTGTCCCATCAACATCCTGGACGCGCTCATCGTCCGCACCGACGACCCCGCGCAGATGCAGCGGGCCCTGGCGGAGGCCGAAGCCGCCATGCGCAGCCGCCGGCAGCTCAAGCCGTCCGAGGAGAACAACTTCGCCTTCCAGACCGCGGAGGGCGCGCTGGGCATGTGGCAGAAGATCTCGCGGATCCTGTTCCTCGCGCTCCCCGGCCTGGTCGCCATCTCCCTGGTGGTGGGCGGCATCGTGATCATGAACATCATGCTGATGGCGGTGAGCGAGCGCACCCGTGAGATCGGGATCCGCAAGGCGCTGGGCGCCCGCCGGCGCGACATCCTGGCGCAGTTCGTGGTCGAGTCGGCGACGCTCTCCGCCGCCGGTGCCATGATGGGCATCGGTCTCGGCATTGTGCTCGCCTTCGTGGTGAAGGCGCTCACGCCGCTCCCGGCCGCGGTGGCGCCCTGGTCGGTCGCCGTCGGGGTGCTGCTGGGCGTGACGGTGGGCATCGTGGCCGGCGTCTACCCGGCGAGTCGCGCCTCGAGGCTGGACCCGATCGTGGCCCTGAGGGCCGAATGATCGCGCGCTTCACGCTGCTGTCGCGGATGCTGGAGGGCGCGGGCATCGCGCTGGACTCGCTGCGGTCGAACAAGGTGCGCGCGGCGCTCACCATTCTGGGCGTCGCCATCGGGGTCACGGTGGTGATCGCGATGGCGGCCGCGATCACCGGCATCAACCGGAGCATCACCGGCATCCTGGAGTCGGCTGGCCCCAAGACCTTCTACGTGGTGCGGTATTTCTCGGGCGGGCTGGAGATCTCCGACGGGTCCGAGGAGCTGTCGCCCTGGCGGAAGATGCCGGAGATCACGGTGGCCGAGGCCGATCTGATCCGGCGGCTCCCGGCGGTGCGGGACGTCAACATCGGGGAGTACACCGAGGGTCCCGTGAGCTACGAGGGCACCGACCTGAGCAGCGTCAGGCTCGCCGGATTCAGCTGGACCTGGCCCCAGGTCAACGGCGGCGACATCCTGGCAGGCCGCAACTTCACGGCCATCGAGTACGCCGCCGGGGCCCGTGTGGCCGTGATCAACGACAAGCTGGCCGAGTCCCTCTTCCCCGGCCTCGATCCGGTCGGCAAGCGGATCAAGATCTACGGACTGCCCTTCGAGGTGGTGGGCCTGCACGCCGAGGCCTCGTCGCTGTTCAGTGAGGCCGACGATCCGCGTCTGGCCATCCCGCACACCACCTTCCTGAAGGTGGCGGACTTCCAGGCGGGCTGGATGGAGATCGCCGTGGTCCCCACCGAGACCGCGACGATCGCCGAGGCGCAGGACCAGGTCACCGCCGCTCTCCGCAGCCGGCGCGGCCTCCGTCCGAGCGAGGACAACAACTTCGCGCTGGTCACCTCGGACCGTGTGCTGGAGGCGTTCAACAAGGTCACGGCCGGGTTCTTCGTCGCGATGATCGCGCTCTCGAGCGTGGGACTGATGGTGGGCGGGGTCGGGGTGGTGGCGATCATGATGATCAGCGTGACCGAGCGCACCCGCGAGATCGGCGTCCGCAAGGCGCTCGGCGCCACCCGGGGCGAGATCATGTTCCAGTTCCTGGTGGAGGCCGCCACGCTCACCCTGGTCGGCTGCCTGGTCGGCATGGCGCTGGGCGCGGGCATCGCGTGGGGGGTCCGCTCCTTCACGCCGGTCCCCGCCTCGGTGCCGCTCATCTCCGTGGTGGCGGCGGTCGTCGCGTCGGTGCTGACCGGCGTCCTCTTCGGCCTCTATCCCGCCAACAAGGCCTCGAAGCTGGATCCGGTGGAGGCCCTCAGGTACGAATAGGAAGGGGCCCCTTTATCTTTGCAGCATGCCCCTCACCGAGGCCCTCCGCCTGGCCGTCCAGGCGATCTGGACCAGCAAGCTGCGGTCGTTCTTCACTCTCCTGGGCATTCTCGTCTCCGTCGCCTTCCTGATCGTCGTGGTGGCCATCATCCAGGGAATGAACTCGTACGTGAGCGGCACGCTCACGGCGAGCATGATCGGCACCAACACCTTCCAGGTCCGCCGCGGGCCCATCTCGATAGGCCTGATGGACGACGACCAGGTCCGCGCCATCGCCAAGCGCCCGCTCGTCACGGTAGAGGACGCCGAGACCGTCGCCGAGGCGGTGCCCGACGCGGTGGCGGTGGCGCTCCAGTCGGGCTGGCCCACGCCCGTGGGCTCGGTGAGCTACCGCGACCGCAACGTGATCAACGTGCTGGTCTTCGGCATCACCGCGCCCTACCAGGTGGTGCAGGACTACACCTTCCTGGCCGGCTCGCCGCTCACCGAGCAGGACGTGAACGGCCGGCGGCCGGTGGCGGCGCTGGGCCACGAGATCGCGGAGAAGCTCTTCGACGACCCGCTCACCGCCGTCGGCAAGCGGGTACGCCTCGACGGCCACGAGGTGACGGTGAAAGGGGTCATCGCGCCCAAGGGCCGCCTCCTGGGCCAGTCCTTCGACGCGTTCGTCCTGCTTCCCTTCACCACGTTCGAGGCCGCCTACGGACGCCGCAAGACCACGGTGGTCTCGGTGAAGATGGCGAGCGCGGACGCCATCGAGGGCGGGATGGCGCGGGCGGAGGAGGCGATGCGGGTCGCGCACCGCCTCCGGCCGGGGGAAGAGAACGACTTCACGGTGGACAAGGCCGACGCCTTCGTGGCGTTCTGGAAGCAGCTCACCAGTCTCCTCTTCACCGCCATCCCTGCCGTCGTCGCGATCGGCGTAATCGTAGGTGGCATCGTCATCATGAACATCATGCTGATGACCGTGAACGAGCGGACCCGCGAGATCGGCCTCCGGAAGTCGCTCGGGGCGACCCGCGCCGACATCCGCCGGCAGTTTCTGGTCGAGGCCCTGGTGCTCACCTCGGCCGGTGGGGCGCTGGGCGTGCTGATCGGCTGGGCGCTCGCGTTCGGCGTCTCGACCTTCACGCCGCTGCCCGCGCGGATCACGCTGTGGTCGGTCGCGCTCGCGCTGGCGGTCGGGACCGGCGCCGGCACGCTCTTCGGGGTCTACCCCGCCTCGCGGGCCGCGCGGCTGGATCCGATCACCGCGCTCCGGGTGGAATGAGGCCGTGATACTCCGGAACATCGGCGAAGGGGTGGCCATCGCGCTCGACTCGATCCGGTCCAACAAGCTCCGCTCCGCCCTGACGATTCTCGGGGTCGTGATCGGGGTGACGACGGTGATGGCGGTGGCCTCGCTGGTCCAGGGGATCCGCCGCCAGATTTTCAATGCGATCGAAGTCGCGGGGCCCACCACGTTCTACGTCATCCGGTATTTCTCCCAGACGCCGGTGAACCCCGACCGCCTCCCCTACGAGGTTCGGATCAGGCCGGTCCTTCAGCGCAGCGACGCCGAGGCCATCCGTCGCCTCCCCGAGATCCGCTACGCCGGGATCTGGGTGCAGGTGTTCCAGAAGGTGGAATACCAGGGCGTCCGGACCCAGCAGGTGGTCGTGTTCGGTGCCGACGACCGGTACATGGACATCCAGGGAGGCACGCTGCTGCGGGGCCGCTTCTTCAGCCGCGCCGAGCTGACCGGCGAGCCGGTCATCGTGCTGGAGAGCGCCGTGGCGGACCGGCTGTTCGGGCGTGTCGATCCGCTCGGCGCCCGGGTCCGGGTCGGCGGGACCGCGTTCCGCGTCATCGGAATCTTCGAAAAGCCTTCCAACATCTTCGAGCCGCCGGGCCAGGCCACCGGCGGGGTCGTCCCCTTCGCCGCGGCGCGAGAGAGCTTCCAGTACGACGAGACCAACGCGCTCTTCGTGGCGGTCAAGCCGCGGGCCGGGGTGGATGTCGGCACGGCGATGGATGCCGTGACCGTAGCGCTGCGCCGCACGAGAAACCTGCGGCCCAGCGACCCGAACACCTTCGATCTCATCACTCAGGACCAGATCCTGGACGTGGTCGGCAAGTTCACCTCCTATTTCTTCCTTGCGATGGTGGCGCTGTCGAGCGTGGCGCTCCTGGTGGGCGGGATCGGCGTGATGGCGATCATGATGGTCTCGGTCAGCGATCGCACCAAGGAGATCGGCCTGCGGAAGGCGCTCGGCGCCACCCGGCGGGAGGTGCTGTGGCAGTTCCTGGTCGAGGCCGCCACCCTGACGCTGGTCGGCGGCGCCCTCGGCATCCTTTTCGGCCTCGGGGCGGGCGCCCTGCTGAAGGCCGCCCTCAGCCTCGAATCCGCCGTGCCCCTCTGGAGCATCATGCTCGCCTGCGGCGTGAGCGTCGCGATCGGGCTGGTCTTCGGCCTCATTCCCGCCAACCGGGCGTCCCGCATGGATCCCGTGGAGGCGCTCCGGCACGAATAGCGCGCGCGCTACCATCCGCGGCGCTGCCATCCGC
>CAMPKP010000186.1 GCA_946887295.1 uncultured Gemmatimonadota bacterium | reverse complement strand
GGGTTCGCCCCCGAGAAGGGAAGCACGTCAGGCGGCTACTACTCCGGCTTCTACACGGTGGACGGAGCCTCGCTGGCGCCGGGTGACAGCACGGGCGCCGCGCGCACGGCCGTCATCCTGGTGAACGAGAACTCCTACATACCACAGGGAATGCTCGCGCTCCGGGAAGCCGGACGCGCGCGCCTCGTGGCCGATGGCGGCATGAGCGAGGCGGGACTGGTGCGAACCTACCTCTGGCAGCTCCCCGACAGCCTCGAGGTAGCCATCCGTCTGACCGAGCTGCTGCCCGCCGGCCGGGGAGCCGCTTCCTTGGCCGATACGATGGTTCCCCGGACGGGCAGCGGGCCGGACGCGGGTCTCGCAGCGGCCATCGCGACCTTCGCCCGGTTACCCACACCGCCAACAGCAGGCGGGCGCGCATGGCTCCCCGCTCGAGCGCCCGCGGTCCCACCCGACTCGATGACCGACCCGGCCTACCCCGCGCCGGCCTATAGATTCCTGGCGGCGTTGAAGATCTGGGCGGTCGGCCAGTACTTCTTTCCCTACCGCGACCTCATAAAGGAACGCTGGGATCAGGTGCTCATACGGTCACTCCAGCGGCTCGAGAGCTCACGAGATTCGCTCGAGTACGGTCTGGCGCTCGCCGAGATGGCGACCCACCTCCACGATTCGCACGTCTGGGTACAGTCCCCAGCGCTCCGGGCCTACTTCGGCCGGGCCCGCGCACCCGTGTACATCCGCATGATCGAGGGACACCCTGTCATCACCCATTTCACCGACGACTCCGCCGCCCGGGCCGGCGGAGCGCGGGTCGGCGACATCGTCCTGGCGGTGGATGGAGAGGAGGCGCAAGCACGCATGCGCCGCCTGGAGCGCTTTATTCCGGCATCCACTCCCCAGGCGCTCCAGGGCGACGCGGCCCTGTTCCTCACCGGCGGGGCCGTGGGCACCACCGTCCGCCTCCGAGTACGGAGCGCCAAGGGCGTGGAGCGCACGATCACGATGGCGCGCACCGAAGCTCAAGAAATGACCGGCCGGTCCGGACCGCTGTTCGAGGTGCTGCGCGGCAACATCGGATACGCCGATCTCGGCCGGCTGCCAGCGAGCCAGGTGGACAGCATGTTCGAGCGGCTCAAGGGGACGCGGGGGATCATCTTCGATATGCGCGGCTATCCGCTGGGCACCGCGTGGAGCATCGCGCCGCGCCTCAGCACCGCGGAGATGCCGGCAGCCGCCCGTTTCAGTCGCCCGGACGCGACCAGCCCTGACACCACAGAGCGCACCGAGCACAGCTTCATCCAGTCGCTGCCCCACACGGACAAGTGGCGCTACCTGCGTCCCACGGTCATGCTCATCGACGAGCGCACGGTGAGCCAGGCCGAGCACACGGGCCTGTTTCTGGAGGCGGCGAACGGGACCAAATTCATCGGCTCTCCAACAATGGGCGCAAATGGCGACGTCACGACGGTGCTGCTGCCGGGTGGCGCGCGAATGTCGTTCAGCGGGCATTCGGTCCGGCATGCCGACGGGCGGCCGCTCCAACGCCTTGGCCTGCAGCCGCACGTCGCTGTGCGGCCCACGATTGCGGGGGTGCGCGCCGGGCGGGACGAGGTGCTCGAGGCGGCCATGCGGTATCTCGAGCGGACGCTGCCCAAGAGGTCGACGCCGTGACAAAGCGCGACATCCGCAAGGCGCTGCAGTCGCGCGGCGACTTCGATCTCGCGGAAGAACCGGTCGCTCCCCAGGTGGCGGCCAGCTCGGGCCGCAGCAGTCCCATCCCCGCACCCGCCGCGTTGCGGAAGCCGGGGAGCGCCTTAGGTTGCTGCTGATCCGGCCCGTGTGAGGGGACACCAGTCATGATCACGACATCGCGACCCGCGGCCGACGAGTACGCCCCTTCGTTCGCCGGCTACGTCGCCCTCATCTCCGAGGACGAGGATATCCTGGCGGTTCTGTCCGCCCAGCTCGACGAGGCCCTCACCTGGCTCCGCACTGCCGACGCCCGGGGCGACTACCGTTACGCCCCGGGCAAGTGGAGCATCAAGGAGGTAGTAGGCCATCTCTCGGATACGGAGCGGGTCTTCGCCTGCCGCGCACTCCGCATCGGGCGTGGCGACACCACCCCGCTGCCCGCCATGGACGACCAGGCGTACGTCCCCGAGCAGCGGGCCACCGATCAGCCCCTGGGCCACCTGGTCGAGGAATGGGCTTCCGTCAGGCGGGGGACCGTGGCGCTCTTTCGGAACCTGCCCCCGGCGGCGTGGCACCGGAAGGGAATCGCCGGCGACCAGCCGGTCAGCGTCCGCGCCCTCGCCTACGTGATCGCGGGGCACGGGCGGCACCACCTCGAAGTCCTGAAGGCGCGCTACACCGGGTGACCAGACGATGAGCCGCCTCCCATGCCGTCCGACCAGCTAGCACATCTCGCGACCGCGCTCGCGGGCCGCTACAGGGTCGAGCGCGAGCTGGGCCACGGCGGGATGGCCACGGTCTATCTCGCCGACGATCTGAGGCATCACCGCCAGGTCGCGATCAAGGTGCTCCGGCCCGAGCTGGGAGCGGTGCTCGGGCCCGACCGGTTCACCCGCGAGATCGGCATCGCCGCCAAGCTCAATCATCCCCACATCCTGCCGCTGCACGACTCGGGTGAGGCCGACGGCCTCCTCTTCTACGTCATGCCCTACGTGCGGGGCGGGTCGCTGCGGCAGCGGCTTTCCCTGGAAAGACAGCTCCCGGTCGACGAGGCGGTCGCCCTGGTGCGGCAGGTCGCCGCCGCGCTGGGCCACGCGCACGCCCAGGGCCTCGTCCACCGCGACATCAAGCCGGAGAACATCCTGCTCCACGAGGGTGAGGCGATGGTCACCGATTTCGGCATCGCGCTCGCGGCCGACACGGGCGAGCGGCTCACCGCGACGGGGCTGATGCTCGGCACGCCCGAGTACATGAGCCCGGAACAGGCCGCCGGCGAGCGGGCGCTGAACGCGCGGACCGACGTGTACAGCCTCGGCTGCGTGCTCTACGAGCTGCTGGCGGGCGAGCCGCCGCACACCGGCACCACGGCGAGGAGCGTGATCGCCCGGCGGTTCACCGAGCCGGCGCCCCGGGTGCGCCGCCATCGGCCCGCGGTGGCGCCGGCGCTGGAGCAGGCGATCGTCACGGCGCTGGCGGTCGATCCGGCCGACCGCTATCCGAGCATCGCGGCGTTCGCCGAGGCGCTCGCGGCCCCCGCCCGGGGGGCGCCCGGGCCCGCGTCGGTCGCGGTCCTTCCCTTCCTCAACCTGAGCGCCGACCCGGAGAACGAGTTCTTCGCCGACGGCATCACCGAGGACGTGATCGCCCAGCTCTCGAAGGTCCGCTCGCTGAAGGTGATCTCGCGCGGCTCGGTCATGCCGTTCAAGAAGCGGGAGCAGAGCCTCCGACAGATCGGAACGACGCTGGACGTGGCGACGCTGCTCGAGGGCAGCGTCCGCCGCGCGGGGAGCCGGGTGCGCATCGTGGCGCAGCTCATCGACGCCGAGACCGACCGGCACCTGTGGGCCGAGACCTACGACCGGGACCTGACCGACATCTTCGCCATCCAGAGCGACGTCGCGCTGCACATCGCGGCGGCGCTCAAGGCGGAGCTCTCCCACGAGGAGAGAACCCGCATCCGCAAGGAGCCCACGGACGACGTCCAGGCCTACCAGCTGTTCCTCCTCGGGAAGCACTGCCTCAGCCGCTGGACCCAGGAAGGGGTGGACCAGGGCATCAAGCACCTGGAGCAGGCGGTCGCGCGCGACCCCGACTACGCGCTGGCCCACGCCACCATCGCCTACGCGTACATGGATATCGGGCTGGGGGTGGCCGGTGCCATCCCCGCGGAGGAGGCGTTCCGGCGGTCGAAAGCCGCCGTCGCGCGGGCGTTCGAGATCGACAGCGGGCTCGCCGAAGCGCATGCCGTGCAGGGGCACCTCAAGTTCGTCTGCGACTACGACTGGGCGGGGGCCGAGGCGGACTTCAAGCGGGCCATCGAGCTGAACCCGAACAGCGGGGTCGTCTACGACCACTACGGCCTCATGCTGTCCGCCCTCGAGCGCTATGACGAGGCCATCGAGCTGCAGCGGCGCGCCCACGAGCTCGACCCGCTGGCCCACCGCATGGACATCGCGACCACGTTCCTGCGCGCCGGCCGCTACGACGAGGCGCTGCGAACCGTCACCCGGGTGGTCGAGGTGGATCCCCACTTCGCGATGGCGCATGCGACGCTCGGATGGGCCTATCTGATGAAGGGGATGCCGGACGAGGGGCTGGCCGCGCTGCAGCGGGCGGTGTCCCTCTCCCCCGAGAGCACCCTGTATCTGGCACAGCTCGGCCAGGCCCAGGCGCAGGTGGGCCGGACCGAAGAGGCGCGGGAGATCCTGCGACGGCTCGAGGAGATGTCGCGCCAGCGATACGTGTCACCCTATCACATGGCGTACGTCCATACCGGCCTCGGGGAGCACGAGCGAGCGATGGATTGGCTGGAGCGGGCCTACGAGGAGCGAGCCGGCGGCGTGTTCGGCGTCAAAGGGTCGTTCCTGTTCGTCTCGCTGCGCGGGCATCCCCGGTTCCAGGCGTTGCTCCGAAAGATGAATCTGGCGTGAGGGCCCGGCTCACCGGCCATCGAGCGCCGAGGAACACGCAGCCCGTGGTGGTGTGACTCTAGCGCCGCGGACCGGTCACCAGCAGGAGGCGCCGCCCCGACGGATCATAGGTCACCATGGCGACCGACCTCGCCTCCAGCGTGACCGACCGCGTCAGCTCCAACCGCGCGGGCAGCCCCTCCTGCCGCTCGCGCCGGCGCTCCGCGCGCTCGCGCGCGGCGCGGTCGCCGGGTCCCGATCCCGGCTCCTCGTCCTCGACGTCCTCGGCGTCCTCGGCGTCCTCGGCCTCTTCGACGTCTTCCTCGATCGCCTCGATCCGTTCGATCGTCACCGCAAGCGCGCGGGCGCCCGGGGCCACCGGGAACTCCCGCAGCATGTGGATCGCCCGGTCGCCGCGGAGACCGCCGCCGGTGACCGTGTCCAACGCCGCCGTCCGCCCGTCCACCGCGACACGCACCGCGTAGCGCGCCGAGCGGCCCTCGCACTCCAGCCGGCGACGCATGTGCGCGGGCCGCTCGGCCAACTCGGCGTCGCTCAGCTCGCGGCAGCGCTCGATCCGCTGCGGCCGTCCGCTCCAGGAGAGCCGGAGGAGCGCAACGTCGCCCTGCCCCGTCGCGTACGGCGCGCGGGAGAGCGCGACCGTGCCCGCCATCGCCGCCACGGCCAGGAGCGCACCGACCAGGATCCGTGCCGCGCGGCTCATGCGTCCACCTCGCGCGGCAGCGGGGGTGCCGGCTCGCAGGTCGTGTCGGGCTCGGGCCGGGCCTCGGCCGTGGGGCGGTCCAGCGCCAGCACCCGCTCGCTCAGCTCCCGCACCGCGGCCGCCACCCTTCC
>CAMPKP010000185.1 GCA_946887295.1 uncultured Gemmatimonadota bacterium | reverse complement strand
GCCCCCTCCCCCGCGCCATCCGCTCCCGTCGTGGACCCCGACCCGGCGCCGACTCCATCCCCGGCTCCTGAGGCCCCGACCGGTGCGCCGGCCACGCAGCCCGATACAACGCCGGCGCAGGCTGCCGCCGACCTCGAGATCCGCCGGATCGGCCGCTGGGTCGGCTCGGGGATCAGGGGCGTGCGCCGGCTGGTCATCAGGGATCCCGCCACCTGGGCCCATTTCTGGTCGGAGCTGGGCGCGGGGGTCCGGCCCGAGGTGGACTTCAGCCGGGACCTGGTGATCGCGGTCGCCCTGGGCCAGCGGCCCACCGGCGGGCACGACATCGCCGTACAGCGGGTCGCCCGCACCGGGGGCCAGCTCAGGATCACGGTGCTGGAGACATCGCCCGGGCCGGGCTGCATGACCACCCAGGCCCAGACCCAGCCGGTGGATGTGGTCGTGGTCCCGGCAGCGGGAGTGACCGGGTGGAGCTTCATCGATGCCAAGGCCACCGGCGCCTGCTGATCTATCTCCCGGCAGGGGGCGGAGATGAGCCGGACCCTGCCATTGCGGCAGGCAAAAAGCGGCGGGAGTCGGGCCCTGTCACGCATGTTAAACGATTCAACTGCAAGGATTTAGGCTCCACTTGACTTGCCGGGACGCCCTATGGTAATTCCGCCGGAGCTCGACCGGCCGTGAACTCTCGGACCCTCTGGAAGCCAGCGAATGTCCCGCAACCCGAAGCGCACCTTCCCCTCCACTACCCTCCCTGCCGGCGGACCGGCGCAGTACACCGAGGCCGAGCCTGTGGTCCTCGAGGCCGCGGAGCCTGAGCCGCCGGTTGCGAGGGCGGTGCCGCGGGTGCACACCATCCACGGCGAGAGCCGGATCGACGAGTACCACTGGCTGCGGGACCGCGAAGACCCGGAGGTCCTGGCGCACCTGGAGGCCGAGAACCGGTACACCGACCGGGCCATGCGGCACACCGAGGGGCTCCAGGAGCTGCTCTACCAGGAGCTCAGGGGACGGATCAAGGAGGCGGATCTCTCGGTTCCCGCCCGCGAGGACGGCTGGCTCTACTACACCCGCACCGAGGCCGGGGCGCAGTACCCCATCTTCTGCCGCCGGCGGGACGAGCCTGAGGCGCCGGAAGAGGTGCTGCTCGACGTCAATGCGCTCGCCGCCGGCCACGCGTACTTCCGGATGGGCGCCTTCGACGTCAGTCCCGACCACCGCCTGCTGGCCTTCTCGTCGGACACCAGCGGAGCGGAGTCGTTCACGCTCTTCCTGAAGGACCTCGCCACCGGCCAGCTCCTGGCGGAGACGATCGAGCGCACTTCCCCTTCGGTGGCCTGGGCCAACGACTCGCGCACCCTCTTCTACATCGTGCTGGACGAGGTCCGCCGGCCCAGCCGGCTCTTCCGCCACGCGGTGGGCTCGAGCCCGGCGGACGACGTGCTGGTGCACTTCGAGCCGGACGACGCGTTCTTCCTCGAGATCCATCGGACCCGGAGCCGGCGCCACCTCGTCCTCGAGCTGGCGAGCCACTCGACCAGCGAGGCCCGTTACCTCAGCGCGGACGAGCCCGCCGGCGAGCTCCGGGTGGTGGAGCCGCGGCGGCAGGGCGTCGAGTACACCATCACCCACCACGGCGACCGGTTCTACATCGTCACCAACGCCGACGCTCCCAACTTCCGGCTGGTCTCCGCGCCGGTGGAGAGCCCGGGGCGCGATCACTGGACGGCCGTCCTGCCCTACCGGCCGGACATCAAGCTGGACGCCGCGGAGGCATTCGCGCGGCACCTGGTGCTCTGGGAGCGGGAGGACGGGCTCCGCCGACTCCGGGTGCTGGAGCTCGCCACCGGTGTAGAGCACCTGGTCGCCTTCCCGGAGCCGGTCTACGCCGTGCGGCCGAACGACAACCCGGAGTTCGACACCTCGGTCTTCCGGTTCGGCTACACCTCGCTGGTGACGCCGGGCTCGGTCGTGGACTACGACATGGCGGCCCGCACCTGGACCGTCCGCAAGCAGACCGAGGTGCTGGGCGGATACGACCCGTCGCGGTACGGCAGCGAGCGGCTCTTCGCCACCGCGCCGGACGGCGCCCGGGTCCCGGTCTCCCTGGTGTACCGTCTGCCGCTGGAGCGCGACGGCGCGCGGCCTCTGCTGCTGCAGGGCTACGGCTCGTACGGCTACAGCTTCGATCCGGGGTTCTCCTCCAACGCGCTCAGCCTGCTGGACCGGGGCTGGATCGTGGCGATCGCCCACATCCGCGGCGGCGAGGAGATGGGGAGGAGCTGGTACGAGGCGGGGAAGCTGCTGAACAAGCGGAACACGTTCACCGACTTCATCGCCGCGGCGGAGCACCTGGTGGAGGCGGGCTACACTTCCCCGGCCCGCCTGGCGATCAACGGCGGCAGCGCGGGCGGGCTGCTGATGGGGACGGTGACCAACCTGCGGCCCGATCTCTTCCAGGCGGTCGTGGCGGAGGTGCCGTTCGTGGACGTGGTGAACACCATGCTCGACGCCTCGCTGCCGCTCACGGTCATCGAGTACGACGAGTGGGGGAATCCCAACGACCCGACCTACTACCAGTACATCCGCTCCTATTCTCCCTACGACAACATCGCCCCGAAGGACTACCCGCACATCCTGGTGACCGCGGGGCTCAACGATCCGCGGGTCGCCTACTGGGAGCCGGCCAAGTGGACGGCCCGGCTGCGGGCCCGGAAGACCGACCGGAACCGGCTGCTGCTCAGGATCAACATGGGCGCGGGCCACGGGGGAGCGTCGGGCCGGTACGACCACCTGCGCGAGGTGGCGTTCAAGTACGCCTTCCTGCTCGACGTGGTGGGGAGCGCGGAGCCGGGACGTCCCGATCAGCCGGCCGAAGGCACACCCTTCAGCGCGATCACGAGCGCGACCAGCACCACCAGCCAGATCCCGGCGTAGAGGAAGATGAACGGCTGCCGGCGGCGGAGCATGTCGGGGAAGTGCACCGGCATCCCGGCGAACTTTCCGCGCGGCACGCTGGGGAAGAAGAAGGTCTTGTAGGTCTCCGTCGTCGCTACGCAGTAGCCGGTCGCGGCCAGCGTCACCAGCACGAGATCGTCGCTCAGGTAGGAGAGCCCCAGCGCGAAGAGCGACGCGATGATCGGGCTCCGGAAGAACTTGAAGATCTGGAAGCCCTCCTTGGGCGCGTCCTTCCAGGCCCCGCCGAACGCGCTGATCCACCCGCCCAGCCCGCCGATCGCGACGACGAGCCAGACCGGCATCGGGTCCGGAAGGATCCGGTCGATCCAGTCCACCAGCACCACCATCCCCAGGAGCAACACGACGTAGCCCGCGCCGGCCAGGAGCCGGGCGCCGCGGCTCCGGACCACCGTCCCGAACACCGCGAATTGCATCGGGATGAAGTACTTGGACTGGTCCTCGTCGCGCAGGAAGGTCTTGTAGATCTCGGCCAGCGCCCGCTCCACCGCGTAGGTGGCGCCGAAGAGCACCACCAGGTCCGCCGCACGCCGGGGATCCAGCCCCCACCCCGCCGCGAGGATCACCGCGATCACCGTGGCCAGCGCGATGCTCCGGGCGTACTTCCAGCGGGAGAATCCCTCGTGGGGCGCGTCCTTGTACATCCCCCACGTGGCGGTGTGGACGCCGGCCATCATGCCGACGGCCGCGGCGAGCAACAGCATCATCGAGCCCCCTCGCGAGTCTCGGCCGCGGTGCGGTAGGCGGCCTCGATCAGCTCGAGGCCGCGCTGTGCCCGCCCAGCGGTCATGACCGGCTCCCGGCCGGTGCGGATCACGTCCACGAAATCGGTCCACATCGCCCGGTTGCCGTTGATGTCACGGAGGCCGGGAAACACCAGCCGGCGCCGGGCGCCGGTCACGATCGCCAGGATGCCGTTCGACTCGAACGCCGCCGAGCCTCTGGTGCCGTAGATCCGCGACATGCGGAGCCCGTGCAGCGGCGACGGCACCTCCCAGGAATGGGCCAGCGTCCCCACCCCGCCCTGCCGGAAGGTGACCACCACGAGCATGCTGCGCTCCAGACCGGCGCCGCGATCCGGGCGGAACCCGCGCACCGACTCCACCTCCAGACCGGTGTTCGCCAGGAGGTCGACCCAGTGCACCCCGCCCTCGAACAGCGCGCCGCCGCCCGCGGTGGCGGGATCGTCGCGCCAGCCGGCGCGCCGCTGGCTCTTCACCGCGACCAGGTGGAAGAACCGCACCTCCCCCAGCGCGTCCGAGGCGATCAGCTCGCGGAGCATCCGCGCGATCGGCTTGTAGCAGTAGTTCTCCGCCACCATGAGCCGGCGGCCGCTGCGCGCCTCCGCGGCGCGCACCACGTCGAAGTCCGCGGCGTGGAGGAACGCCGGCTTCTCCACCACCACGTGCTTGCCGGCCTCGAGCGCGGCCAGCGTCAGCTCGAGATGGGAGTCGGGCGGGGTCGCGACCACGACCGCCTGCACCTGCTCGTCCCGGATCGCCTCGGCGTACGAGCCGAACGCGCCGGCGCCCTTGTACTTCCGGTTGTACTCGTCGGCCGCCTTCCAGTCGCGGCTGGCGTAGAAGCGCCGCACCTGGCCGCCGAAGCGGGACAGGACGCCGGAGTGGGTGCGGGTCGCCGTGCCGCAGCCGAGGAACGCGAGGCTAACGGGCGGCGACATGCATGGCCGAAGCGGCGGGACGGGAGGAGCGGGCCGCCAGCCGCTCAGCGGCGCGGAGCGCGACCGCCGAGATGGTGAGGCTGGGGTTCACCGCGGCGGAGGTCGGCATCACGCTGGCGTCCACCACGGTGAGGTTGTCGAGGCCCCGGAACCGGCAGTCGGCATCCAGCGCGCTGGTGTACGGGTCCCGGCCCATCCGCACCGTGCCCACGCCGTGGCTGAACGTGGCCACCCGGTGGCGGTAGAAGGCGAGCGCGCCGGCCCGGCGCAGGATCCGCTTGGCGACCGCCGCCAGAGCCGCGCCCGCCGCGACGTCGCGCGCGGTGTGGCGGTGGCTGATGAGCAGGCGGGGAACGCCGTAGCGGTCGGAGGCGCCCTCGTCGAGCAGCACCCGGTTCTCGTAGACCGGCTGGTCCTCCGCCATCACCAGGAGTCCGGTGAGATGCTTGATCCAGGGCGCGCACATGGCGCCGACCAGCTTCGGCAGCTCCGCGCGCACCAGCCCGACGGGCGGCGTGGGAAGCTGCTGGAGGCCGCCCAGCTTGCCCGGCGGCCCGGCGGCCGAGACGTGGCCGAAATAGAAGTCGTGGATCCCGATCTGCTTGTGGAAGCCGCCGCCGGGATTGGGCGGGGTGGGGAAGATCCCGAAGAGGATCTCGTTGTAGTGGCGCTGGAGGTAGCGGCCGATGACCCGGCCTCCCGGATTGAGCGGGGCGAGCTCGGAGGCGAGCAGCAGGTGCGGGGTGGCCAGCGCGCCGGCGGCGAGGACGACCTCGCGGGCGCGGTAGACCGTGCGCTCTCCCGACT
>CAMPKP010000184.1 GCA_946887295.1 uncultured Gemmatimonadota bacterium | reverse complement strand
CGCGGGTGGCGTGGACGTCGAGCTCGACGCCGTCCGCGTCCAGCATGACCGCCCGCCGGAAGGCGGCACGGGAGTTCTCGTATTCGTAACCGGAGGCACCGCGGTGTGCGATGACTTTGGGGCGTGGCATGGGGCCTAAGATAGCCCCCCTTAACAGACGGCGACAATCGACGTCCAGCAGAGCCGGATGAGCGCCTCCCCCGTATTGGAGACTCCCTCCGATCACGCGCTGGCCGCCGCCTACAGGGCCGGTGACGAGACGGCGGCGGCGGAGCTGGTCCGCCGTCACGCGCCGGCGGTGGGCCGATTCCTGTACAGCTCGGGCGCGGCGCGCGACGAGATAGACGATCTGGTCCAGGAGGCGCTCTTCCGCGCCTTCCGGCGCCTGGACGGCTGGCGCGGTGAGGCTTCCTTCCGGAGCTGGCTTTTCGCGATCGCCAGCAACGTGCTGAAGGACGATTACCGCCGCCGGAAGGGCAGGCAGGTCGTCTCGCTGGAGGACCGGGATCTGCCCGACCGGGCCGATCCCCATGCCGACCTCGCCGCCTCGGAGACGGCGGCCCTGCTCCGCCGGGGCATCGCGTCGCTCCCACGGCTCCAGCGAGAGGTCTTTCTGCTCCGGACTCAGCAGGGCGCCGGGTACGTCGAGATCGCCGCGGCGCTGGGATCGACCCCGGGAGCGGCCCGGGTCCACTATCACCATGCGGTGAAGCGCCTGAAGGAGCTGGTGAGATGAACCACTGCGAACGCCTGTCCGACCGCATGCCCGACGTCGCGCTGGGCGGCGACGCCTGGACTTCGGAAGAGTCGGCCCATCTGGCGGACTGCCCCGACTGCCGGGCCGAGTGGCGGCTGGTGCGGGCCGCTCACGAGCTCGACGAAAGCGCGCCGACGGTCTCGGATCCCGAGGCGATGTCGACGCTGGTGCAGCGCAGGCTGGCGGCGGATCGCTCGTACCGGCTCCAGGCGAGGCGCGCCTGGCGGTTCGCCGCCGCGGCCGGCGCGGCGGCGGCAATCCTCATCGCGCTGGGTACGGGGCTCGGCACCGGCCGCGACGAGGCTCCTCGCACAGTGGCCCGGGCGGGGACCCTGGTCCCTTTGCCCGAGCTCGAGGGGCTGGGAACCGCCCAGCTCGACACGCTGCTGCAGTCGCTCGACCGGCCGCTCGACGACAGCTCCACCCTCGACGCCTCCACGCTGGGAGAGCACGAGGACGGGGAGCTGGAGCAGGTCTTCGCCACCTGGGAGGGTTGATGCGCGAACTGGCGTTCTGTCTCTTCGTGATCGCGGCAGCGGCCGGCCCGCTCGCGGCCCAGGATGGTCCGGATACCGCCGGATCGAGGGAGCTGCGGGGCCGCATCGAGCAGCGCTTCGCCGACCGGGTGAAGGCCGAGCTCGATCTCACCGACGAGCAGGCCAGCCGATTGAAGGCGGTCGCCACCGAGTCGGGGCAGCGGCGCAGCCAGCTTCGCCGCCGGGAATGGAGCCTTCGCTCCGCCCTTGACCGGCAGATCCGCGATGGCAACCCCGCCAGCGAGGACAGCGTGGCGCGGCTCACCAGGGACCTGCTCGATCTCCGCGTCCAGTACGCCGAGAGCTGGCGCGATGAGATGAAGCAGCTCTCGTTCCTGACCCCGGTGCAGCGGGCGCGTCTGCTGCTGATGCGGGAGCGGCTGCTCCAGCGGGTGCACGAGATGCGCGGCGATCACCGAGGCTACCGCCATCGCGGAGACGCCCGCTAGATTGCGGATGTCCCTCTCCAGGATTGCCGCGATGCGCCGAACGCTGTACCTGACGCTCGCTTTTCTCGCCCTCGCGGGCTCCGCGGCGGCCCAGTCGCGCGTGGTCTATCGGATCGCCGTCACCGGCACCGTGGAGAACGGGCTGGCCCCCTACATAGCGCGCAGCCTCCGTGAAGCCGAAGCCGCCGGCGCCGCGGCCGCCTACCTCGATATCGATACCCCCGGCGGCCGGGTGGATGCCGCCGAACGGATCTCCGATGCAGTCCGGCGTGCCGGGCTTCCCGTCTACGCCTTCGTCAACCCCCGGGCCTACAGCGCGGGAGCCCTGATCGCCATTTCGGCCCGGGCAGTCTACATGCGCCCCGGCGCCGTCATGGGCGCCGCTACGCCGGTGGATGGCGAGGGAAAGCGCGCGCCCGAGAAGCTGGTGTCGGCGATGCGGGCGGAGTTCCGGGCGGTCGCCGAGGAGCGGGGGCTAGACCCTCGCGTCGCCGAGGCGATGGTGGACGAGCAGGTCGAGATCCCCGGTCTCGACGGCAAGGACGAGCTGCTCACCCTCACGAGCGCAGAGGCCGCCAAGGTCGGCTACTCGAAGGGGGAGGTGGCCGACGAGGCGGCCCTGCTCCAGGCCATCGGGCTGCCGGATGCGACCGTAGTGTCCACCGATCCGAACTGGGCGGAACAGGTCGTCCGCTTCCTCACCAATCCGCTGGTGGCGCCGCTGCTGCTGTCGCTGGGCCTGCTGGGGCTCGTCCTCGAGATCAAGAGCGGCGCGTTCGGCCTCGGCGGGCTGGTGAGCGTCGCGGCGCTGGGGCTGTTCTTCGGCTCGAGCTTCGTGCTGGGGCTGGCTGGGTGGGAGGAGGTGCTGCTGCTCGGGCTGGGGCTCATCGCCCTCGCGGTCGAGGTGTTCGTGCTCCCGGGGTTCGGCCTCGCCGGGTTCCTGGGCCTGGCCGCGATCGCGACCGCCATCGTGCTGGCCCTGGTCGGCGCGGCACCCACCGGCGGCGATGTCGCGCAGGCGTTCGCGATCCTGGGCGCGAGTCTGGTGATCACCGTGGCGGTGGTCTATGCCTGGCTGCGCCACGTCCCCAACAGCAGCCGGTGGGGAGGACTCTTTCTCAAGAGCGGGATGCCCCAGTCGGAGGGCTACATTTCGGGAGCACTCCGGGCGGACCTCGTCGGGCAGGACGGCGTCGCGGTCACCGACCTGAGGCCCGCCGGCACCGCGGCCTTCGCGGGCGAGAGGGTGGATGTGGTCACCGAGGGCGAGTACGTCAGTGAGGGCAGCCCCGTCCGGGTGCTGCGAAGCGAGGGGTACCGTCACGTCGTGCGCGGGCTGACCTAGCCGAGCACCAACCAGGGGATGCCGTGGACGATTCGATGATCAGTCTGGGAATGGTGCTGGCGCTGGTGTTCATCGCCATCATCGCCTTCATAATCTTCTTCCGCTTCATTCCGTTCGGCCTGTGGCTCACGGCGCTCTTCTCGGGAGTGCGGGTCTCCTTTCTCACCCTCTTCGGGATGCGCTTCCGCCGGGTCGATCCTCGAGCCATCGTGCTCCCGCTGATCAGCGGCCACAAGGCCGGCATCGCGCTCGGCGTCAACGAGCTCGAAGGGCACTTTCTGGCCGGCGGCAACGTGAACCGGGTGGTGAACGCGCTGATCTCGGCGGACAAGGCCGGCATCGCGCTGACCTACAAGCAGGCCACCGCGATCGACCTCGCCGGCCGCGACGTGTTCGAGGCGGTGCAGGTGAGCGTCAACCCGAAGGTCATCACCACCCCCAAGGTCGCGGCGATGGCCAAGGACGGGATCCAGCTCCTCGCGCTGGCCCGGGTCACCGTTCGAGCCAACATCAACCGCCTGGTGGGCGGGGCCGGCGAGGAGACGATCCTGGCGAGGGTCGGCGAGGGCATCGTGAGCACCATCGGATCCGCCGAGTCGCACAAGAAGGTGCTGGAGAATCCCGACATGATCTCCAAGACGGTGCTGGCGAAGGGCCTCGACGCCGGCACCGCGTTCGAGATCCTCTCGATCGACATCGCCGACGTGGACGTGGGCAAGAACATCGGGGCCGAGCTCCAGACCGATCAGGCCGAAGCCGACAAGCGCATCGCGCAGGCGAAAGCGGAGGAGCGCCGGGCGCTGGCGGTGGCGATGGAGCAGGAGTACAAGGCGGAGGCGCAGAAGCAGCGCGCGTCGGTCATTGCCGCCGAGGCGCAGATCCCGCTGGCGATGGCGGAGGCGTTCCGGAGCGGGAACCTCGGCATCATGGACTACCAGCGGTACCGGAACATCGAGGCCGACACCACCATGCGCCGGAGCATCGCGGGGCAGGGCGACTCGGCGCCGACTCCAGGGAGCTGAGGGTGGACTTCGGCGGCCTGCTGGTGATGGGCATCGTCTGGGCGCTTTTCAGCCTCCTGCGGCGGACGCAAGGAGGCAGCAAGCCGCGCCCGCGCACCACTTCAGGGGCGGCGGGGTCCCGCACCTACTCGGCCCCGACGTCCGAGCGGGGCTCCGGCGACGCGACCCAGCGCGAGGGGAGCCGTCTAGAGATGCTGTTGCGGGAGCTCGAGCGGAACCTGGGGGAGGCCGGACCACAGGGCCGCGCGCCCGCCAGGCTGCCGGTGCCGCCGCTCCCCGACGACGAGGACGTGGAGGAGCGCGAGTCCCTGGAGCGGCCGGAGCGGGTGGTGAGCCTGGAGACGCCGGTGAACCGACGGGCCCGGGAGCAGTACGACCAGGATGCCGGCGCCGAAGACCTGGTACGCCGGCGGATCGCGGCCGCGGCGGCGCGGAGCGGACCGGCCACGAGCGCCGGCCACCGCGCCTTCGATCAGCACATCCGTCAGGAGCCGGCCGATCACACCGCCGTGCGCCGCTACACGCCGGCTCAGCTTCGCGACGCGGTCGTGTGGCGGGAGATTCTGGGTCCGCCGGTCTCGGAGCGGGACCAGTAGGCCGACACCGTCGTCCTAGCCTGGCACGCTCCCGCCGAACTCCTCCCGATACAGCCGCATCGCCCGCTCGACCGACCGCCTCGCCTCGGCGGCCCCCTCGAATCCCCTGGTCTCGGTCCGCGTTCCTTCGAGATCCTTGTACACCTGGAAGAAGTGCTCGATCTCCTTGAGGTAGTGCCTGGGGATATCTCCCAGGTCGGCCAGACCCTCGGAGTAGGGGTCGGCGGTGGGGACCGCCAGCACTTTCTCGTCGGCGACACCGCGGTCCATCAGGTGGAAGAGACCGATGGGGCGAGCGTCCACCAGGCAGCCGGTGAAGACCGGAATGGTCATGAGGACGAGCACGTCCAGCGGGTCGCCGTCCTCGGCGAGGGTTCGGGGGAGGAAACCATAGTCGCCGGGGTAGTGCACGGCGCTGTAGAGCACGCGGTCGAGGCGGTAGATGCCGAGCTCCTTGTCGAGCTCGTACTTGTTGCGCTCGTTGGTCGGGATCTCGATGACCGCCGTGAGCTCCTCCGGCGGATGACGGCCGGTGGGGATATCGTGCCAGGGATGGAAGCCGCGGGGTGGCTGAACGGGCATGCGGAGCGCTCCGGCAACGGGCCGGAGAAATCTAGCGCCGGGCCGGGTGGCTACCCAGCGGGCGCGGGGTATATCTTACCCCCGCGCCCGAGTGGCGGAATGGCAGACGCAGTGGACTCAAAATCCACCGGGGGCAACCCCGTGCGGGTTCGACTCCCGCCTCGGGCATCCGCAGCA
>CAMPKP010000183.1 GCA_946887295.1 uncultured Gemmatimonadota bacterium | reverse complement strand
GCCCCGGCCGGGCTGGCTACCGCGGTCGCCCGGGCGCGCACCGGCATGACGTTCTTCCCGAAGAGCCCGGCGAACCAGGTCTGGTTGTCCGCCCGGCGGACCTCGACCCGCACCTTGAAGTCGTTCGGCATGACCTCGACGACGGCCTCGGGGAGCGAGTCCACCAGCACGCCGCCCAGCTTGAAGCTCTGGTTGGAGCTGCTGGTGTCGATGAGGTCGTTCCCCACGCTGTTGCTGCCGAGGTACTTGACCGCCTCGTTGCGGGCCGGGGTCACCGCCGCGGCCCCGAACACCTCGAGGTAGGCGCTGGCGCCGGCCAGCGCGGCCGCATCGGCCGCGCGCTGCGCGTCGCTCCGATTCTTGTAGAGCATGCCGAGGTCGATCGCCAGCGCCATCGCCGACATGACGGCGACCAGTGAAACCGCGACGATGATGAGGGTTCCACCGCGTCGCGACGGGTATGTCTTACGGCCCTCCTGCATACGGCCTCCTCTCACTGCATTGCCCCGATCGTCGCATTGCCCCGATCGTCGTTTCTACTTCTGGGCCGGCGGCCCGCTCTTGGGAGCACCGATCGAGCCGTCCCACTGCCACGCGGTGGGCTCCTCGGTGGGCAGCGGGGTGGCGGTCTCGGTTGCCTGCACCAGCCGCGGCGACACCAGAACCAGCAGCTCGGTCCGCCGCTCCTGCGCGTCGGTGGAGCGGAAGAACTGTCCCAGTATCGGGATGTCGCCGAGGATGGGAATCTTGGAGACGTTCTTGACGGTGTTGTTGTCCATCAGCCCCGCGATGGCCAGGTGCTGTCCCTCGCGCAGCTCGACCTCGGTCTCGGCCCGCCGGGTCAGGATGGTGGGGATCTCGAAGCCCGAGATCACCAGGCCGTTGGCGAAGTCCAGCGACGACACCTCGGGCGCGAGCTTCAGCCGGATGGCGCCGCTCCGGGTGATGGTCGGCGTGAACCGGAGCTTGATCCCGAAGTCCTTGAACACGATGGTGATGCCGCCCGTGGCGTTGCCGCTCTGGAGGGTCGGGAAGGGGAACTCGCCGCCCGCCAGAAAGTACGCCTCCTTGCCCGGAACCGTGAGGAGATTGGGCTCGGCCAGGCTGCGGAACTGCCCCTTGCGCTTGGAGGCGTCGATGAGCGCTTCGATGCTGGCGCCGGGCGAGGACACCAGCGCCCGGAGCGACCCCTCCGAGACGGTGTTCCCTTCCCAGCTGAGATTCCCGCGGAGCTCGTCGGTGTTGCGGGCGTTGAAGACGGCGTTGAACTCCTTGGAGGCGCTGCGGGAGATCTCGGCGAAGCGAACCTGGAGCAGCACCTGGACCGCGATGGGCGCCACCATGTTGTCCACGATCACGGCCCCGGTGGACTTGGCCACCTCGATGGCCCGGGTCACGGAGTTCGGGTCCTTGACGTTCCCCGACAGGGTGACCGAGTTGCCGCTGGCGGAGACCGAGATCTTCTCCTGCGGCATCAGGGCGGTGAGATAGCGCTCCAGGCCCGGCGCGTCGGCCGTCACCTCGACCGAGTAGAGCCGCGGCGTGCCGGCGTTGTCCCACAGCACCAGGCTGGTCGTGCCGAGGGCCTTGCCGTTCACCAGGACCTCAGTCGGCGAGACCACGACCGCCTGGGCCACGTTGGGATCGCCGACGGAGAAGCGCTGCAGCGGCACCTCGTTGACGATCAGTACCGAGGCCCCCTTGGACACCGAGACGACCTGTTCCGGCTGCCGGATCATGCGCTGGGCGGATGCCGTAGCGGGCAGCCAGAGACCGGCCGCGAGGGCGAGGCCGCCGCAGACGCGGGCGGGAAGAGTGCAGGCGGAACGCAGCGGGAACAGGCTCACAGGGCTCCCTGAGTTGGGGTCGCTGGGATCGACGAGCTTCAGAACTTGAGCAGGGTCCGTACACCACCGTTATAGCCCTCGATGATCGTCGGGGCCGGCGCCGCCGTCTCGACCGGCCGGGCCGGGGCGCGGCCGGCCCGCCTGGGTCCGGCCGGCCGCCGGACCCCGCCGAGCAGTCCGCTCACCGGTATCCCGGGGGTGTCCGTGGTCAGCGTGTCGAGCGTGTTGCGCAGCGCGAGCTGGATTCGCCCCTGGTTGGACCCGAGCGTCAGCCGTTCGGCCTGCTCCGGCGTCACCAGCAGGGTGATGACCGTGACCGTCTGCGGCTTGCCGTCCTTGTCCCGCTGAATCTGCTGTCCGGCCGCCAGGGTGGCCACGTTCTGGAGGATCACTCTGGTCTGGGTCTCGTTCGAGCCCGGCGGCTGGATGGTCAGCAGCACGTCCACCCGGGTGCCCGGCACCACGAAGCCCGCCACGCTCACGACGTCGTCCACCCGGACGCTCAGCGCCCGCATCCCCTCACCGACCGCGATGGGCAGGCCGCCGCCGGCCTCCTTCAGGGCGAGCTTGGTGTCGAGCAGGGGCTCGTTGGTCCGCACCGCCGCGACCACGCCCCGCCCGACCGCCGCATCGGCCGAGGAGATGTAGCCGGCGGGCACCGAGCTTCCCGGCCACTCGACCAGCTTCACGTCCTGGGGCGTGAGGACGGTGCCGACGGCGAGATCGCGGGTGGCGAGCGCCACCTGCCCGGACCGGGGCTCGGCCGCCATGAGCGGGCTCGCCTGCTGGCGGAGGTACTGCAGCGCCAGATACCCGGCGAGTCCACCGGACACGAGGGCGAGGAGCAGCATGATCCACGGTCGCAGGTTGCGCATAGTCGTCTCTCTGCCCTCACTCGTTCCGCATGGTGATGGATGTCCGCAGCGTCAGCGACGACCTGCCTATCGTCCAGCCCATGAGCGGGCCGAGGAAGCTGAAGCGGTAGGGCAGCTCGAGCCGGACCGTGGCCTTATTGCCCCGCCCTCCGCCCACCCCCACCATCTCGGTCGTGGCGTCGGCCGGGTCGATTCCGGCCACGGAGAGGGCGTTGTTGATCGCCGTCTGGACATCGGCCTCGATCGCGGCCTTGTTGCTCTCGGCTCCGCTCCCGACCACGGCGACTCGCGCCGCCTCTCGGGCGGCATCGGTCAGGACCTGCTGAATGTTCCAGGCCCGGGCGAACTCGAAGACGCTGATCACCAGGATCAGCACCAGCGGAAGGACCAGGGCGAACTCCACCACGGCCTGGCCGCGACGGGCGAGCTTCGGACTCCTCATAACACGTTGCCTCCCCAGAACCACCAGGCGATGGCCCCGAGCGCGATGGCCACACCGTACGGGATCGAAACCGCGCCGGGACTCGACAGCGACCGCCGGGCTCCCTTGTGCCCCAGCGTCGCCCAGCGCTTCATCATGTCCACGCTGTTCAGGACCACCGGAACGATCACCCCGCGGCGCACGGCCTCGCCCACGGCGATGAGACCTCCGAGGATCGCGATCAGCAGCAGTGCCCCGACCAGCCGCCCCTCGCCCAGGAATTCCCCCACCACGACCAGCACCATCACGTCCCCCCCACCGAGAGCCCGCACCGCGACTAACGGCCGCCCCACCAGCAGCGCGAGTCCCGCGCCCAGCAGACCGTGCGCGAGTGCGTCGGCCCCTCCCCACGCCCGGAGCAGCAGTCCCGAGATCAGGCCCCCGAGCGTGAGGACGTTGGGGATTCTGCCGGTCCGGACATCCAGCCCGGCGGCGACGAGGAGAATCGCCAGGAACGCCCCGGTCGTGATCCAGTCCAGCGTCATGGAGCGGTGATCGGGACGCTCAGCTGGGACTCCTCTCTCGTCCATGCAGCAAGCTACGATCTACGAGAACATCGACCTACGAGAACATCGACTGCCTGCTGGTGCCGGTACGGCACCGGCCGGGTCTGCGGGGCAGGCCCGGCCGGGCTGCGCCTCCGGGCCGCCCGCCCCGGAGGCGCGACATTGCCCCGCGTCGGCTCAGCTCGCGCCGATCGGGCCGGCCGCGTCGAGCGTCGTGCCGATCTTGCCGAAGATCGTCGAGATCTTGCCACGGAGGATGCCAAGGGCCACGATGAGACCGATGGACACCAGGGCGATAATGAGCGCATACTCCACCAACCCCTGACCGGACTCGTCAGCCATCAGGCTCTGCCACAGGCTCCTCATAAAGCGTTCCTCCATGGCCAAGCGGCCAGGTTGAAGTGACCCCCGGTACCACCGAAGCGCTGTGGGCTCGAGGGTGGGTGCCCCATTCGGGGCGGTGTCGAATCACATGGCGGCTGTGATCTCACCCGCTCAGCGGCAACACGCGTGCCCGTAAATGCCCCCTGCAGGGCTTCGGCACAAAGTGTAAGGGTACCACGAGCTTGCGGCATCCTGGCGCCTCCGGCTGCGCCCCGGCGGTGACGCCGGAGCGAGGGCGGCTGCGTCACCGTCCACATGGTATTGTTGCGAGTCCACAACAGGCATACCCAGCTGGTTACAGTCGGGGGGAACGCCAGGGGGTGGCACCGGCTTTCCGGCTGGGAAAGGCCAGCACGCCCTACGGCGCGGAACAACAAGGTAAAGCAGAGTGCAAGGCTTGACTAGGGTCCCGGCCGGCCGCCGGAGCACCCCGGCATATCGGCTCCCGGAGGGCCGAGACCGATGACGATCTGGCGGTCGGCCCTGCGAGCTCACGCGGCAATCCTCACGCTGATCGCGGGATACGTCGGCCTGGGCTATGCCGTCCAGGAGCTGGCCGGCATCGAAGGCATGATGCGTCCGCTGTGGGATGGCGAGACGTTTCTGCTGTTCTACGGCGTCGGGGCGTACTCTGCCGCCATCGTACTCGTGGTGCTGCGCTGGAAGGCGCGCGATGCGGGCGGCAAGCGTCTGGTTGGCCGCACGGCGTGGACGGCCGCCGCCCGGTCCGTTCGTGAGCGCCTGAGGTCCCCAGAGGGCGCCGGGGTGCTCCTGGTGATCGGGGTCCTGCCACTCTTCATGAACGCCTTCGGAAGCTGGAAGGCCGCCATACCGCAGATTCACCCGTTCTCCTGGGACCTCCAGCTCATGGAGTGGGACCGGCTGATCCATGGCGGCAGCGACCCCTGGAGACTCCTGGAGCCGCTGCTCAGACGGCCATGGGCCGTGTGGGCTTCGGATTACGGCTACACGCTGTTCATCCCGGCGCAGACGGCCGTGGTCCTGTGGCAGGTGTGGAGCACGGACTACCTGTCACGCCGGCGGTTCCTGATCAGCTACGTGCTCACGTGGATTCTGCTGGGCACCGCCGCGGCGATCGCGCTGTCTTCCGCGGGGCCGTGCTTCTACGGGGAGGTCGTCGGGGGCCCCGATCCGTTCGTGCCGCTCTTCGAGCTGCTCGGGGCGGTCCACGCCACACATCCCGTCGGAGCGCTCGAGGCCCAGCAGGTACTCTGGGCCAGCCATACGAGAGGCCTCGCGCTTCCATTCGCCGGGATCTCCGCGATGCCCAGCATGCACGTGGCACTGCCGATGCTGTTCGTGCTGGTGGCGTGGAAGCGCGGTGGTCCCCTGCGGCTGCTCTTCCTCGCGTACCTGGGGTTCAACCTGGTGAGCTCGGTGCTGCTGGGCTGGCATTACGCCATCGACGGGTACGCGGCGATGCTGGG
>CAMPKP010000182.1 GCA_946887295.1 uncultured Gemmatimonadota bacterium | reverse complement strand
AAATCTCCCTGAAAACGACTGCAGAGACGGTCTGATACCGAATGCAGCAGCGTTACGATCTTGCCATAATTGCACATTCACCTGGCCCGGCGCCAGTCAGCCCGAGCCATGTCGGTCGCGCGATCGCCGAGATCGGGAGGCGCAGCCCCGAGACGGTGCGCGGCTATCGCGAGCTGAGCGGAGCGGGTGGCAAGAAGGACCTCCTCGGCCCGGATTTCATGCGATCGCGCCCTGCCGATGAGTTGACCGCTGCGGCATACCCGCTATCTCTCCTCTGGAGGCAGAAGGAACGGTCCCCACTCATCACCCCAGCAGGCAGAGCCCCGGTATGGCCACCAGAGCCGCCCCCGGCATCACCGGTCTCCATCACGTCACCGCTATCGCCGGAGACCCCCAGCGCAATCTCGACTTCTACACCGGCGTGCTCGGCATGCGGCTGGTGAAGCGATCGGTCAATCAGGACGCGCCCGACACGTACCACCTCTTCTACGCCGACGCGGAGGGACACCCGGGCAGCGATCTCACCTTCTTCCCCTGGCCCGACCTGCCGCCCGGGAAACGGGGGGTCGGACTCACCAACGAAGTGGCGCTCGCAGTGCCGCCGGGAACGCTCGGCTGGTGGTCGGAGCGCCTCAGGTCGGCGGGGCTCAGGACCGAGGAGCCGACCAGGTGGTTCGGCGAGCCGGTGCTTCCGTTCACCGATCCCGACGGACTGGGCCTCGCGCTGGTGGAGACAGCGGATCCACGAGAGTTCACCGCCTGGGCCGACAGCCCGGTGGATCCATCGCGCCAGATCCGGGGGCTCCACGCCGTCCGCATGGCTCAGCGCAGCCTGGCACCGACCGCGCGATTCCTCCTGGAAGGGCTGGGCTTCTCGGCGGCGGGAGAGGAGAAGGGATGGCACCGCTTCACCGTCGGAGACGGCGGCTCCGGGCGGGCGGTGGACATCCAGGTACTGCCGGATGCTCAGCGCGGCGAGTGGGGGGTGGGCAGCGTACACCACATCGCCTGGCGGGTGCCCGACGGCCAGACCCAGCGGTCGGTCCGCGGCGACGTGGGCCTGGCCGGCGCCCGGCCGACCGAGGTGATCGACCGGTTCTGGTTCCAGTCCGTGTACTTCCGGGAGCCGGGCGGGGCGCTCTTCGAGGTGGCCACCGACGGGCCCGGATTCACGGTGGATGAATCGCCGGAAACGCTGGGGGAGAGGCTCATCCTACCCCCCTGGCTGGAGCCCCGTCGCGCCGAGATCGAGCGGGGCCTGCCGCGGCTGACCTCGGCGGTGAGGGCGTAGCCCTCCGCCGAGCGCGGATGGTAAGGAGATTGAGGATCGGAGCGGCGACAGCTGCCGCGAGGCACTCTAGCCTCCCAGCTCCTGTATGCCGCAGTAGTTCAGGAACGCCGCCAGCTCTGTCGCTTCGCGATCCGTAGAGAGCATGACCGTGGTGCTCCCGAAAGTGACGATCGGAATGTACTGAAGCCCCCCGCGACCGGGCCGCTTGAGCGGCCTGGTTCCCGCCTGCCAGGGCCCGGCGGGCGCTCCGGGCGTCCCCCGACCCAATAACTGTTCCACGCAGCGACGCAGCAGCGCGGAGTCACGCCGGGTGCGGTGCTTCGGCTTCTGCTGGTGCCGGACCAGTGCGGCCAGCTCGAGTGCCGCGCGCTGGCAATAGGTCTGAGCAGCCAGCTCCTCGACCGGATGCTCGGGGAGCGGCCGCGATCGCGCGTCGTCCATATGGAAAGCCTCCGTTGCGCCAGGAAGCCGAAGCCGAGGGGGTGTGCCACCGCCTGCAGTACCTGCCTGTAAGGTAGCGCACGGAACCGACTTGGTCATGGCACTCGCATGGCGCGCCAGTTGCCCCAAACTCGCGCGCCGTCCCCGGGGCCCGATCCGGGATCCAGCGCCCTGATTTCAACTGTCTATCCCTGAAGGTCTTAGGGACGCAGGCCAGGGCGGGTGCACGATTTCGCTGGAATGCAGAACGCGAGAGTTCTCGTCCGATCTCCCGGATACCGACGCCCAACCATTCAGGTGCTGCATGTGCCGCCAGGCCGCAGTGCGCCTTCCCTACGCCCTTCTGCTCGCTCTCGCCGCGTGCGGCGGTGGATCGACCGCTCCGTCGACCGGAACCCTGCTCCTCGCGGTATCCGGACTGCCCGCCGGCGTGGTGGCCGACGTCAATGTGTCCGGGCCCGCCGGGTTCCAGCGCCAGGTGGAGGGATCGGAGACCCTGCCCGGGCTCGCTCCCGGAGGCTACACCGTGGCGGCCGCCGGAGTAGACCACGGGCCGGCGCATTACGCGCCCTCGCCGCCGACGCAGGCGGTCGCGGTGAGTGGCGGGGATCCCGCGACCGCTGAAGTGGTCTACTCCATCGCCGAAGGGGCATTGGCGGTCACGGTCGCGGGGCTGCCGGCGGGCACCGAGTCGGCCATCACCGTCTCCGGACCCGGCGGTTATAGCCATCCGGTCACCGGCAGCGAGACGTTGACCGGGCTGGCGGCCGGGCAGTACACCGTCACCGCCTTGCCTGTGAGCGACGGGACCGAGCAATACTCGCCGGCCCCGTCGAGTCAGACCGCCCCGGTCGGAGCCGGCACGGCGTCCGCCACGGTCACGTACTCGACCGGCGGAGTGGCCGGCTTCAACCTGCGAGTGGACGGGTTGTACCTGGTGCAGAGCGTCCAGACCTACGCCGGCGGGGTTCCGCTGGTGGACGGCCGCGACGCGCTGCTCCGGATCTTCGTGACCGCCAACCAGGTCAACGCGACCGCCCCGGATGTGCGCGTGAGCCTCTACAGCAACGGCTCGCTCGCCTCGACCGTCACCATCCCCTCGCCGTCGCTCACCACTCCGCTCGGCGTGAACGAGGGCGCCATCAACAGCTCGTGGAACCTCGTGGTCGGGAAGACCCTGGTCCAGCCGAATCTCTCCGTCCTCGTGGAAGTGGATCCGGACAATGCGTTCCCGGAAGGGAACGAGGACGACAACGTCTTTCCGGCCTCCGGCACACCGGCCGCCCTCGACGTGCGGACGACGGCGCCGTTCCGGGTGCGGTTCGTACCGGTGATCACCAAGGCCAACAGCCGCCAGGGCAACGTCACGCAGGCCAACCGGGGTGAGTTCCTCGATGCCGCGATGCGGATGCATGCGCTGGCCAGTTACGACGCGGACGTGCGGGTTCCCTATACCACCACGGTGGACAAGCCACTTCAGGCCGACAACAGCAACCAGGCCTGGAGCACCATCCTCGGCGAGATCCTGGTGCTGCGCAATGCCGAGAGCAATGACCGCTACTACTATGGAGTGGTGAATCCGAGCTACAGCAGCGGCGTCGCGGGTATGGGGTACATCGGTGCCGAGGCGGCGATCGGCTGGGACAAGCTTCCGAGCGCCAGCTCGGTGGCGGCGCACGAGTGGGGCCACAACTGGGGAAGGCAGCACGCTCCCTGCGGGGACGCCGGGAATCCGGACGCCGGGTACCCTTACGCTGGAGGCGAGATCGGCGCGTTCGGGTACGACCTGGTCAACGCCGAGCTGAAGCCGGCCGACTCGCACGATCTCATGGGCTACTGCGGCAACGAGTGGATCAGCGACTACACCTACAAGGGCGTGATGAGCTACCGGAGCACTGAGTCATCCGTCGTGCACGGCATGGCCGAGGCCATCCAGCCCGCGCTTCTGGTGTGGGGCCGAATCGAGAACGGCCGGGCCGTCCTCGAGCCCGCGTTCCAGATCACCGCACGCCCCAGCCTGCCTCGCCGTCCCGGCCCGTACCGCATCGAGGGCCGGTCCGCGGACGGCACCCGGATCTTCGGCCTGAGCTTCACTCCGCTGGAGATCGCGGACGATCCCGGCGGTGCCAGGCACTTCGCCTTCACGGTTCCGCTCGCGCCCGAGCGCGCGGCGAGACTGGCCTCGCTCCATCTCGAGGGCGCCGGCGCACGGGCGTCGCTGGTCCAGGCGTCGTCCTCGCCGCCCGCCGTCGAGGTGACCCGCGGGGCGGCGGGACGCGTGATGCTTCGCTGGGACGCCACCAAGTCGCCGATGATCATGGTCCGCGACGCGGTGACCGGGGACGTACTCTCCCTCGCTCGCGGCGGCAGCGCCGAGGTGGCGGCCGCTCGGGACGAGCTCTCGCTCACGGTCTCCAGCCGGGTGCGGAGTCACGAGCTGCGGGTGAGGGCGCGGTCGCGATGATCCGCCCGGGGACGTTTCTCCTGATCGCCGCGGCCGCCGCCTGCTCTCCCCGCTCACCGGCGAAGGTGGACGATCCCGCACCGGCACCGGCACCGGACGCGAGCGCGGGCGCCGCGGCACCGGCGGTCACCCTGGAGCGCACCCCGTGCTTCGGCACCTGTCCGGTCTACCAGGTGGCGATCTCTCGCTCCGGCGCGGTGCGTTTCACGGGCAGGCATCATGTGACCCGGGAGGGCGAGGTGACCGCCGCGGTTCCCGCGGAGCGGGTGGACAGCCTGCTGCACCAGCTCGAGGCGGGAGGCTATTTCGGATTCGCGGAGGCCTACGTGATGGACGCGCCGAGCTGCGGCCGGTACGCCACCGATTCGCCGTCGGTCATCACCTCGGTCACCGTCGGCGGCCGCAGCAAGACGATCCGGCACGACTACGGATGCAGCGGCGCACCCCCGGAGCTGGCGCGGCTGGAGCGTCTGATCGACGAGGTGGCCGGCACCTCGCGGTGGACCGGCCACTGAGCCTCAGGCCGAGCGCCGCGCCGCCAGCGAAGGATCCAGCCGGTCCCGCACCGCATCGCCCAGCAGCGTAGCGCCGACCACCACCACCACGAGAGCCACGCCGGGGGCCGCCGCCACCCAGGGGGCGTTCACCAGCGTGTCGCGACCCGAGGCGATCAGGTTGCCCCACGAGGGTGTGGGCGGCTGCACGCCAAGCCCGAGAAACGACAGCCCGGCCTCCAGCATGATCGCATTGCCCAGGCCGAGAGCTGCCGCGACGATCACCGGCGTGAGCGCGTTGGGCAGGATGTGCCGCACAAGCACGCGAAACTCGGAGGCACCCAGGCCCACCGCCCCCTCGACGAACGGGCGGACCGCCAGCGCCCGCACCTCGCCATGCACCAGCCGTGCGATCGTCATCCACCCCGTGAGGCCGAGCACCAGGATCACCAGCCCCGCGCTCGGCTGCCACAGGGACGCCAGGAGCAGCAGCAGGACCACGCGAGGCAGCGCGAGGGCGAAATCCGTCACGCCCAGCAGGGCCGCCGAGGGCCAGCCCCGCCAGAACCCCGCTGCTGCCCCGACCGCGACGCCCACCGACACCGACACCAGCACTGCCAGCGTGCCCACCCCGAGCGAGACTCGGGCGCCGTAGGCGAGACGGGCCCACACATCCCGGCCGAAGCGGTCGGTGCCGAGCGGATGGAACGCGCCATGAACGTCCGAGCTGAGCGGGGGAAGGAAGCGGGTCGCGACGATGTCGCGCTGCATCAGCGGGTCGCCGGCGACCAGCGGGGCGAACAGCGCCACCGCCACGGCCGTCGCGAGCACCGCGAGCCCCACCGCCGCCCGCCGGTCGCGGAGGAGGCCC
>CAMPKP010000181.1 GCA_946887295.1 uncultured Gemmatimonadota bacterium | reverse complement strand
GTCGGTCAGGGTGGCGGCGCGGCTCGCGCTGCCGCTCCCGGAGGCCGCCACCCTGACCGACGACACCGACAAGAACCGCGCGCGGTACCACCGGCAGTATTACAGTCGGGACTGGGACGATCCCGCCAGCTATCACATGGTGCTCAACACTGCCGCGCTGGGGCTGGACGGAGCGGCGGCGGTGATCGTGGAGCGCGCTCGCGCGATGGGGTGGTGAGGCGGCCGGGAGAGGCCATGGGCGGGCATGGCCTCCTTCGCTTCGCTCAGGATGACACAGCTAGCCTTGTCGCGCCTTGCCCTACTCGGTTGCGCTTCCGACCTCTGCCATTCGTCCTTCCGCCCCCTCACCCGAACGACATCCCACCCTTGCCGTATCCCGGCTCCCGCCGCTCCGGCTTCGCGCGGCTGTAGCCCAGCTCCTCGGAGCGGCTGATCCGCTTCTGCGCGGCCAGTCCCTCGAGCATCAGCTCGCAGCCGGCGACCGCCCGCGGGTGGTCGGACTTGGGCGAGAGGCCCACGTCGCTCACGATGTCGAGCAGCCCGGGCACCACCGAGAAGCCCTGGTAGCAGAGCTCGGTGCGCTCGTCGCCGGGAACCTTGAGCGCGCCGCCCTGGTCGAACCAGGCGACGATCCGCGCCAGGTCCGCCCCGCCGGCCCGCTCCTCCAGCACCTTGCCCGCCGCCCGGCGGATCAGCTCGCGGGCGATGGCGTCGCCGCCCTGCAGCTCGCCCTCGTACTCCAGCTCGAGCTTGCCGGTGATGGACGGCACCGCCGCGTAGATGTCGCTCACCCGCGGCACCACCCGCCGCTCGCCCAGCGCGAGGGTGCGGCGCTCCGCGTTGGAGATCGCGTTCTCCAGCACGCTGATCGGCAGCCGCTGGCTCACCCCGGACCGCTTGTCCACCCGCTTGTCCTCCCGCGCCTCGAAGGCCACCCGCTCGATCACCTCGATCACGAAGTCGGGGATGTCGAGCTCGGCGCCGCCGCGCGAGGTCCAGGCCTCCTGGACCGTGATCTCCATGCCCAGCGACACCGTGCGCGGGTAGTGGGTGATGATCTCGGAGCCGATCCGGTCCTTCAGCGGCGTGATGATCTTGCCGCGCGCGGTGTAGTCCTCCGGATTGGCGGTGAACGCCAGCAGGACGTCGAGCGGCAGCCGGACCGGATAGCCTTTGATCTGGACGTCGCCTTCCTGCATGATGTTGAAGAGGCCGACCTGGACCTTGCCGCTCAGGTCGGGCAGCTCGTTGATCGCGAAGATCCCGCGGTTGGCCCGCGGCAGCAGGCCGAAGTGCATGGTCAGCTCGTCGGAGAGCAGGTGGCCGCCCCGCGCCGCCTTGATCGGATCCACGTCCCCGATGAGGTCGGCGATGGTGACGTCCGGCGTCGCGAGCTTCTCGACGTACCGCTGGTCGCGGCGCAGCCAGGCGATCGCGGTCGCGTCGCCGCACTCCGCGAGCATCTCGCGGGCGTACTTCGAGATCGGCGCGAAGGGATCGTCGTTCACCTCGCTGCCGGCGACCACGGGAATGCGCTCGTCGAGCAGATTGGTCAGGTCGCGAAGGATGCGGCTCTTCGCCTGTCCGCGGAGGCCCAGCAGGATGAAGTGGTGGCGCGCCAGGAGCGCATTCACGATGTTGGGAACGATGGTGTCCTCGTAGCCGACGATGCCCGGGAAGAGCGTCGCCCCGGACTCGATGCGCGTCATCAGGTTGGCGCGGATCTCGTCCCGGACCGTGCGCCCCCGGAGGGGAGGCTCGGCCCAGCGGCTGTTCTTGAGGTCACCGAAGGTGCGTGGCTCGGTCATGTCGGAGGTCGCTCGTCGGTGGGTCTGTGGTTCCAAGTCATTGCTTCACAAAGTCTTGCAGTGTCGGGGCTGGAGGGGCCCAGCGGCCTCCGGCTTGACAAACCCGGGGAGCAATGTAGCTTCGCCCCCCGTGCAACCAGCGGCCGTCTCGAAGCTTACCCTGGATAGTGGACGTACCACCCATCCTGTTAAGGAGTACCTGATGAAGAAGCTGCTCTTGATGTCCGCGATTCTCGTCCTCGCGGCGTGTGGCGAGAAGAAGGCGGCGGATGCTCCGGCCGCGGAGACCACCGGTGAGATGGGCGCGCCCGCCGATACCGGCATGGGCATGTCGCACGACACCAGCATGATGCAGTCCGACACCACGATGGCCCGGGACACCGCCAAGTAGGCTCCGGCCGCGGTGCAGTTCCGTCGGGCCCCGAGCGCAGCTCGGGGCCCGATGTGTTTCAGTCATCCAGCTCGTCTCCGCCGAAGGGCAGGCTGACCACTCTCGCGCCGCGTCCTCCCGCGACGACCTGGGCGCCCGGCTCGACCTCCCGCCGCACCACCGCGAGACCCAGGGTGCGGCCGTCCACCGTCAGGGTCGAGCGCACCGTGCCCACCTCCTTCTCGCGGGCGACGACCGCCCGACCGTTCGGCGCGCCCGGCTCCCGCCAGGCCAGTCCCCGAAGCTCGCGGTTGGTGTGGCCCCGGAAGTGGATGCGGGCGACGGTCTCCTGGCCGGTGTAGCACCCCTTGGTGTACGACACCCCGCCGATCTCGTCGTAGCGGACCTCCTGCGGCAGCGTCTTCTCGTCGATCTCCACGCCGAGCGCGGGCCAGCCCGCGAGGATCCGCGCGGCGTGGAGATCGCCGGCCTCGCCGCGGACCGCGCCGGCCATCAGGAGCCGCCGCACGGCGGCGTCCACCGCCGGAGCCGTGCCCGACACCAGCGCCGCGAAGGGCGCCGTCTCCGGAGCCAGCGCGACGACGGAGGGTCCGGCGCCGCTCTCGTGCTCGACCACGCGGCCCGCCGCCTCGGGCACCCGCACGCCGGACTGCACCAGCGTCTGGAAGCCGTGGGCGCCGAGCACCCAGGCGACGAGGGAGTCACCGGTCACGTCCTCCGCCCTGGCCAGCCTCGGCGGGAGCGTCCGCTGAAAGATCTCGCGCATGGCCTCGCGCCCGGCGACCGGCGCGATCAGGGTGAGCGCGCCGAGGTGGCGGAGGACCCACCCGTCCACCACGATCATTCCCTTCGGCGTCAGCATGGCGCCGTAGATCAGGCTGCCGTCGCCCGGGTGATCGAGGTCGTTGGTGAAGATGCCCTGCAGGCAGGTGAGCGCGCCCGGCCCCGTGATCCGGAAGACGGCGGGGTGGTCCACGACCACCGCCGCGCCGCGCCGCACGGCGTCGAGCCGGTCCCGGTCGATGGTCAGGTCGAGGTCAGTCATGCGACCAGGGCAGCTCGTCCGGCGTCCGGCCGACGAAATCGGGCCACACCGCGTCCCCCGCGGCGAGCGAGTCTTCCGGGTGCGAGGTCGTGAGCATCGCGCAGCGCAGTCCGGCGCCGCGAGCGGCGGCGAGACCGGGAAGCGAGTCCTCGATCACCACGCAGCGCGCGGCCGGCACGCCCAGCGCCCCGCGCGCGCGGTTGAGGCCCTGGGGATCGGGCTTGCACGCGCTCACGTCCTCGGCGGCCACGATCTCGGAGAAGTGCGGCGCCAGCCCGGAGAGCTCGAGCACCAGGCTGATCTCCCGGCGGAGGGCCCCCGACACGATGGCGAGCTGCAGCCCGTCGAGCGCGGCCGCCTCGACGAAATCCACCGCGCCGGGCACCAGCCGCATGTCGGCCCGGACGGCGCGCTCGTAGTGCCGGTTCTTCCGCTCGATCGCCTCCAGCAGCCGCGATTCCTCCACCGGCCCGCCGCATTGCGCGAAGGCGACCCGGAAGCACTCGCGGTCGTCGAAGCCGAGATAGTCGCGGTAGTAGGTCTCGCGGTCGAGCGGACAGCCGTACTCGGCGAGGGTCGCGATCAGCGCGTCGCAGTGCTGCGGCTCGTCGTCGATGATGACGCCGTTGAAATCGAAGAGAATGCCGGAGGCCATTGTGCCTAACAGATAATAGGAAAGGCGGCTCACTGCTCGCCGTCGGGGTCCGTCCGCGCCGCATAGCTCCGGTCCAGCAGCTCGACCGGATGCGCCACCTCCACGTCGAGTCCCGCGGCGATCAGTCCGGCCCCGATCTGCATCAGGCACCCGGGATTGCCCGTGGCCACGATGCGGGGCCTCGGCGTGGCGGCGCCGATCGCCTCGATCTTCGACTCCAGCACCGCCCGGGCCATGGCCGGCTGCAGCACCGAATAGATGCCCGCGCTGCCGCAGCAGCGGTCGAAGCCGGGGAGCAGGCGGAGCCGCAGCCCGGGAATCGCGCCGAGCACCGCCAGGGGCGCGTCGTGCACCCGCTGCGCGTGCTGGAGATGGCAGGGCGCGTCGTACGCGACGTCCAGCTCGAGCGGCGCGCCCGGCAGGGGGCCCGCGGCGGCGAGCAGCTCGCTCACGTCGCGCACCTTCGCGGCCATGGCGGCGGCGTCTTCGTCGTCCGGCAGCAGGTGGCCGTAGTCCTTGAGGAGCGCGCCGCAGCCCGCGCTGTTGGTCACGATGTAGTCGGCCGAGCGCGCCAGCGCGGCGACGTTGCGCCGCGCGAGCGCGGCCGCGCCGGCACGGTCGCCGGCGTGCTCGTGCAGCGCGCCGCAGCAGCCCTGTCCCGTCACCTCGACGACGTCGTAGCCGTTCACCTCGAGCGTCCGCCGGGTCGCGTCGTTGACGTGCCGGAGCAGGGTGTCCATGACGCAGCCGCGGAAGAGAGCGACGGTGGGGCGCGGGGCCGCCGCGGTGTCGGCGTGAGCGCCGCGGCCCTCCCGCCAGCCCCGGCGCCGGCTCGCCGCCACCATCCCCATGCCGAACCCGAGTCGCCCGGCTCCCGCCATGCGGCGGGGCAGACCCGTCGCGCGAAGCGCGCGCGCCGCGGTGAACAGCGGGCGCCAGAGGGCCTCGTACCGGAAGACGCCGAGCACCAACCGGGCGAGGGGCGGCAGCCCTCGCTCCGCGAACAGCCGCTCGCGGGCCGTCTCCAGTCCGCGTCCGTAGGCCACGCCGGAGGGGCAGACCGGCTCGCACCCGCGGCAGCCGAGGCAGGCGTCGAGGTGCTGCACCAGCGCGTCGTCGCCGGGGCCGATCTCGTTCCGCTCCAGCGCCCGCATCAGCACGATGCGCCCGCGCGGGCTGTCGGCCTCGTCTCCGGTGGCGAGATAGGTGGGGCAGGCGGGAAGACAGAACCCGCAGTGGACGCAGGGAGCGAGGGGATCGGGGAGCTCCACCGCTCTCACTCCGCTCCCTCCAGCGCTACGCTCAGCGAGTGGCCGGGATCGAAGCTGTCGCGCAGGCGGCCGACGAGCTGGCCCACGCCCTCGCGGTAGGCGCCGAAGTGGCCCAGGGCACGGCGCACCGGCCAGGGGGCGCGCTCCAGCGTCATCGGGATCTCGCGCGAGGCCGCCGCGCGCCGGACCGCCCGGAGGCGCTCGACCGGGGCGTCGCCGGTCCAGCGAATCATGCCGACGCCGGCGCCGGCGCTCAGCAGGCCCTCGTCCAGATCGTGCGCGAGGAGATCGATGGTGTCGTCGATCCCGTCGCCCAGCGCGCCCAGCCGCAGGGTGATCGGCCCGCCGAGGCTGCCGCGCGCGACCAGGCTCCAGAACGCGGCGGTGCGGTCGGCGGGGAGCGGCTGCCAGACGGGGTCGCCGCGCGAGCTCAGCCGGCGCACGT
>CAMPKP010000180.1 GCA_946887295.1 uncultured Gemmatimonadota bacterium | reverse complement strand
CGGCGGATCACTCCGGCCACGCGGCCCGCCCCGTGCTCGCACGCGATCGCGATCACTTCGCCCCGCGCGCGCGCCGGCTCCGCGAGGAACGCGCGGACCCGATCGACCTGGTCCCGGCCGGTGCGGCCCGGCGGGCCCACGCCCATGGGCGCGCAGGAGCCGGCGCAGATCCCGCAGCTCACGCAGCGCGCCGGATCCACCAGAGCGACGACCTCGGCGCGGCCGTCGGTCCTGGGGATCATGGTGATCGCCTCGTAAGGGCAGTCCCAGCCGCACTGGCGGCACCCCACGCAGATGGCCTCGTCCACCCAAGAGGGCGGGCGCTCCGCCGGCGCGGGCCGGGTCCAGCGCGGCACCAGCAGGAGCGGCACCGCGACGGCGAGGCCGAGGAGCCACACCGCGCCGGGCGACAGCGCGCTGGTCACCGGCAGCCACCAGGCGTAGAGCCAGTCCACCGTAAAGCGCCCGGGGAGGGAGAACGCGGTGCCCTCCGGGTCCAGTCCGGGAGGGAGCACGAGGGCCGCCGCGAGCAGGAGGGCGAGGACCGCGGCCGAAAGCGGGCGGGGCGGCAGCAGCGCGGGCCGCGCGAGCCGGGAGACGTGGAGCCAGAGCGCCAGGCCGATGGCGAGCGGCACGGTCAGATGGACGAAGAGCGTGAGGAAGAAGAACGTCGGGCGCACCGGGCGCTCGCCCAGGAAGGCGCGGCTCACCGGCTCGGAGAGGATCGGCAGCGCGTCGAGAATGCGGGCGGTCTCCACCGCCAGCGCGCGGCCGAACTCGTCCCACACCAGCACGAACCCCGTCACACCGCAGAGCAGCACCAGCCCCAGCAGCACCACGCCCGAGAGCCAGGCGAGCGCGCGCGGACCCCAGGTGCGCCGCTGCACCAGGACCCGGACCGCGTGCACCACCGTCGCGACGACGGCCGCGGCCGAGGCGTAGCGATGCACGCCGCGCACCCAGCTGCCGGTCCAGCGGTCGCCGGTGATCCGGGCGACGGACTCCCAGGGCGCGGCGATCCGGTAGAACAGCACCAGCCAGAGGCCGGTCACGATCAGCACCAGCAGCAGCGCGACCGCGATGGTGCCGCTCTGGTACAGGGGGTTGTACCGGGAGCCGTACACCCGGTTGGCAAGTGCGTCCGCCGCGGCGAGCGGGCCGCGGCGCTGCTTCGGAGCCGCCATCCGGAGTTTCCCCTATGAAGATTTCGTTAAACGGGCATGAGACGTCGCGCGAAGCCTTGCGCCGAAATTCGTCCTCTTGCATTGTCGTGCAACTCCTCAAAATCCGCCACTCCCGACGAGGTGATGCCATGGCGCATGCGCCCCCGTCCCGCGACGACGCCGACGAGACCCACGTCCCGCTGGGCCAGCGACTGTTCGACAACGTGTTCCTGCTGATGGGCGCCGGCATCCTGATCATGGTGGTGCTCTACACCGGGTGGGGGCTGTGGGAAGTCATGACCCTGGACCGGTCGCCGCTGCCATGAGCGCCCCGGTCACCCCCGAGACCCATACCGGCCTGGACTCGCCCACCGGGGTCTGGTGGAAGCCGGCGCACCGGGCGGAGAAGACGTGGGTCGCCATCGCGTTCGCCTGGTGCCTGGTGCTCTTCGCGATGATGCCGCTCTGGCACATGCGGGGCGGGCAGAACCCCTCGGGCATCCGGCGGCGCACCGACGGCCCCACGTTCTACAAGCGGACCCAGGAGTTCATCAAGCAGTACCAGGTCGGCACCGACCGCGGCATGCCGATCGTCGAGCCGCCGCCGGGCAGCGACGTGTACCTGACGGGGATGACGTTCCAGTGGACCCCGATCCTGCGGCTGCGCCAGGGCGCGGAGTACGTCCTGCACATCTCGTCGCTGGACGTGAATCACGGGTTCTCGCTGTTCCCGGTGAACGTCAACTTCCAGGTCGTCCCCGGCTACGACTACGGTCTCCGGGTCACGCCCACCACCGCCGGCGATTTCCGGATCATCTGCAACGAGTTCTGCGGCATCGGGCACCACCTGATGGTGGGTCGGGTGATCGTGCTCGACAGCCTGGGCCAGGAAGTCGCCAGCTCGGAGGGTGCCCGATGAGCGCCACGATGCCCGCGCCGACGGCGCCCGCCGGCTTCCGCGTCTGTCCCGTCACCGGCCGCCACATCCACCTGGGCGGCGAGGCCCTGGTCAAGGCCCACGCGGTGGCGTCGGTCGTCGCGCTCCTGATCGGGGCCATCGCGGCGATCCTGCTGGTGCTCACCCGCTGGCAGGCGGTGCACCTGCTTCCGGCCGAGTGGTTCTACCGGGTGCTCACGGCGCACGGCATGAGCATGCTCATCTTCTTCATCATCTTCTTCGAGATGGCGGTGCTCCACTTCACCAGCACCGCCCTGCTCAACGCCCGCGCGACGGCGCCGCGGCTGAGCTGGGCGGCGTTCGGCCTCATGGTGGGGGGCGCGCTGCTGGTGGAGGCGATGATCTGGGGCGGGAAGGCGGACGTGCTCTTCACCTCGTACGTGCCGCTCCGGGCCCACCCGCTCTACTATCTGGGCGTCATCCTGTTCGCGGTCGGCGCGCTGGTGGTGACCGGGATCTTCTTCGCCAACCTGGTGGTGGCCAAGCGGGAGCGGCGGTACCCGGGCTCGCTGCCGCTGGTGGTCTACGGCGCGGCCACGGCGGCCATCATCGCGGTCATCACCCTGCTGCACGGCGCGGCGATCTACGTGCCCACGTTCCTCTGGTCGATGGGGCTGATGGAGGTGGACCCGCAGGTCTACCGACTCATCTGGTGGGCGCTCGGCCACAGCTCGCAGCAGATCAACGTCGCCGCCATGGTGGCGGTCTGGTACATGCTCGGCGCGCTCACGGTGGGCGCGGTGGTGCTGAACGAGAAGATCAGCCGCCTGGCGTTCGTGCTCTACATCCTCTTCATCTCGATGGCCAGCGCGCACCACCTGCTGGTGGACCCCGGCTTCGGCTCCGCCTGGAAGGTGGTGAACACCAGCTACTTCATGTACATGGCGGTGCTGGCGAGCATGATCCACGGGTTCACCGTGCCGGCGGGGATGGAGCTGGGGCAGCGGCTCCGCGGGGTGGGCAGCGGGCTCTTCGGCTGGCTGCGCCGGGCACCCTGGGGCGACCCGGGGTTCAGCTCGCTGGTGTTCTCGGTCGTCGTGTTCGGGTTCGTGGGCGGCATCACCGGGGTCACCATCGGCACCGAGCAGATCAACATCATCGTGCACAACACGCTCCGCTCGCCGGGGCACTTCCACGCCACCGTGGTGAGCGGCACCGCGATGGCCTTCATGGGGGCCACCTACTACCTGATCCCGCTGGTCTTCCGGAAGAAGGTCGCCTTCTGGGGCTTCGCCAAGGTGCAGCCCTACATGTTCGCGGGGGGCATGCTGTTCTTCACCATCTTCATGACGTTCGCGGGGCAGTTCGGCGTGCCGCGGCGGCACTGGGACATCAGCTTCAGCGGGGCGCCGTTCGACGTGCAGTTCGACCCCGCGGTGGACCTGGTCCTCGCCATCATGGCGCTCGGCGGGCTCACGGCGGCGACCGCGGCGCTCGGGTTCGTGGCGATCGCGGTGAAGTCGGTGTTCCTGGGCGAGCCGCTCGGCACGATCACCGAGGGCGTCGAGATGCGGGGCGTGCCGCGCGGGCTCACTCACCCGCCGCGCCTCCCGCCGAACGTGGACCAGCTCAACGCCGAGCTGCACGCGCCGGGGCGCGGGATCATGGGGCCGGCGCCGGGGACCATGGTGCTGGTGTTCATCTTCCTCGGGGCCTTCATCCTGTACTTCTTCGTGAACTGGAAGGTGCTCGCTGCCATCTGGAAGATCGGCTGAGCCGCTGACCACGCGGGGCGCGCTCGCCCTGGGCGCGCTCGCGGCGATCGGCCTCGTCACCGCGGCGTGGTGGGCGCTCGCACTCTGGCCGGCGGGCGCCGCGGCGCCCGAGTGGCTGCTCCGGACCAGGGAGGTGTGCTTCGGCGCGGCGCCCGACAGGCTGCCGAACGCCGGCGGGTGGATCCTGCTGGTCGGCGAGCCCGTCGGCCTCGTCGCCGTGCTGGTCGTGATCTGGGGCGATGCCCTGCGGGAGGGGCTCGCGGCCGCGTGGGCCCGGCCGCCGGGCCGGGCGGTGCTCGCCGGAGCCGGGCTGGCGGTGGCGATCGGACTGGTCGCCGCCGGCGGAGTCGTCGCCCAGGCCCGCGGCGAGCCCTTCGCCGTGCGCCCCTCGGGCGACGTCGCCGACGCGGTGGCGGCGGGCCGAGTGAGCGACTCGGTGCCGGCGCTGAAGCTGGTGGACCAGCACGGCGATTCGGTCTCGGCCCGCGGCTTCGCGGGCCGGCCGGTGATCGTCACCTTCGCCTTCGGCCACTGCGCCACGGTGTGCCCGCTGACCGTGCAGGCCGCGCGCACCGCCGCCGGCCGCCTGGGCGAGCGGGGCGCGGTGCTGCTGGTGGTGACGCTCGACCCCTGGCGCGACACCGAGTCGCGCCTGCCGTACCTGGCGGAGATGTGGGAGCTGGGGGAGGGGATGCACGTGCTGAGCGGCGACGTGGCCGCGGTCGAGCGCGCGCTCACCGCGTGGCGGGTGCCGCGCACCCGGAATCCCGCGAGCGGGGACGTCACCCATCCCTCGATCGTCTACGTGGTGAGCCCGGCGGGGCGGCTGGCGTACGCCCTGGGGGCGGATGCGGATGCGATCGTGGCCGCGGTGGAGGCCACGTCGTAGCCACCCCTAGCCGCGCCGTCAACACATGCCACGAGCGTGGACCAGATGGGGCCGGCCATGACGGACATGGGCACCCTCGAGCCGGCGGTCGGGCAGGATTCGGGCTGGACCACCGCCTGCGCGCGCCTCATATTGAGCCCCGCCACCCGTCGCGGGTCCCACCGCAAGGAGCAGCCATGAGCATCGTGAAGGTTCTCGAGGTCATCGCGGAGTCCGACCGGAGCTTCGATGACGCGGCCCAGCAGGCGGTCAAGCAGGCCGGCGCCACGGTCCGCAATATCAAGAGCATCTGGATCGACAATTTCTCCGGCGTAGTCGAGGGCGATCGGATCGTCCGGTATCGGGTGAACGCGAAGCTGTCGTTCCTGGTCGAAGGCGACTAGAGTCTCCAGGGTCGGAGGTCCGGCGCCCCGCCTCACGCGGGGCGCTCGTGCTTTCACGGTACCACCATTCGCACTCCAGCGGAGGAGGGACGATGAACAAGCAGGCACTCGACGGGTTCTGGGACCAGTTCCGGCAGAAATACGGCGTCTACCTCCGCCTGCTCGAGGCGATACCCGCAGACCGGTACCGGAGTCAACCGGTCCCGGGCCTGCGGTCCGCGACCGAGCTGGCGGTCCATGTGTCGGCGACGTGCGTCCGGGACATCGCTCGGGGTGTCGCGACGGGCAGCGTCACCGCCGATGAGGCGGCTGAGGCCCGGCTGGCCGACGAGCTGGACAAGCCGGCCCTGATCGCTTTCGCCAGGCAGTGCTTCGACGAGGCCGACCTGGCCGTGGCCCGGATCGGCGACGCGGAGCTGCGGGCCATCGTCTCCACACCCTGGAAGCAAACCTGGCCCGGGTGGGTCGGGTTCTCGATCATGAACGACGAGTTCGTGCACCACCGCGGGCAGCTGTACGTCTACGCACGCCTCTTCGGTGTCGCGCCGCCGTTCATGTGGAGCTACGGGGAGAACGCGGCGGAGTTCCGGCCGGCGACCGTCGGCTAGGGAGGGAGCGACATTCGGCGGCCTCCTCAGCCCGCTTGAGATTCGCTTGACCAGCCGCAGGTAGTCTCCTCCGCGAACTCGTCAGCGGAGGAGCCTGCAGTGAGCATGTCGCCGTCACGAAGCACGT